>NZ_CP190246.1:2181053-2492632 GCF_039652435.2 Niabella insulisoli | reverse complement strand
ACTTTGCATCTCCTTATTGTTTAACGCAGAAAAAACTGCTTAGGCGGTGTAAAATTATACTATACTATTCTATTAGTATAATTTTTTTTATCTTGCCTATTTAAATTTTATTGGCGCACGCGACGTTTTTAAATGTCCGCTGCCAAGCACAGATTGGTATATGAAAATGAAATTTCTATTTTTTATTTATTGTGTGCTGTTTTTTTCCATGCACGGGAATGTAGCAGCCCAGGTGACCTCAACATATAAAGATAGCGTCGTTGTTCGATCGCACCACTATCGGTTGGTTATCGACAGAAATACCGGAAGTGTAAACTCCTATTTTGAAGATGGAAGCTATCTTAAAAATATAACTGCCAGTATCAAGGAGATTTCTGGCGAGATTTATAATTCGAGCGAATTTAAACGACATACAGTCTATGTCATTAGTTTGGCTGACAAGATAGGCCAGGGGCAGCAGTTGCGAATTTTACATGAACAGGATGGTAGTTCTGTTCAGATGCTGCACACCCTAAATATTTACAAAGACAAGCCCTTTTTCTTATTGGGGTTAGAAATACGCTCAGTAAGCGGCCAGTCTCTGGAGGTAAATTATATAAGCCCCTTAGTGCTTTCCAAACAGTACGCCGGAACAGGTTACGTAAAAGGAAATGAGCCTCGAATTCTTGATATGCCGTTTGATAATGACAATTGGACTAAGCTGCTTACGGTAGGTTGGGGTGCTGGTCAGGTACGCGGAACGGGCTATAATTTTTCATCTTTATATGACCGGGATTTACTTTCTGGCGTTGTCGTCGGAAGTGTAAGCCATGATTTTTGGAAGACTGGTATACATTATGTTTTGTCGGAGAAAAAAAACGTCATTGATTCGTTCGCGGTTTATGGTGGGGCCGCCGTACCAGATAATAAGCGGCTGCGTGCTGAGTTCGGTGGGAACGATGGTACGCATGATGTCGTTGCACATGGTCCGATGAAGGGGCAAACCGTTGTAGGGCCGCAAATTTTTGTTTGTGGATTAAAAAGTCGTACTGAAGCTTTTCGAGTATATGGATGGGCGAACGCTGCTTTACATGGAAGCCTTCCATGGCATAAATCTGCGCCGTTTTACTGGAACAGTTTCGGTGTGGAGGGTGTATTAGGATATGAAAAGCAGATGATGCCCGACGAAGTAATGGGGATTTCCGACTTCATTGCGTCACTAAAAAATTTTTCCAAGGATAAAAAGATATATATCAGCATCGACTCTTATGATCAAGGTATATACACCGAAGATGTGTTGAAATCTATTCGGCAGCATTGTGTTCAGAATGGCCAGGAAGTGGGTTTTTATTTTATTCCTTTTGCAGTTTGGACGTGGAAATCATCGGTGAATAAAGATAAGCTTCAGTATACAAATTATAATATTCGTGATGTTACGCTCAAAGACAGCAGCGGGCATACGATTGTATATAAAGACGGTGACTTCGGCGCATTTCCCTTGGATCCCACACATCCTGCTACCCGTGAACGCATTTTAGGCGAATTGAAAAAGGCTCGTGCAGTCGCCGCCAGGTTTTTAAAAATAGATTTTTTAACAGCAGGTGCATTGGAATCCACAACTCGATATGATAGAACCGTCCGGTCTGGGTTGCAGGCCTACCATTCAGGGATGAAAATGTTGAAACATCTTATAGACTCCATGCTGGGCCCTGACATTTTTATTACGCAGGCAATATCACCGATTTTTCCCAGTCAGTTTGCGCATGTTCGATTCCTTTCAACTGATGTGTATTCGCATTTACGAAATGACCTGCCCCCGTTTCCGCATTATGGAAGCACCGCATCGTCGATGATCACGTCCTCCCATCTCGGGTGGATGCAGGGCTCTCTTTGGCCGTTTACAAATATGGATATTGTTGTTATGCATCAGTTCCAAAAACATCCTCCAATAAGCGATCAGGATGTAAAAGTCCGGCTTATTACCATGGCTATTATGGGCAGCATACTAGGCGATGGATCTGATTTTGAAGATAGTACCGCTAGAGAAAGAGCATATTACTATTTAAATAATCCTAACCTATGTAAATATTTCGATAGGCCGCGCGCATTTCTCCCATTGAAAGTAGCGGATGGCCTTACGGAAGATCAACAACTGAGCTTCTATTCCCCTGGGAAAACAATATTTGCCGCCATTGTTAACTTCGATACAACGAAATCATTTAGATATACTTTCGAAAAGGACAAGTTGAAATGGCCCAATAAATCTTACCTTATCCGTGATTTTCTCACCCATGAAAAGCTAACTCAAATCAACGCCGGTGACAATTCTTTTCAATTAACCGCCGCACCGAAAGATGCTATTTGGGTTGAGCTGGTTGAATTGTAATATTACTGAGTAACCAATCACAACCAAAAAAGAGCCACATACTTCTGGCTCCTTTTTGATGTAGCTCTTGGCGCGTCTTTGTTTTCAGTCGCGTTGCCGTGAGATCAATTCGCTTTCTTTTATTTGAAATGTCCTCTGTTAATGAAGGTGTTTAGTTTTTGGGCACGTATACAAATGGCGTGGCAAAAGTGTCAATGCTGGTGGAGTCGGGCCGGTAAATGGTTCGGTATTCAAAACCCTCGTTTCTTATATCGAATCCAACCAATACAGATTTGGGAGCACTAACCGGCGTTTGCAATACAGCGGCTTCGCCGTTTTGAGCGTATAAAATTTCGGTGTACTCAGGCCCCAAAAAGGGATCCATGGTTTGCCACGTAATAGTAGTTTGATTCGCCGCAAATGATTTAGACAAAATGTTTCTGGCCGTTAGTTTGCTTCGGTAAATGGCGCCGTACGAAGTGCCGACGGCGTTTACCGCAACAGAAGGGTTATTGTCCTCATCGTAAGTGCGAATTTTAAAATTCATAATCCCTTCATCTGACACGTTGATAATCGTGTCGATATATATGGAAGCGCTTTCGGTCCGTCGAATATTGAAGATTGCCGAATCCATATCGTCGCGCCAGGTCACCTTCATATATTTTACTTTGGGGTCTGACTTAATCATGCCAGTGAGCCTGACCCTGTTTTTTCCTGAGTAAATTTTTACTGAATCGAGTTTTCCCGTGTAGATTCTTTCTCCCTCCGAGACGAACTTTTTAAATTCATCCCATTTTCGGCAGGAGGCAAATAGTACAAGTGCAATGAAACAGAGGCAGTAGATATATTTAGTATTCATTTTTTCATTTTTTCATGTTATCTCAAATCTCCGTAAGGCTTAAGTTCGGCAACACTTTGCGCAGTGCCCCCGGCGAAATTTTCCAGGCATCTTATTCTTATATACCGCACTTTTGGCGCATTGATATCAATTTCCCAGTTAAAGCCTGCCGACGCTGTAGCGACATCGAGCGCGTTGTCTGTGCCGTAGGGCAGGCCCGAAGGTTTAATAACCTCGTAGGAGCCAAGTAAGTGCCAGGTGTCGTCTAAAGCGCCGTTAGGATTCGGTTGCTCTGATCCCCAAAATTCAAATCTTTTCATAGTAGTGAGATAATACCATCTTGAACCCTCCGGGTAAGGTCTTATCCAGATCCTGCTTAATTTGGCGGATACGCCCATATCGAAAGTCACTATATTCGGACCAGGGCCGCTGGCCGCTTGGTTAGTGAAACTAATGAAGGGATAATTGTATCTATTGTCCCACATGTAGTACACATGGGTAAGACCGTTCAACGCTTGAACCCCATCGCCAGGCATTGTAAAATCTTTAAACGTTGTGGGAGGTATTTCCTGCTCAAACAAAGGCTTTACGGCGGCAACTGCCGTGTCGGTGGTATTGCCCCAGCGGTCTCTGATAAAATATCTGACGGTCGAGGCCACGGTGTCCAAACCGCGAATCTGTGCGCTAATAGTGTTCTGGTTCGTGTAAATGCTTCGCTTATTGTCTACCTCGTATTCGTTGAAATCATTCTTCTTTAATATGAGAAGGGCGATGTCGGAAGTGTCGGGATTTATAGTAGCAAGATTATAACCACCAAAAGCGTTCACAATTTTCACATTTTTTAGTACCGTAAAAATAGGCGCCTCGAGCGGCTTAATAGTAACGGTTACCGGGTCAGAACTTATTTCACCTCTGCTCACGCTGTATAGCTTTACTTCGTGGCTTAGCGTGTCTGCAAATCCTTCTACTGTCAGGCTGTTTGAATAGTAGGAAGATTTGGTTTCGGCTTCCTTACCGTTCGACATTTTGTAAACTGCTTTTACATAAAGCAGGTTTTTATCGGCGGGTAACGCGTAGGTAAGCGCCGCCTTCCCTGGCAGGTTTCTGACAGACACGTCATAGACCGGTGCGGGTTTTACTCCGTCGTTGATGGAGGGCTCTTTATATCCCAGATCTTGTTTACAAGCCTGTAATAAAAAAAGCGTGCTGATGATTATGAATATGATTGAAGTTCTCATTTAAACATTTTTTAAAGTTACCATCCTGGATTTTCAACGAGTTTGGCATTTCGGCGAGTATCGTAATTCCCGATGGGCCACAAATAATCGCGGGGGGTAATAAAGTGTTGGTCGTGGATGATTGTTTCAATGTTATAGTCTGCTGCAGATTTTCCAACAATATTCCATCCCTTAATGTCACTGTTGAGTTCGCTGGCCGCCAGCTTCCATCTCCGTAGATCCCAGAAACGCTGGCCTTCGAAGGCCAGTTCTATAAGGCGTTCTCTTTGAATGATGGCTCTTAGCCCTGCTTGTGAAGTGTATTTTGTTGGATTTTTAGAAAACTGGCTCCACGACGCTACTACGCCTTCCAGCCCGGCCCGTTCTCTTACCATGTCGAGATAGGTAATAGCGGTGGCTGATGCTGGTTCCGCTTCGTTGAGCGCCTCGGCATACATAAGATACAGGTCTGCCAAGCGGATTTCCGGCCAGGGATAATTCTTAAATACCGGGGCAGAGGAACTTTGCACTGTTGATTCCCAGCTTACCAGTTTTTTGATAAAGTATCCTGTTTGAGAATAATACAGGTAATGACCGAAACCTGCTTTTTGTGTATTCTTTGATGACACATAATAAGTATTTTGATCATTGCCGCTCGAACTGCTTTTCATGTACCACACGCTCCCGTCAAACCCAAGATCTGCATAAAAACGAGGTTCTCTGTCAAAATTGAGCCGCGCGCTAACGTAGCCCTGTTCGATATTGAACTTTTCTGCTTCAGTAGCGGTTCGGGTGGTCGTATAATCAGAGAAATCTAAGGTTTTGTCCTCCTCAATGGGAACACCGTTTTTGGAATAAAACATTTTAGCAATCTTCATGGTAGGAGCAAAATATCCTCTAAAATTATCTCGAAGTCCATTGTCACTTCTTGTTAGCGGAGGAATACAACCGGCGCTATTGCCAAAGTAAGAATTGGACAGCGCCCATATATGCTCCCGGTTAAACCGTTCAGTGACTGCATTTCTTATGCTTAACTGGGTTTTAGTTACGTCGCTTAAACCATACAGATCTAATTCATACTTATACAAACTAAAACCATTTTCATGAGCTGAATTTATCGCCGCTAAGGCAGCATCTCTTGCCTTCTCCCATTTACCAGGGTCGTAGGTGGGATTGAAAAGTAATACACCCTCATGATCTGTAAAGTTGGCGTAGTCCGGATTGCCATTAAACAATGGACTTGCAGCCAGGAGCAACAGCTTGGCCTTCATGGCGAGGGCAACGGGTTGTGTCACTCTTCCAAGTTCATTGTTCTCATCAAAAATTTTGGTCGGCAACTTGGTGACAGCGCTGTCGAGAAGTGATGATATATAGTTAACGCATGAGTCCAAAGGCATTCTGTTGACGCCCAAATCGTCTGATGTCGATTCCAATGGAACATTCTCTTTGATGAGTGGAATAGGTCCATACATTCGCATGAGGTAGAAGTGATAATAGGCTTTTAAAAATTCAACCTCACCAATCCATCTTAGCTTTTCTTCAGCCGTCATATCCGGAACCCTGGCGGGGTTTCGCAGATTTTCAAGGAAAATATTACAATGTCTTATCCCCGACCATATAGGCCATGAATCGCCACTGCCGCCACCGGATCTTGTACCGCGCCAAACATTAACATAGGGGTCGCTTCGGTTTTGCTGCTCTTGCGCTACCCTGAATGAAGCATTCCATAAGCTTTGATCGTTTTGCGGTAACCAGATTTCATCCCCCGACAGACTGGCTGGGTTAAAAAGCAAGTTGCCACTGTTGGGCAGGTAAGAGTAGCACGTGAAAAGATACTTTTCAGCTTCGTTTCTTAATTTGAAGGCATTGTCCAGCGTGGATACGTTATCCGGGACAATATCGAGGAACTTTTTGCAGGAAAACAAACTTCCGCAAATAATCAATGCCAGGCAAAAGAAAGCATTTCCGCGAATGACTCCTGGTCTTTTGTAAATAGCAGTCCTTAAAATACGTTTCATAATATAACTAATTGCGGTTAGAAATTAACTTGCACACCTAAACTGTAAACAGCTTGAAGCGGATAACCCAGTCCACTGCCGCCCATTTCCACGTCCCACATTTTGAATCTACTCCATAAGTGAAGATTGGTGGCAGAAAAGTAGACGCGCATATTATCTATTTTAATCCTTTTTAGATTGCTTAGCGAGTAGCCGGCATCAAGGCTCTTAAGCCTCAAAAAACTACCGTTGCGCATCCACCAGGTAGACGTTACATTATTGGGTTCTATGATGTAAGTGCTGAGGCGGGGCCAAAAGGCGTAAAGATCTCGGTTTTCTTCTGTCCAATGACTTTCGGATATGGATTGAAGCAGGCCGTTTTCCAGGCCTCCGTTTTTGTTGAACGGTTGAATGTCGTTGGCATTGATGAAAAATGACGTGCGGCCTGCTCCCTGAAAATAGATGCCGAAATCAAATTTTTTGTAACCCATAGAAGTACCAAAGCCATAAATGATTTCAGGCACTGTAGGGAGCCCTATGGGAACTCTGTCGTCGGCATTGACAACTCCATCATTATTTACATCACGGTATTTAACGTCGCCCGCTTTAAGCGCTGTATTGCCAAATTGGACCGGTGCGTTGTCTACCTCGTTTTGATCAACGAAAAGCCTTTCTGCAATATATCCCCAGGTTTGGCTTGTAGGGTAGCCGATCATTGACAGGTAGGCGATGGACGGATCGTATCGCAATTCATCTACCACCGTCTTTTTATTAGTAGAGTAGGTGAATGTGCCGCGCACGTTGGCCCACAAATTTTTGGTGATCGTTTTTTGATACCTTACAGACATGTCGAGACCTTGGCTTTCTCCTTCGGCATAGTTAGCGAACGGTGTGGCGCTAAACCCGGCAGCGCTTTCAGTATAACTTCTTGGCCGCAATATTTGCGTTCGGTGCTGGTGAAATATATCGGCAATGATTTCGAGTTCGTCATTAAACATTCTCAGATCCATACCAATATTTATTTGTCTGGATTTCTCCCAGGTAATGCTTTCATTCGCGTATCGAGATATCGATATGCCGGGACGGGCATAAACCGGCGTTCCGTCGTTCTTTCCAAAGCTGGCGCCGTAAGTGCCGTCATTAAGACTTATGTTGGAGAGATAGAAAAACCGGTCAGCAATATCTCCGATCTGGTCATTACCCACCAATCCTAAAGTTGCTCTGAATTTTAGATCGCTGATAACATTGGTGAGCGGTTCGAAAAACTTTTCGTTGGAGATACGATAAGCGATACCAAATGATGGAAAGAAACCAAACCTGTTCCGAAGTGCAAATCTTTCCGAGCCGTTATATCCAAAATTAAATTCAGTCAGGTACCGGTTATCAAATCCATAGGTAAATCTTCCCGATATACCGATATTACGCTGTGGGAGAGAATTGGTAAGGCTGCCATTATTCCCTTTTTCATAACTTGAAAGATAGCTGATCACCATGCCACTAACGGAGTGTTTGTTGAATGTTTGATTGTAATCCAGTGCGCCTTGTAACCACATGCGCGAATCCAGGACTTTGGGAACTTCGTTGTAAGACAAGTATTCGGTGCCCACCGTTCCGATAGAGTTGGTCGATCCGTCATTTAGGACTTGTAACGAATAGCTCTGATCGATCGGATTGATGACTGCCTGATAGAAAAACGGGTTGTAAGATCTGTTTACCCTGTATTCAGAGTATCTGCGCAGGTAGCCCATACCCGTAAATCTCAATCCTTTAACCAGGTGTCGCAAGTCCTGTTTAATTTCTATCTGTGGTTGTATATTTGATGACTTAAATACGCTATAGCCTTTCACCAGTTCCGCATAGGGGTTGGTGTATAATGTATTGGTAGTTTCACCATTATTGTTGTAAGTCGGTGAAGATCCAAACAAGGGATGTTCCAGGTAAGGCAGCATGGAGGCAGGATAAACGGCCGGAAACATCACCGGGTTGGCTCTTATGGCATTGGTGAACGTAGCGCTACCGCCTCCAATGGGACCGGCATAGTCGTCAAATTGCCCGTACATTCTTATGATCAATTCCGTGGTGGAAGTTAGATTTAAATTGACATTTGTCCTCAGCGAGTAATTCCTGAGTTTGATGTTGTTGTTGAAATCATTGATCGGATTGACTTTCAATATCCCGTTATCCACGTTATAGGTGCCGGCCACATAATACCTGGCTTTTTGGGTACCTCCGGTAATGCCGATGTTATAGGCGTGGTTAATTGTATTCCTTTTTATTAATTGATCGAGCCAGTTATTGTCGGGGTAGAGATAAGTGTCGCGGCCTTCTTTTGTTCCGTTAATTTTATTTTGGGTATAGGGAAGAATACCGTTAGGGTTTCTGGTGAGTACGGCTTCATTAGCCGTCTCCATATAGGTGATATTATCGGCAAATTCGATTTGCTGTGTGTTTCGGGATAGTCTTGTTTCGGCGCGGAAATTAAATTTTGTAACGCCAGATTTTCCCGACTTTGTATTTATTAACACAACGCCGTTGGCTCCTCGCGCGCCATATACAGCGGAGGCAGCTGCATCTTTCAGCACCGAAAAATCGGAAATGTCATCCGGTTGTAGTCTCGCCATATCCGTGGGTGAAGACTCTACTCCGTCTATTAAAATCAGCGGATCCAGCTTGCCGGCGCCAAATGACGAAAGGCCTCTTATGTAGAAATTGGAATTATCGGTGCCTATTCCCGGCTCGCCGCTTCTTTGAAACGAAATGATACCAGCCACTTTACCTGCTAAAGCATTGGTGAGGTTGCTTGAGGGGATTTTAAGCTCCTCAACGTTTACAGATGTTATAGAACTGACCAGGCTTTTCTTTTTCTGCGTACCAAAACCCACGACCGTTACTTCCTCGTTTTCAGAAAATGACAAAGTCATTCTTACATTAAGCACAGTTTGATCGCCGGCCATCATTTCTATTGTTTGATACCCGATGCGGCTAAAAACGAGTACTGACGTGTCGGACGGCACCGTTATCGAATATCGCCCATTAAAGTCGGACACAGTAGCAATTGACGTGTTTTTCACGTTGACGTTTGCTCCGCTTATCAAACCCGTTGAATCGGTGATTAAACCTGAAATCACTTTTTGCTGTGAACTGCTGTTTTTACTTAGCAGGCAGCCAATGAAGACTAAAAAAATAAATGAATATCTCATACCCAGTTGATTGAATATATTTAAGCGGGCCTCCGGCTAAAGGGACGCCTATTACCGCTTACATGACAACGTTATATTTCTTAAAAATGGCATCGTTTGCAATCGCCGTTCACAACAGTTAATTTTGTTGGGATTGCAAATTTGACAAATAACAAAATCGTTTCAGCAGCTAAAGTAAAAAGAAAATTTATTGCTTAAAATTTAGAGCTGTTCAAAATTTAGATGATTTGTCTCAAATTATGTAGCTGCCTTTTTCACTCATAAAGAGCCAACTCAAATCAAACCCGGTGGCGCCATTCTTCAGTTGCATCCAACACCAAAAAATAGTATTGGGAAGGGGTGGAGTTGTTAGATTAAACGCAGACAATCACAACCAAAAAAGGAGCCGCATACATACGGCTCCTTTTTTTGTTTTAACGATAGATCGGGTGTTACTCTATATCACTTTTGTCAAATGCAGCTTTGGCTTCAATCATCATGCAGGCGCTTGCCTGCGCGGTGAGTTGTGCTTCGCCGGCTGGCGGCGCGATCCAGGAAGATCCAAAAAGCAATGATTGTTTATATGTTGCTTTCGTCCAAACGTTAATGGCGTTATTGTTGAAAAAATTGACAAACTTTGTACGATAGTCATCATTGAGGTCTGGCTCTTGCAACAACATTAGATAATAGCGAATAAAGATTCCTTTAAATAAGGCGTTGTCGCCGGTGCCTTCATCGCGCAGCACATTATTGCCCGAATCAATACATTTTGTAATGGTATAATTCGCGCATTTTTGTGCATCGTTTAGGTAAGCAACATCCTTCGTGATCCGATAGAGTTCAACAGCCGCGCCTACGAAAGTGCCGGTGTTATAAGTCAAAACTACGCTGTTAATCGCGCCGGTTTCTCCGTTGATATTGTCATAGATGCCGCCGGTGGCCCATTCATACAGCGTGTTTTTTTCCCAATCATAAATCTTCAGCGCCCATTCCTTATAACTCTCGTCGTTTGTGATTTCATAGAGCCTGACGCCCAGAATAGCAGCCGGGCCGTTCGAGCAGGCGTTTTTACTGTAAGGCATATCTTTCTTCCAGGCCAATCCGCCCTCGGCGTAGGTTTCGTTCCATCCGCCAATAATATCATTCCACAAGTCTTTGGCAGCGTCGAGATATTTGGCGTCATTAGTCGCTTTGTATAAACGTACGAATGTGAGCGCGTTCCATTCCATGTCATCGTAAAACACATTGTAATAGGTGTTCCCATTTTTTGTTTTGATGCCGGCAAACCATTTGTCAAAATACGCGCTATAGGCGCTGTTATTGGTTCTCAGGTAAGCGTCGATGACAACATCCATGGCGTGGGCATTGGGCCAGTATTGAAACCCGTTGTTTGAGCCGTTGCTGCCATAATTAAAATAACCGCTTTCGTTCCAAAACTGGGCGATCAACGCATTGGTAGCGCTGTCGGCTGCAGCATTCCAGTCAATATTTTGCGTTTCGCCGTAGGTATATTCATCTTTAAATTTTGAACAGGAAATGATCGAGCCTATCAACAGTATCGCAAATAATCTATAAATATTCATTTGGATATTTTTATTTTTTAAAAAATGCCGGAGCCCGTTTACTCCATTTACAAAGAAGCGAACGAGCGCTCCGGCCAATTGTTAATTCACCTGAACCGTATGGGTGTACGGCGAGGAGCCTTGCATCAACACGGTAATCGTCGTTGATTTTCCGTCGACAGCAGAAATAAATTTCCATTTGTCATCCCATTGTGATGGGTTAGGCAATACTCTCAGGTAGTAGTAGGATGCAGGCGAACTCGCTGTGGGCGGGCTGTCAGTACCATTTACCGTACCCAACTGTCCGGTGTTGGTGGTGCCGTTGGCAACGGTTACCATCTGAAACTTATAACGTTGATCGCGTCCCCACGATTCCTGCCTGAAGTTGATAACGCCCGTTCCTTTCCAAATTCCTTTGCCCTGGTAATCGAGATTAAATAACACCCTATTTTCAGGACTAAAGAAGATGCCGATCGAGGTCACTTCCGTATAAGCGATAGTAGCGGTATTAAAATCAAGATTGATGCGATAAACGCCGGTTTTGGAAGCAGTGATTGAACCCGTAGCGCTGGCTTCTTTAAGTGTGCTGCCATTATCGGAATAGAAAATGCGCGGCGTGCCATTATTGCGATCTGTAAAATAGTAAGGTTTGCCGGCTTCGAGTTTCGTATAAATTTCAAACTCTCCGGTAGCATTGAATTTGAAAGGAAGCGCCGCAGACAGATCATTGCCGGTTTCCGATCCTTCCCCCGTAATAAATACTTCATCGGGCAAATCGGCGAAGCCCTGGAGCGCAGTTACCATGATAGAAAAAGATTCATCTGACTTAATAGTATTGATACCGCGGGACGCAATGACGCTCCACTTTATCGCGCCCGTGCCGCCGGGTTCAATACCCGCTAAACCCGCTATCCTGTTAAGGATTTTGTGCGTGATGGTAGCTCCGTTGGAGTAACCGTTATTGTCAGATACAATTTTGTATAAAGGATCAGAAAAATCGCCGTCGGCTTTGTCGAAGACCACTTCGTAGGCCGCCGCACCGCCGTCTTCAGCGCGCACCGCTTCCCATTCAAAGTAAAGCGAAGCCGAAGCTGAGCTTAGAAGTTTTACAGAGCGGTTGTCTACCGGTGCATATAATTTTTTAACCGGCGTTACGGAAACATCTTTATAGTTCATGTCATCTTTTTTGCAGCTGAATAAGATGAGACTTAGTAAAGACAGGTAGAAAGATTTTATGAATATTTTTTCCATGAGTATTTTATTTATTAAATAGTAAGAGGATTAATTACCATAGCCCGAATTGTTAGGAAGCAGGTTGTTGTTGAGGTCTATTTCAGATCTGGGAACCGACCATAAGTAATCTCTGCCTTCATCAAATTTGCGGGTATCCAGCACGATATAGCTGGTATTGTTATTTGCAAACTTGGCCCCGTGAACAGTTCCGGAAAGGAATTCAGGACCGGCTTTCCACCGCACAATATCAAAATAACGCAGTCCTTCCAGCGCCAGTTCGCTCCGCCGTTCGTTTCTGATAAGGCGGCGCATTTGAGCAGTAGGCAGGCCGGCGGGATAATCCAATGCACCCGCATCGGTAAACCCGGCGCGCGACCTGATCGCCCTGATGGTCTGATTCCAAACGGAAGCATCCATCATTCCTAATTCAAACTTCGCTTCGGCATTCATCAGCAACACGTCTGCATACCTGATCATAATGATATTCAAACCAGATTGGAATGTGGCGTTCGCCTGTACATCGTAGTACTTTTTCATGTAATAGCCCGTGGCCGTCGAATTTGAACTCGCATTTACGTAAGTGTCGGGCGTGCCGCTGCCTGGCCGGATGCGTATGGTCGTCATCGATCCGTCCGGTTTTTGAAGCTGACTACCGTCGTAGATAACCGTTGCTGCCAGTCGCGGGTCTCTATTTACGTAAGAGTTGTTTTCGTTGTAAGAAGGATCCTCATCAATGGTCTTTCCATTTAACAAGATATAACTGTCGACTAATTCTTGCAAGGGTGCATAAGCATTTAAGCGGGCGCCCACCGAAAGCGGCGCGGCATCGTAATATTTCGACCATGTTTTTTTATCGATAAGATAACCATAGTCTAGGATCACCTCGCTGTTGTATTCATTCGCTACGGTAAAAAGTCCGGCATAATTAGGAAACAGACTATAACTGCCGAATTTATCCTGATGGTTGATCAGGCTATCGGTGTAGGTGGCCACCATTTGCCAGTTGTTTTCATACAAATAGGCCCGGGCCTGCATCGCGCAGGCGGCTCCCTTCGTAACACGCGCTTTATCGGCGCCAGACAAATTGCCTTTAGATGGAAGCAGTTGCATGGCAGCATCAAATTCCTGATGAATGAATGCCATGACGGTCGCTTTGTCGGTTCTGGCTAAGGTCCGCGATTCGCTTAGCGAAATATCTTCCGTAAAGAAGGGCACGTTGCCATAAAAATTAACCAGCCGGAAATAGAGAAAAGCGCGAATAAATCTGATCTCAGCTTTTCTTTGTTCTTTCACTGATGCTGGTATATTAGGCACACGGTCGATATTGTCCAGATAAATATGGCAGGTCTTTAATCCGCCGTAAGCTGCTTCCCATTCGCTGGCAAAGCGTCCTAAAGACGGATCAGCATTGCCATTGCGAATCACGCGCTGTGCTGTATTAGAGCGCCCTTCAAAAACATTATCACTTAGCGCCTCGTCGTCCCACATTTTATCAGCCGAGTACATTTGATTATAGGCCATGTTGACCATCAGGTCTGCGTTAGCGGCCGATAACCAGAAGTTTTCATCTGTATATTGATCGGTCGGCTGCAGGTCCATTTTGTTGCAATTCGTTAAAGTAATAACAACGAAGAAAGAAGTTATTACCCATATCATTTTTCTGTGCTTCATTCCTGTTATTTTTTAAAATTGAAGATCTAATCCAAAACCATAATAGCGCAGGGTAGGGTAGTTGCGCGCACTGTTCGCCGCCCCCGACATATTCGAATTGAATTCTGAAGACTCGGGATCAATCCAGGATTGCTTGCTTAGCGTAATTAGGTTTTGTGCGTTAATGTACAACCGGGCTTTTTTGATACCGGCTTTTTCTGAAAGGGATGCCGGAAGGGTGTACCCCACCTGTATATTTTTGAGCCGTGCATAGCTGCCGTCAAATTTGTACAAATCAGATCCTCTTCCATAATTGTTTTGCCTTGACGGAGAACCGGTGGCGGTAAGCCGCGGCCACCGAGCATCGGTATTCGTTTGCGTCCAATAGTCCAGTTGATGTTGATAGATAACGTAGGAGTAGTTTTCATGAAAAGGTTCCACCAGCTCACCGCGGATCATCATATCTCTTTTGGCGACACCCTGCCACAGCATGGAAAGGTCAAGCCCTTTGAAAGCGACATTGTAGGTTAGGCCGAATGTATAACGGGGAAAGCCGTATCCTAAAATAAAACGATCCTTGGAGTCGATTACTCCATCGTTGTTTCTATCTACATATTTTACATCGCCGGGTTTAAGGTCGGTAGCGCTCACACCCACGGGCAATGCGGCTGTTTCTATCTCCTGCATTGATTGGAAATAACCATCCGTTTTCAAACCGTAATAAGCGTTGAAAGGCACGCCTATGCGTGTCAGTTTGCCAATATTGTCAGCAATGCTGATCTGTTCAAATCCTTCAAATTTGGTTACTTCATTTCTCGAGTCGCCCATATTGGCTAACACATTATGACTGAAAGCCCCTGTGTTGAAGCGATACCCGATATTGACTTCCCAGCCCTGGTTTTTCATTTCTCCTACATTATACGAATCCAGGTCGGTGCCAAACACGGAGGGGATAACGGGCCGCACCAAAATGTCTTTCGTTAGTTTGTAGAAATAATCAAATGAAACCGTAAGCCTGTTTCTTAAAAAAGTGGCGTCTACACCGATATTCGTGTTATGAGTAGATTCCCAGCGTAGATCTTCATTTCCGTACACAAAGCCGGCGCCAGCAAAGCTGGAATCACCACTCACATAACTATTCGGATACAGGCTATACCTGGTGAGGTATTGATAATCGCCGATATTCTGATTACCCAATACACCGTAGCTGGCGCGCAGTTTCAAATCGCCGACATTCGATTTGTAGCGGTCCATAAATGCTTCATTGGTCAATCGCCAGGCCAGTGTGGCCGATGGAAAGAAACCCCATCGGTTTTGTTTTGCAAATTTTGAAGAACCGTCGTAACGAAAGCTGAGCTCTGCGTAATAAGTGTCGTCAAAGGAATATCCCAATCTGCCAAAAAGAGAACTCAGGCTGGTTTGAACCGTACGATTGGGCGTGAGATAACTATTGGCTTCGTCGATGACAGTGCCTGTAGTAGGTATGCCCAAGATAGAATCGGTATACAGATACGTAAGTCTGCTTTCCTTTGCGGTAAACGATTCGTTGGAGGCGCCCAATAATCCGCTGAGATTGTGGCGGCCAAACGTTTTATTGTAATCAAACATCAATTGATAATTCATCAAACTGGCCTTCCGGCTATAGTCAGACGTTTGCCTGTTTGAATTCATCGTAAGCGCGGGTTGCGTGGCGTCCGCACTCGCATACAGCGGAAATTCTATCCTGCGGGTGAACTGATTGTTGGCGTAAATATCAGAACCGACGACGCCTTTCAGTTTTAAGCCCGAGAATAATTTTACCTCCAGATTCAGGTTCAAATTGATATAATCATTTTTGTCGTTGATAAAGCCGCCCTGATGCAATTCTCCGATCGGGTTTTGATCGGTGAGCGCGTTATTGATCAGGTATTTCCCATTGTCCGCCTGCATCCGATAATAATAATAAGGCGGTATGCGGCTCGAATTAATGATCGCGTTGGTGGCGGTGGTGTTATTTGCATTGTTTCTGCTGTAGGCTACGATAGACGTCAGTTTGAAGCGGCCCACTTCGGTGGTAATATTGGAACGCAGGTTATACCGCGTGATACCATAGTCGCCTACAAAATTGCTACCCTGGTTAAAGTAGCCTCCGGAAAAGAGGTAGGTAGTATTTTGGCTGCCGCCCGAAACCCTGAGGTTATACGTTTGCTGCAAAGCTGGTTCGAGGATCTGATAAAAATTCCACTCCTCCTCATCGCGATGCTCATATAAATCCTGTATTTGGTCGGGAGAAAATTCCGGCTGTGAACCCACGTTGGTAAGCGCCAGATTTTTCAGCGTCGCATTTTGATAGCCTTGCACAGGGGAGAAAAGAATTTTAGGATCCTGCCAACCCACTTGCCCGCTCAAACTTACCGTGGGCTTCTGATTTTTAGCGCCGCGTTTGGTCGTCACCAAAATAATTCCATTAGAAGATCGCGAACCATAAATGGCGGCTGAACCTGCATCCTTCAAAACAGAAACGCTTTGAATATCGGAAGGGTTAAGTTGATTTAAGCTCGCTCCGTCTGTGATTAATCCGTCGATAACAATCAATGGCGAATTGCTGTTCATCGTTGAAATACCGCGGATGTTAATGTTCATGTCGTTGCCATTCGGGTTCATGCTGCGCTGCTGAATCACCAGGCTGGGCGCAGCGCCCTGCAAAGCCTGCGTCACGTTGCCCACGGGGCGGTCTTCAAACTGCGAAGCTTTTATTTGATCGACCGCGCCCACAGCGTCTTTTCGGGTAGTGGTGCCATAGCCAATAACAATGACATCTTCCATTTGCTGGCTGCTCGTCTTCAATATGATGGTACCCAGGTTGTTTCCCGACACAGCAATTTCTCTCGCTAAAAATCCAACCCTGGAGATTTCGAGTATCGCCGATTTGCCCGATACATCGAGCGTAAAACTACCATCTGCGTTGGTCACAGTCCCATTACTGGTCCCTTTTTCTAGCACATTTGCCCCGGCAATCGGGGCGCCTGTTGAGTCAGTAACAATGCCACTCACCAGGTATTGCGCCTGCTTTTGCGGCATTGCAGCCATGATGACTACCAGGTTTTTGTTCATCTTTTTGTAAGTGAAAGCGGTATTGTTTAATAACCGGTTCATCATGTTTTCAATCGTAATGTTGCTGGCGTTTAGCGTTACCTTATAATTGCTTAACGCAACGCTATCGCTGTAGACAAAACGATAAGGATAATTAGCTTCAATCGATTTCAAAGTAGCAGCAAGCGATTTGCTTTTTACATTGACGCTCACCAGCTCCTGAGAAGACCCGTTGAACGCAATGGATTGAAGCGAAGCTAACAGTATAATTACAAGAGTACATTTCATCAGCAGTAGATATTTAATAATACAATGTCCTCTCCCTATGACGGCAAGGCGATCATTTTTTTTCATATTTTCGTTATCTGTTTTAATGATGGTTTTCGTTGCCAGGCAACGAGTTAACTGTTGTTTACCGGCGGAAAATGTTACAGCATTTTTCGCCTTTTTTTATCAATTCTTTAATCCATGATGGCAGTTTTTAAATGGTGATACAATCGTTTATTAGTAAATAATAAGCTGGTGATTTTCCAGCTTATAGCGAAACCCGGTAGCTAATTTTAAAGATTCAAGCACTTCCGAAATCTCCTCATTTTCATAACTGCCGCTAATCTTTCTTTTTAAAATGGCAGCATCTTTTATCGTTACGCTGACGCCATACCAACGTTCCAGCTCGGCAAAAACTTCGCTGTAGGAGGCCTGATCAAAAGCAAGCCGATTTTTCGTCCATTCTGTTTCTATAATCGATGAATCGGTCGGGCTGGTTTTAACCGGCACCACGGAGATATTTGCGACATCTTTTTCAGCATAAGCCGCCAGGCTGCTGTCGATATGATTGTTTACAATTATCTTTTCATTAGGTTTCAGTAACACTTTATCGTTTCTGCTTTTCAGCGTCACTTCTACCGAACCTTTTATAAGCGTGGTTTGCGTGTTTTTTTCGTCTTTATACGCCCTGACATTAAAAACGGTTCCCAATACTTTCACGTCCATTGCTTTGGTGTGAACAATAAATGGATGTTCGCTATCTCTGACTACTTCGAAATACGCCTCGCCTTCCAATGCTACTTCACGCACTTTTTTGCCAAACGACTGATTATAGCTTAGTTTGGTGTCAGCGTTTAATAATACTTTAGTTCCGTCAGGCAATACCAGGCTCGATTTCGAACCCTTCTTTGTAGCGAGAATATTAGTCGAACCCGGGTCGTCGCTATTAGTTGTATAGTAGTATAATGCCAGGCAACTGAAAGCGATAATAACTACCGCGGCGACAGCACGTAGCAACCAGCGGAAGGAATGATTTTTCTGCCGGGTAGTATCTGCTTTCGCGTGAAGCCTGCTATGGATTTTCTGGAGCCGGGTATCAATCTCATCTTTGCTATATGATTGTTGCTGGTGAAAGCGGCCTTCTAGTACATCGCCCAGCAAATCCGACAATTGCTCCTGTTCCGCATCTGTTTTTAAATACTCCTTCAATTCAAGCGATTCGGGCAACGTAATCGTGCCCGATTGCTTTTTTATGAGTAGTTCAATAAGCCTTTCCTTATTCATTATTGCCGCTTCTAACAATAGGTCGCGCGCGGGGTGACAAAACCCTTAAAAGCCATGAGAAAAAATCAGATTTTTTTTTGAGCAAGGCTGCCCAGTAGTTCGGGAAGGGAGGTTTGAAGGGCTGTTGCAAGCTTTTTTATCGCAATATGCATTTGGCTTTCCACTGTTTTAACCGATATCTGAAGCAGCTGGGCTACTTCATCATATTTCATTCTTTCTTCCTTGATCAGCCTGAAGATAAGCCTGCATTTGGGAGGCAGGCTGTTAATAGCTTTGGTTATGGTTTGAACATTTTCTTTGCTGATATACGCGCTTTCAGGTTCGTCATAGCTCAATGGAAAATCTTCTGAAAAGTCGTCATATAAAATAGCTTTTCGGGTTCGCAGCGCACTTATCGCCGTATATTTCGTGGCCGTATAAATGTAATGAGAGAAATTTTTAATGGAAACCAGGGTAGTGCGGTTATGCCACAATTTTATGAACACATCTTCAACGGCTTCTTCGGCCTGCTGCACATCTTTGAGAATGTTGGAGGCAAAGGATACTAATCCGGGAAAATAAAATCTAACCAATTCGTCAAACGCGAACTCGTCATTGTAAACCGCAATCGCCTGTATCAGGTGAATCTTCCTTTCTTCAGTCATCGAAATATAAAGGGCCTAAGCCGTAGCTGCAATCGAAATGTTGTTGACAGCCTAAAGATATCTATTTCTTCTGTTTTCGCAAAAACGATTTTCCTTTGGGAGGGATAAGTATGGCGAACTAAGTTTTATCCGAACTGAAAATCGAGGATTATCGCCATTTTTTGGCCAGCCATTTGCGGACGGGCTCGTCATACCATTTCAAACTAATGTAAGACAAAATGATGGAGCCGATTAATATCAGCAATGCATAAGGCCAGGCTTCAGCCAGGGTTGTGCCTTTGTGGTCACTGATCCAGGCGACATAAAAATAAACAAAGGGGTAGTGGATTAAATAAAGCGGGTAGGAAATTTTGCCCAAAAACCGGCAAATATTCATACCGGTTCTGGTTTGCAAAGTGCCGCCAGCGCCGATATACACAATAGCTGGGAAAAGAAAGATGATACACGCGGATTCGTAAACCCCGTTCATCCAAACCTGCGCGGGGCCACCGATGCGCGGCATATAAAGAATGATAGCCAGTAACAGGCTGCTCCATAAAAACGCCCGCTTTAAGCGAATAGGGCGGGCAACCCGCGACAATAATAATCCGGCGAAAAATGGATAGATGGTTCTCGTAAAACCTACGCGGAGTTGTTCCGCATTGAGCGTCCATCCGCCGCTGACATCGCCATTGGGATTGCTAATAGCAAAATGGGCAAGCGCAACCGCTGCGCACAAAACGAAAAAGGTGAGCGCTTTTTTTGAAAGTTTTCTGACGCCAACGGCGTAGAGAATATTAGCGATATATTCAAAAAACAGCGACCAGCCAACGCTATTCAGCGGATGCATTTCCTGCCAGCCACGGATATCGAGCGATAAAGGCACGGGCAGAATAGTGTAACCAATTAAAGTTACCAATAGCAATTTCCATAGCGGAACAGTGTGAATGAGCGGCCAGATAGTGGAATCAGTAAAATAGAAGCCAAGGGCGCCCAACGTCATGCCAAGCACTACCATGGGTTGAAGGCGTATAATTCTCCGTTTTAAAAAGTTGCCAACAGATAATTGTTTCCAGCGATCGTCGTAGGCATAGCCGATTACAAAACCCGATAGTAAGAAAAAGAAATCTACCGCCAGATAGCCGTGGTTAACCAGATTGTCAAATCTTCCGGTTGAAAGCGGCTCGGCCAGATGGAAGGTGACTACTATAATGGCTGCCACACCTCGCAGCCCATCTAATATGATGTAATGTGGCTTTTCAGAAGGATTGCTCATTTATTCTTTTCATATGCGTTGTTCATGATCTGTTTGCAAAGCATGTAAAAATAGCCGAATATGAAGTGTTACCAGGCGCCAATCGTCTCAAATTTTATTCAAATCATCTCATTTTCATTTGCGCCTCGCTAAAATGAAAATGTTGACGTCGCGGCCAGCTGCCCTAAATAAAAAAAGAAAGGATCGCATTAACGATCCTTTCAACATTTATAGAGAAGAATGAATAGTATTGCAGATTAAGCCCGTGCGTTCACACGTTTACATATATACATTAACTCGTCAATGTCGTGGGCGCAGTTGATTTTTACATCCATCACAAAAACGTTGACCACAACATCACCGGCCACGTGCACTTTCACCATCCCGCAGGTATATTCGTCAAATACGGTTGTATTAATGTTGAAGGCCTGAAAGCCGTTGTTTATAATTTCGTTAAGCGTTGTCATAAGATTGGTTTTATAGTGAATGATCTGATTTGGAAAAAACAAAGCGCATGCCAAAACAAAAACAACAGCAATTTTAAGCGAAAGCAGCAGCTCCGATATTGCACGCTTTTAGGAGAGAGATGAGCAAAGCCGCTATTTGGTGGCATAGAAATTGCCTTTTTTCAATCTTAAATAAGCCCTTATGATTGAAAAGATGGCTACCCTTCCTGGCAATATTATCGGTTTTCGCGCCGCAGGCCAGGTAACAGCTGAAGATTTTACGCAAACGGTACTTCCCGAAGTGAAAGCGCACATGACCACTCATGAAGAGTTGAATTACATGTTGTATCTCGAAACCGACTTAAAAAATTTTTCTGTGGGCGCCTGGTTACAGGACGGTTGGCTGGGATTGAAAAACTTAACTAACTGGAACCGTTCAGCGATTATCAGTAATTCGGAAACCTTAAAAGGTGTTACCGACGTTTTCAGTAAAATTATGCCAGGAGTGTTTAGGGTTTACCCTTTCGATCAGGAAAGGGAAGCCATAAACTGGGTAAGCGGCTTTGGCGATAACGCTAAACAAACTTCTTAGCGGCAGGCGATATGGATACGAATACAATAATAGGTGTGGTGGCAAGTGCATGCACAGGGGTTTCCTTGTTGCCGCAACTGATTAAAATCCTTAGGGAGAAAAAATCCTCCGACCTTTCTCTCTGGGTATTACTTATTTTGATTTCAGGCCTTGCGCTTTGGGTTACCTATGGCGTGCTGATCGACGATTGGATCATAATTATTTCAAACAGCATTTCGCTTCTCATCAATTTATGCGTGCTCGGTTTCAATACCTATTATAAAAAGACGGGACGCTAAAGCAGCATACTTTTTCCCTGCGCATTAAAATTTTGCTGAAACCTGCTGCCTTGCTATCTTTCCGGCTTCATTTTCTCTTTTTTGTGATCACATGTTTAAATCGCTTTGCATTCGATCGCGAAGGTCTAATTTATTGTTATGAAGAATATTGCTTTTTTGCTTTGCGCGCTAATGCCGCTTTTAAGCACTGCCCAATCCAAATCCGACGTTAAGAAATGGGACGTTTCAAACCCAGGCGGGCCGCATCAGGATGTTTCCTTTACGGTGACGGAAGGTACCTGGATAAACCTTGATGTATCGCCGGACGGCAAAGAATTGGTGTTTGATTTGCTGGGCGATATTTACCAGATGCCTGTTACGGGCGGGCAAGCCAGGTTGCTGCGCGGCGGCCACGCTTTCGAAGTGCAACCAAGATACAGCCCCGACGGCAAAAAAATCTCTTTCACTTCCGATGCTGGCGGTGGAGATAATATCTGGGTGATGGATCGCGATGGCAGCAACGCCCGGCAGGTGACCAGGGAGCATTTCAGGTTGTTGAATAATGCCGTTTGGACACCGGACGGCGACTATCTGGTAGCGCGTAAACATTTCACTTCAGGCAGATCTTTGGGCGCCGGCGAAATGTGGCTCTATCACATTAGCGGCGGAAACGGCCTGCAGCTCACAGCGAGAAAAAATGATCAACAGGACGTGAACGAACCCTGCGTATCTCCCGATGGCCGCTATGTATATTTTAGTGAAGACATGTATCCCGGCGGCTTTTTTCAATACAATAAAGATCCCAATAAGCAGATCTTCATGATCAGGCGTTTCGACAGGCAAAAAGGCAAAATTGAAAATGTTACCGGCGGTGGCGGGGGAGCAGCACGCCCGCAGTTGTCTCACGATGGAAGGTATCTTTCCTTTATCAAACGCGTACGGACCAAAACGGTCCTCTACCTGCGCGACCTGAAAACAGGATTAGAGTGGCCGGTGTTCGATCAGTTAAGTAAAGACCAGCAGGAAGCGTGGAGTATTTTCGGAATCTACACCGGCTATGGCTGGTCGCCTGATGATAAATATATTTTTATTTGGGCGAATGGAAAAATTATTAAAATAGAGGTAGCAGCGACCAATAAAGCGGCCGTCATTCCTTTCACCTGCAATGTGCATCAAAAGATTTATGACGCGGTTCGCTTCAAGCAGGACATCGGCGGAGATCATTTTTCGGCGAATGTAATACGTCACGCCGTGACTTCGCCCGATCAAAAATGGCTCGTGTTTAATGCAGTGGGTTATTTATGGAAAAAGAAGTTGCCTGACGGAAAGCCTGAAAGGCTGACCCATGGCAGCGATTTCGAGTTCGAGCCTTCTTTTTCAGCGGACGGGAAAAATATCGTTTATACAACTTGGAATGATGAGCAGGCCGGAGCGATCTGGCGGCTTGCCATGGCCGGAAAAGCAAAGCCTGTTAAACTTACGCAGGGAAAAGGCATTTACCGGACGCCGTCCTTTTCATCTGACGGAAATAAAATTGTTTTTATAAAGGAGGGAGGAAGCGACGCCCTGGGCCCGGCGCATACGGCCCAGCCGGGGATTTATACTATGTCTGCTGACGGAAAAGATGAAAGGTTTATCATTCAAAGAAGCGGCGCTCCGGCCTTTAACCAGTCGGGAGACCGGATTTATTATGAAGGCGGCGGTAATAGTTTCTTTAGCTGCTCGCTCGACGGATTGGAAGAGAAGGAACTGATCAAAAGTACCTATGGCAACAACTTTAAAGTGTCTCCCGACGAAAAATGGATTGCTTTTACGGATTTACACAAAGCCTATGTGGCTGCTTTCCCGCAGACCGGAAAGACCCTTAATCTCAATGGTTCAGGTTCAGATTTTCCGGTAAAAGTAATTACTAAAGACGCGGGCTACAACCTGCATTGGAGCAGCGATTCGAAACTTCTTCATTACACATTGGGCAGCCAGTATTATACGATCAGGTTAGACGAAAGATTTGAATTTATTGCGCATAAGGCTGATTCTCTCTTTAAAATACCTGAAAAAGGAATTCCGGTATCGTTGCAGGTTGAAGTAGACCGTCCTGCGGGTTTGGTAGCTTTCACAAATGCGCGGATCATCACCATGAAAGGAGATGAGGTAATCGATAACGGAACGATTATTATCGAAAATAATGAGATAAAAGCCGTGGGCAAAGCGAATGAAATTACCGTGCCTGCCAACGCTTACAGCATCGATGCTTCCGGAAAGACAATAATGCCTGGGTTTATTGATGCGCACGCACATGCGGGCCACTTTAGAACGGGCATCACGCCACAAAAGCACTGGCCCTATTATGCAGGTTTAGCGTATGGTGTAACAACCATTCATGATCCTTCAGCCAATAGTGAGTTCGTATTTGCCAACAGCGAACTGGTTAAGGCGGGCGCAATTGTAGGGCCGCGGGTTTTCTCGACGGGCACCGTGTTATACGGAGCAGACGGCGATTTTAAAGCCGTTATCAATTCTTTGGATGATGCTAAAAGTGCACTGCGGCGAACCAGGACATTCGGGGCTTTTTCGGTGAAAAGTTATAATCAGCCGCGTAGAGAACAGCGCCAGCAGATCATTAGCGCCGCCCGCGATTTAAAAATGGCGGTAGTGCCCGAAGGCGGCTCTTTCTTTTTCCACAATACCAGTATGATACTCGATGGCCACACGACCATCGAACACAACATGCCTATCTCAATTTTGTATGATGACGTAATACAGCTCTGGAAAAGATCAAAAACTGCGTACACGCCTACGCTGATTGTAAACTACGGCTCGGTGAGTGGAGAGTATTATTGGTACCAGCACACAAATGTTTGGGAAAAAAACAGGCTGATGCGCTTTTCACCGCGCGGCGTTATCGACGAGCGCAGCCGCCATCGAACCATGCTGCCTGAAGAAGAATATGAAAACGGTCATATCCTTTCTTCAAAAAATTTGAAAAAGCTGAATGACGCGGGTGTGTTGATTAATATGGGCGCCCACGGGCAAATTCAGGGCATTGGTGCGCACTGGGAAATTTGGATGATGAAACAGGGCGGTATGACGGCTCATGAGGCTTTAAAAACCGCTACCATTAATCCCGCGAAAAGTTTGGGCCTTGACGATCATATCGGCTCGCTTGAAGCCGGCAAACTGGCGGATCTGATTGTGTTGGATAAAAATCCCTTGGAAGATATTTACAATACGGAATCCATTAGATATACGATGGCGAACGGCCGCCTCTACGACGCTGAAGAAATGAACGAGATCGGCAATCACCCCAAGCCACGCAGCAAATTTCCCTGGGAACTATACAAAAATGCCGGTGCGTTTCCTTGGCATGACCAGACTGAAGCACAGGGTTGCAGCTGCGGTCGGCATTGATTCGATTGAAAATTAGGGAGTTGCAGATTGGCTAGCGGCGACTTGTTGGCGCTGCTGTTGCCTTTCGATGATGGTTTGCAGGTGCGGCTTAACATAGCTGGCAATGCTGTCTGCGGGAATGTCTAAAGCCTTAGGGTTCTCGCTCAGTTGAAACCAGGGGCGGGGCTCGCCAAAAGGATAGGTTCCGAAAACGAGCACCGGCGTTCCGTAAGCCAGCCGTTCATAATCGTTTTTTAAAATCCATTGGTCAGCCCAGCTGTATAAAAATTTTGCATCGGCTTCGAGAAGGCGCATGCAGCTATGAGATGCAGGATAGCCGGGCAGGGCGTATTCGTGGAAGCCGACGCCCCATTTGTTGTGCACATTAAAGTTCCATTTTAAGATCCACTCATCATCGACCGTGCTTCTAGTTTTTTTGGCTTTCCAGTTGGTGAAAAACAAACCGCGGGGTGTTTTTTTACTTTTTCTACCCATGTTGGTGGGCCCGGTTAAAACAAGTTTGCCATTTTCGTAAGCTGCAAAAACCTGGGTTGGATATGAAAAAAAGATGATTTTATGAATATCCTTTAGCGCGTCAACTTCTTCAGGAAATGGTAAATACATTTTTACCTCCTGCGAATAATCACTCGGAACGAGAATGCTGTCAAGTCTTTTCAAATGCCGCGTATCGACCCTGTTGATGGCATTTAATAGATCCAGGTGGTTAGCGCCTTCGAAAGAGTCTTTTGCCGATAGCCAGTCTTTCTTTTTCACCCAACTATAGGTGATAACCGGCTTTAGATTTTCTTTTTTAGGTGGCGCAACCTTCTCTACTATGCCCTTCACAGTGCTGTCGACAGCCGCGGGAATGTTATTTTGATCGCTGTTGTTACAGGAATACGCAGTAGTAATGAGAATTGTCAGGGTAAGCGGAATAAAAAGTTTTGACTTCATCGTATTGCAAGATGCATAAATATATTCAGTAAATGAAATTTTAAAACGCCATGTCTCACGGTTTTCTTAAAAACGTATATTCGTAGCAAAACAATAAATAAAGGTGCCAACCATTACGGCATTCTTGAAAGAACAAAAACGAAATAAGCAAGCTGAACATACAAATGATCTTGCCGCTGCTTGAAAGCTAAGATCATTTTATGCCGGATTCAGCGGCTGCCGATAGGCGTGGACAACAAATAAAATAAAACTTAACACATGAAACAAAAATTGAGGGCAGGCATGATAGGCGGCGGAAAAGGCGCATTTATTGGCGCTGTGCATCGTATAGCCTTAAATATGGACGGATTGATTGAATTGGTTTGCGGTGCGCTAAGCCAGGATCCTGAAAAGGCAAAAGCTTCGGGCCGGGATTTGTTTTTGCCCGAAGACAGGATTTACGAAAGCTATCAGGAAATGTTTAAGAAAGAAAGCGCTTTGCCCGAAGATGAGCGTATGCAGTTTGTCATTATTGTAACGCCCAACTTTGCGCACTTCGAACCAGCTATGATGGCGCTCGAACATGGCTTTCATGTCATGATCGATAAGCCGATGACGCTGACCATAGAAGAAGCCAAATTGCTAAAAGATAAAGTGGATAAAACCGGGCTCTTGCTGGGCCTTACTCATACTTATTCAGGTTACCCGATGGTAAAAGAAGCCCGGAAAATGGTGGCAGACGGAAAGCTCGGCCCCATACGCAAAATATATGTGGAGTACCCACAGGGATGGTTGAGCCAGTTGAGCGAGAGTGAAGGTAATAAACAGGCTGCCTGGCGCACCGATCCGTCTAAAAGCGGTAAAGCCGGCTGTATGGGAGATATAGGCACCCACGCTGCGCATCTTGCTGAATACATATCTGGATTAAAGATTACAAAGTTGTGCGCCGATCTCAATATTGTGGTACCCGGCAGGTTGCTGGACGACGACGGCGCCGTACTGCTGAAATTTGATAATGGCGCCAGCGGCGTTTTGATCGCTTCGCAAATTGCCGCAGGCGAAGAAAATGATTTGAATATCCGCATCTACGGAGAAAAAGGCGGGCTGAAGTGGAGCCAGCAGGAACCGAATACGCTAATCGTGAGATGGGCAGATGCGCCGGCGCAAATCTTCAGAACCGGTAATGGATATCTTTCTGAAGTCGCTCAGCTAAACACGCGCACGCCCGGCGGCCACCCCGAAGGTTACCTGGAGGCTTTTGCCAATTTATATAAAAATTTTGTGATGACCCTCGCAGCAAAACTGGAAGGAACCCCGGTTGACCCGCTGCTCGATTTCCCCACCGTTGAAGATGGCGTGCGCGGCATGGCTTTTATAGAAAATGTAGTAGCCTCCTCCAAAAGCGAAAAAAAATGGTGGGACTACGTCGTTTAAGCCCCGCTTTGAAAAGCGGAGATTATCCCGGCTTTGGTGGGTTATCTACACAATTTCAACAAGGTATATAAACTGTCGTTAATTTATATTACTTTGCTCATCTTAAAAATTACTATTACTTATGAGTTTTGAAAACTTTAAAATTCCATATGAAATTGATAACAGTTACGCCAAGCGCGTAGCTTACTTTTCAATGGAGTTTGCTACGCATCAACCTTTGAAAATATACAGCGGCGGTTTAGGCTTTCTTTCCGGCTCACATTTACGCAGCGCTTACGAGCTAAGACAAAATCTCATCGGCATCGGCATATTATGGAAATATGGGTATTACGATCAGGAACGCAATCAGGATCAAACATTAGATGTTGCCTGGAATGAAAAGAATTATAGCTTTCTTGAAGATACTGGTATCAAATTTCAGATCGATGTGCATGATCATCCGGTTTGGGTGAAAGCCTGGTACCTCAATCCCGAAACCTTTAAAACCGCGCCTTTATTTTTATTAAGTACTGATTTACCTGAGAATGATTATGTTTCTCAAACGATCACTCACAAATTATACGACAGCAATGTGGCCGCCAAAGTGGCGCAATTTATCTTACTAGGAGTGGGCGGCGCAAAGTTGGTCGATATCTTAAATTTTAATCCGGATTTATACCATTTGAATGAAGCGCACGGCCTGTCGGCGGCGTTTTATCTTTATCGGAAATACAACAGAAACCTGGAAGAGGGTAGAAAAAAATTGGTGTTTACAACGCATACGCCGGAAGAAGCGGGCAATGAAAAACACGATATCTTTTTATGCCACAAAATGACTTATTTCTGCGGACTAACGGTAGATGAGGTAAAACAACTAACCGGCGAATACGGCGATATGTTCAATCATTCGCTGGTGGCGTTGCGGTTTGCACGTTTAGCCAATGGCGTTTCACAACTACACGGAGATGTGTCAAGGGAGATGTGGGGCAAGCATCCTAATATTTGTCCGATCACCTCCATAACCAATGCGCAAAACTGGACTTACTGGGCCGATAAGCAGATGTATAAATTTAAAGATGTCGGCGACGATTACGGATTTGACGATCGAAAAAAATGGCTTAAAAAGCGGGCTTTTGAAATCGTAGCGGATCAAACCGGTAAGCTTTTCAATCCGGATGTATTTACCATCGTATGGGCCAGGCGATTCGCGGGCTATAAAAGGGCAGGGCTAATCGCTTCTGATGCGCACCGCTTTTTTGAGCTGATGAATAACCAAAAATACCCGGTTCAAATTATTTGGGCGGGCAAACCCTACCCAATGGATCATCCGGCTATCAGCGAATTTAACGAGTTGGTGCATCTAAGTAAAAATTTCAAAAATGTCTCCGTATTGGTTGGTTATGAGCTGGCTTTATCGAAGCGGCTGAAACAGGCTGCAGACGTTTGGCTTAATAATCCACGCGTGCCGCGCGAAGCTTCGGGGACAAGCGGTATGACGGCCGCCATGAATGGAGCCGTTAATTTTTCAACAGACGACGGATGGATTCCTGAGTTTATAAATCATGGCCACAACGGGTTTGTCATTCCCAAAGCCGACTATGCGAATATGTCGACGCACGATCAGGATGCCTACGATCTTAATAAACTGTACGAAATTTTAACCCGTGAGATTTTGCCTTTGTATTATGAAAATTATAATACCTGGCGCCTGATTATGAAAAATGGAATGCAGGATGTTCGTTTTCAGTTCGACAGCAACCGTATGGCACACGAATATTATGAAAAACTATACAACGCGGAGGGATAGTTTTTGACGGCCCCTTTCGCGCCAGATTTTTAATTAATCCGCCGATTGTGCGGATTAATTATTTAGATCTTTTTCACTACCTGCAACCCGCTGGAAAGCACTGACTGCGACGCTCTTATATAGCTAATTTGAGTGTTTGTACTATTCGCCTTATTACTTACCTTTGGTTGCCCTTGTAGTTTTGAAAGAAACTATAGCATTTGTAAAAAATTGAATAGTAACAATGCAAGAAGGCTTTGCCAATTATCCACAGACTAAACCGGACTTTAACTTATGAGCACTCTTGACAGAGATTCTTTTGTTCATCAACAAACCAGTATACTGGGATATTTTCTCGACGCCGTGCAGAAGTATCCGGAAGCTACGGCATTGCACTATAAGGGAGCGTCCCTGACGTATCGGGCATTAGATGAGAAATCGGCTGCTTTTGCCCGTTATTTAATAGCCTCCGGCGTGAAGCCCGATGATATCGTTGCCATTTGCCTGGAGAAAGGGTTTGATGTCATTATTTCGATTATCGCCATTTTAAAAGCAGGGGCGGCTTATATGCCGGTTGATCCGGCTTACCCGAAGGACAGGGTTGCCTTCATGCTCGAAGATGCTAAACCCCAAATTATTATTTCGGCTGCGGGGCACCAACATTTGTTTGGAGCAAACGCTTCCGTTATTACAGATATTGACGCCGCCATTTCGCAAGCAACAGCGCCTGCTCTTAACAGCTTCCCCGAGCCGGCGCGTTTTGCTTATGTGCTTTTCACGTCCGGGTCGACAGGGCGACCGAAGGGCGTGCTCATGCGGCAGGCAGCGTTGGTGAATTTAATTAAATGGCAGCTCGGCGATTCCCAAATGACGAAGGGTTCTAAAACCATCAATTTTTCGCCCATCACTTTTGACGTTTCTTTTCAGGAAATTTTCACTACGCTCGCCATTGGCGGTACGCTTTACCTGATTGATGATACATTGAGGCTGGATGCGGCCTCGCTTCTTAATTTTCTTGAAGCCAACGGCATCAATCGCTTGTTTTTGCCATTCGTTGCTTTGCAGATGCTATGCGAAGCGGCTGATGCCGAAAAAGTTTTTCCGCAAAGCCTGAAAGAAGTAATGACAGCCGGCGAACAATTAAAAGTTACGCCACAGATTGTCTCTTTCTTTGCGGCTATTCCCGGACTGCAACTATTCAACCAATATGGCCCTACAGAAGGCCACGTGGTTACCAGCCTTGAACTTAGCGGCGATCCCAAAAAATGGCCCGAGCTTCCCACGATTGGCCGGCCCATCGATAATGTTTCGATTTATATACTTGACAACGGCATGGAGGTGCCGGATGGAACAACGGGCGAACTGTGCATCGGTGGTATTGCTTTAGCCGAGGGGTACATGAATCAGGATCAGTTGACCGCTGAAAAATTTGTGAGCTGGGATCACAACGGAAAGACTGAACGCATTTACAAGACGGGTGATCTTGCAAAATATCTGCCTGACGGCACGATCGACTTTTTGGGAAGGATGGATGAGCAGGTAAAGATCAGGGGATACCGGGTCGAGCTTGGCGAGATAGAAACTGCCTTGCTGCAAAACAAGCGTATCACCAATTGTGTGGTAATGGCGCAGGGGGCCGGTTCGGGCGACAAACGTATTATCGCATATTTGGTAGGCAAAGGCGATCAAAAGGAAACAGAAGCGGTGCGCTCATCGCTGCTTCAGCAGCTACCTGATTATATGATCCCATCGGTGTTTGAGTGGATCGATGAGCTGCCTAAAACGGCAAGTGGGAAGGTGGACAAGAAAGCATTGTCGGCCATAAAAGTGAAGCGGCCGGCTTTAAGCGTGCTTTACAGGAAGCCGAAATCAGCAATGGAAAAAAATATCGCTTCCGTTTGGAGCGAGTTGTTGCTGATCGATGAAATCGGTACCGACGATAACTTTTTTGAATTGGGCGGCAATTCTGTGTTGGCCCAAAAATCCATCATCGCGCTCAAACAAAAATATGGATATAATATTCCTATAACGCGGCTGTATCAATACCCTACTATAAAGGGATTGCAAAGCAGCCTGGACGATACCGCGCCGAAAACGCGGAAAAATATAAAGAAAAAAGAAAAAGCCGCAACTGGTGATATTGCGATCATAGGGCTTTCGGGTCGTTTTCCCGGCGCCGAAACGATAGAGGCATTTTGGGATGTATTAAAAGAAGGAAAAGAAACGATCTCTTTTTTCAAAGAAGAAGAGATCGATCCGGCCGTTCCTGATCTTCAGAAAAACGATCCGCTTTATGTAAGGGCAAGGGGCGTGTTGAAAAATGTTGCGTACTTCGACGCCGAATTGTTTGGGATCAACCCCAAACTGGCCGAGTTAATGGATCCACAAATGCGTGTTTTCCTGGAAATATCGAGGGAAGTGTTGGAAAAAACCGGCTATCTGGCCGGCGGTGATACTGGCGTTGTGGGCGTTTTTGCAGGTAGCAATACAAATACTTATTTCAATAATAACGTTTTTAACCATAAAGACAAGATCGAAACGCAGGGCTATTATCAAACCTTATCTGTCTCCGAGAAGGACTATTTATCGACAAGAGTGGCTTATCATCTCAATTTGAAAGGACCCGCTGTCAATGTAAATACGGCCTGCTCGACTTCCCTGATGGCCATCGCTCAGGCAGTAGAAAGCCTTCGAATGGGCCAGTGTGAGCTGGCGATTGCAGGAGGCGTTGCCTTGAATGTCCCGGTTAATAGCGGGCATGTTTACGAAGAAGGCGCCATGTTCAGCAATGATGGGCATTGCAGGCCTTTCGACGCAGATGCGAAAGGCACCGTTTTTAGCGATGGGGCCGGCGTGGTATTGTTGAAAAGATTGTCGGATGCTCAGGCAGATAACGACCTGATCTATGCTGTGATTAAAGGAGTTGGCGTTAATAACGACGGTGGTGGTAAGGGAAGTTTTACGGCCCCGAGCACCGACGGGCAGTCGGAGGCCATCCTGATGGCGATTGAAGATGCGGGCGTTGATCCGGCTACGATTTCTTATGTTGAAACGCATGGAACGGCTACGCCACTGGGCGATCCCATCGAAATCGAGGGCTTGAAAACAGCGTTTGGCGAGCAGGCAAAAAAACAATATTGTGCGATAGGTTCGGTGAAAAGCAATATCGGACATTTAACGCACGCTGCGGGAGTTGCGGGCGTTATTAAAACGGCCTTGTCTTTACATCATGAAAAATTAGTGCCTTCACTTCATTATAAAACACCAAACCCTGCTATTGATTTTGCAGGCAGTCCCTTTGTTGTAAACGATTCCTACAGAGCTTGGGAGCCGATTGACGGAAAAAGGATAGCGGGCGTAAGTTCGTTTGGCATTGGCGGCACCAATGTACATATTGTGATGGAAGCGGCATCCCAGGAGAAGCGCTCTTCCGCGGTAAAATCGAACGATCCGCAGTTGGTGGTTTGGTCGTCGCGCAGCCATCAAAGCAATTTGAATTTTGCTAAAAAACTTTCTGAGTTTTTGGAAAACAACACCAACGCCAATCTTGACAGCGTCGCGTATAATTTGCAGCACTTTCGCGAACCGCTTTCCGTGCGCACCGCCCTTGTAGCGAATGATGTGAAGGACCTGCAGCGCCAGCTGAAAGAAGACAGCATTGTGCAGGCGGCCACACGGCAGCTGCAGGAGCGCAATCCCAACATCGTATTTGTATTTCCCGGACAGGGCTCTCAGTATGTTAACATGGGGCGGATATTGTACGAAACCGAAGCGGTTTACCGCGCGGCCGTTGATGAGTGCGCCGCTATTTTAGAGCAAGAGATCAATGAAGACATACGGCAGGTTATTTTTACAGATCCGTCTGATGCGGCTGCCGAGCGGTTAAAAAATACCTTTTATACGCAGCCGGCTACATTTATTACTTCTTATGCGCTGGCAAAATATTATATGAGCAAGGGCATCCAGCCTACGGCGCTTGTCGGGCATAGCATAGGCGAGTTTGTATGTGCCCATTTAGCCGGCGTGTTAACGCTTCCCGATGCTATTAAATTGGTGGCAGCGCGCGCCAGGCTGATCAGCGAACTGCCGGGCGGCACCATGTTGTCTGTGAGAACATCCAAAAATGAAGTGTTGCCGATGCTACCACCTACACTTTCGGTGGCTACCAACAATGCGCCCAATCTTTGCGTTGTGTCGGGAAAGCAGGAAGATGTGGAAGCGTTTTCCGGTTTGCTTACCAGCAAGGGTATTGTAAATAAGCCGCTTCGTACGAGTCATGCTTTTCATTCTCAAATGATGGATCCTATCATCCAGCCCTTGTTCGAGGTTGCGGCAACGTTTCAGTTGGGCGTTCCGCGAATTCCAATTCTTTCAACAGTTACGGCCGATTGGTTAAAAGATAGTGAAGCTACTGATCCCGGTTATTGGTCGCAACATGCGCGCGCCATGGTTAATTTCAGCGATGCCATCGCAAAGCTAAACAGTGAGCTAAGCCCTGTGTTTTTAGAAACCGGTCCGGGTAATGCAACGTCAACCCTCATCAAACAGCAAGGTGGAAATATCGTCGGCCGCGTTTTGAATTCCATCGAGCTGAAGGAGGGTAGTGAGGACGCGAATGCCGCCCGAAAGGCTATTGGGAAGCTTTGGACTTTAGGCGTGGATATCGACTGGAAGCTCTTTCATGGTACTAACACTTATGATATTTTGCATGAGTTGCCCACCTACGCCTACGACCGGAAAAAATATTGGGTGGAACCATTAAACGCGGTTATCGACGTGGCCGCGCCCGGTGAGGCAGCGCAAGAACAGTCTGGCCTGGGCGACAGTGATTTGCCACGCAAAGAACGCATCTTGTTAAAAATAAAAAACCTGTTGCACGAAGCTTCAGGAAATGATTTGAGCGATACCAACCCGCACTTGAGTTTTGTCGAGTTGGGTTTTGATTCCTTATTATTAACCCAGGTGGCAAGCAGTTTCAAAAGAGAATTTAAAGTTCCGGTAACCTTCAGGCAACTGAACGAAACTTACGATACCATTGACAAATTGGCCACGCATATCGAAGCCAGCCTGCCGGTTGACGCCTATAGCCCGGAACGCAAAAAGGCGGATCAGCCAAAACAAACGCATCCTGGTGCAGCTACTGCTCCGAATGATCCAACAGCATTATTAGAAACCATTTTGAAGCAAATAAGCCTGCTTACAGAACAGGTGGCCCAATTACAGCAGCAGCAAACTATCTCCTCACATCCCGCAAACGGGCAGCAAAATGATAAGCCTTCGCTGCCGCAACCCAAAGCGTATATTTCCGTCAATACCAACCCACCTGTGCCGGGCGCGAGGCTGGGAAAGGACAGAAGCGGTAATCCAGCCTGGTTTGTACCCGATGGCGATACGCCGGGAAGTTATTTACAAATTGCTATTTAGACCCTACTAATGATACAATCAGAAACCAAGAAAAACGTGTTGGTGGATTATAACCCTTTCGAAGGCGATGTGATTCAAAAGGTGGTGCCGGCGACAGAATCTCAAAAAGAAGTCTTCGCTTCCTGCCTTTTAGGTGCGCGCTACGCTAACCTGGCTTATAATTTATCTATGTCGCTTCATTTTGAAGGAGCACTTAATAGTGAAGTATTAAAAGAATGCGCGGCTTCCCTGATCTTAAGACATGAGTCCTTAAGGGCTTCCTTTAGTGAGGATGGCGGCAAAATGATTATTTACGAAAATCAAACCATTCCTTTTACCGAAAAAAATCTGCAGCATCTGGACCCCGTTTTGCAACAGTCGGAGATTGTTTCGGCGCAGTTGAAAGACGCGGAAACAGAGTTTGATATCATTCACGGGCCTTTGATCCGGTTCGCACTTTTCCACCTATCAGCAGATCGTCATATTTTCATTATTACGGTCCACCATCTGATATGCGATGGGTGGTCGCTCGGGATTTTGCTTGAAGACCTAAGTAAACTATATAATGCCAAATTATATGGAGCAGCACTGCCGCCCGCAGCTTCGCAATTCAGCGATTACGCAGTAAAAAGCATCCTTTTTGAAGACACGCCTGCCTATCAGCAAATTGTAGCTTACTGGAAGCAGGAATATGCTGATAATATTCCTGTGTTCGAAATTCCGCCGGATTTTCCCCGGCCGCCCGTTCGCAGCTATCAGGGCCGGAGAGACGATTATATATTGCCGGCTGCGCTTGCCGACGCCGTCAAAAAGACCGGAGCGACCTACGGGAGTAGCTTTGTGAATATACTGATGTCGGCTTTTGAAGTGCTGCTTTACAAATACACTGGCCACGACGACATTGTAATTGGCCTGCCAACCGCCGGACAGGCGGCTACCGAGATGTTTGACCTGGTGGGGCATTGTGTCAATCTATTGCCGCTGCGCAGCCAGCCACAAGCCGATCTTTCTTTTGCGGATTATTTGCGCCAGAGAAAATCAAAGAAACTTGCCGACTACGAAAATCAGCAATTCACCTTTGGCACATTTCTGAAGGAACTAAAAATGCAGCGGGATCTGTCGAGAATGCCGCTCGCCCCCGTGTCGCTTAATATCGATATGGGAATCGATTTAAACGTAAACTTCCAGGGCCTTCAGTATCGGCTCGAGCACAACCAAAGAGTAGCCGAAACCTACGAATTGTTTGTCAATATCGCCGACAGTGACAAGGGATATGTTTTTCAATGGTCGTATAATACGAATTTGTATAAGGCATCGACCATGAAAGGCCTGATGGATAAATTCGTTTTTGTTTTAACGCAAATAGTTAGCGATCCTGAACAGAAGATCGGCCATATCAGGCTGGAAGATGAACAGCAGTTAATGGAATATTGGAGCCGCTGGAACAACCGGGATAAAACGACTTTTGAAGGAGCGACCTTATTGGAGCTGATCAATAAAACCTGTGCCGCGCATCCTGATAAAACGGCTGTTTTGTTTAAAGAAAACGCTTATTCTTACCAGGAGATTTTTGAACAGTCCAACCAGATGGCTCATTACCTGATTCAACAGGGTGTGACAAGAGGAATGGTTGTGGGTGTCGCGATGGAGCGGAGTGTTGAGCTGATTATTGCCATTCTGGGTATCATGAAAGCGGGCGCCGTTTTTGTGCCGCTCGATCCTCAATATGCGCAGGAGCGCATTGAATATATGCTTGAAAACTCGGGCGCGGCATTCTTGCTGACAACGGAGGCATTCAAACAAAAGTTTAAAACGACCGGCCGCGAGATTTTAGTCGATCAGATAATAGATCAGCTCGGTGATTTTGCTGTAACATTGCCGGAGGTGGCCATCAACAGCGAATCTTTGGTATATATCCTATACACTTCGGGCTCTACCGGAAAGCCTAAAGGCGTCATGATCGCTAATCATTCGCTGGTTAACTATATCAGCTGGGCGGTGAGCTATTATTTAAAAGGCAAACCGGCTGTGTTCCCGCTATATACGTCTATTTCCTTTGACCTGACGATTACCTCCATTTTTTCACCGCTGGTTTCAGGTAGCTTGCTAAAAACCTACCACGAAGAAGAACCGGTAACTGTGCTGGAGAAAATATTTACGGATAAAGAAGTGAACGTCGTGAAACTGACACCGTCACATTTAAAACTCGTTAAAGACAGTCCGTTTATCAAAAAAAACCTGCCGGGGCATTATGTGACGCTTATCGTGGGCGGAGAGGAGTTGGAAACTTCGGTGGCCAGGGAAATATCAACCTTGTTTAAGGGGCAGGTAACGATTTGCAACGAGTATGGACCGACCGAGGCCACCGTTGGTTGTATGATTTACAATTACCATGTCGACGACAATTTAGCCGCTGTTCCGATCGGCGTTCCGATTGCCAATGCTCATATTTATTTACTGGATGAAGAGCGCCGGCCGGTGTCGAAAGGCGTGGCAGGTGAAATTTATATCGGGGGCGATTGCCTGGCAAAAGGTTATTATAACAAGCCCGATCTGACGGCCGAGCGGTTTTTGCCGGATCCGTTTGTGCCCGGCGGAAAAATGTATAAGACCGGGGACAATGCCATCATGTTAGACAATGATGTGTTATTATTTAAAGGAAGGATCGATGATCAGGTAAAACTCAGGGGGTATCGCATTGAATTAGGCGAGATCGATTTCCATATTTCCGGCCTGGAAAATGTGAAAAATAATATCACCGTCGTGCGAGAAGACGGCGCCGGCAATGGATACCTGGTTTCTTATATCGTTCCGTTGCAAAACAAAGAAAACGCGGAAGCACTTAAGAAGGAATGGAGAGCTGCGCTGCGCAATAAGTTGCCCGATTATATGGTACCTGTGGCTTTTGTGATCATCGACGAGCTGCCGCTAACTACAAATGGTAAGGTAGATAAAAGAAAATTACCTGCGCCCGAAATGCAATCTCATGGCTACGTGGCGCCTGAAACTCCAACAGAACTGCTTTTGGAGAAAATCTGGAAGGAAGTTTTTGGTAAAGAAAGGATTGGTGTCTATGACAATTTTTTTGAACTTGGCGGCCACTCGCTTTTGGCGGTGCGCGTCATTCGTTTGTTGGAGCATGAGGTGGGCCTTTCTATTCCTTTAACTTCTTTGTTCCGTTTTCCTGTCTTGCGCGATTTTGCCAGCGAATTGTCCAAACTTCAAGCCAGCCAAAGCGATCAGGAAGAAAGCCAGGAATGGTACCTGGAAGCAAGTGATACCCCTGTTGTCAGCTTTCCAACGACTGAGCCTCAGGTTGAAATCTGGCAGAAGTGCCTGATCGGAGGCGACGAAGCTAATATTTCCTATAATGTGGCGCATGCAGAATATCTTAGCGGAACCCTGGATGTAGCGCTATTAAAAAATGCGTTTCAGCATCTTGCCGAGCGACACGAACTGCTGCGTTCTATTTTTAGTGCGGATGGAACGACCATGACGGTGCAGGCTTCGATTGATTTACCGTTTTATGAGCAGGATATTTCTGGTCAGGACGACGAGGCGCAGTCGCAATTTATATCCCGGTTTTTAAAAGACGCGTATGAAACACCTTTTGATCTTGAAAAAGACCTTTTATTCCGGGTTCATATCATCAAACTTTCAGAGCAAAAGCACCTGCTGTTTTTCGTGATCCACCACCTGATTTGTGATGGCGGCTCCTTTGACGTTATTATTAAAGAGGTTGGCGAGATTTACAATAGCTATCTTACCGGCAGCGTTCCTGTATTAGGGGAAGCTGTTAAATTCAGCGCTTATGCAACAAAGGAAGTGGCGCGTTATCAGGGGGAGCGCTATGCGCAGGATGTGGATTATTGGGTGGAAAAATTTAAAAATGACATTCCCGAACCGGTTTCACTGGCTTCGAGATATTTGCCCGAGCCGGAACGAACGTATAAAAGCGAGGTTTTTGCCTATGCTTTCGACGAATCAGAAACCGCGACAATTGAGAAGACTGCCCTGCGTTCAAATACAACATTAACCATTTTGCTAAGAACGCTCTTTGAAGTATTTATTTATAGGAAAACGGGGCAAAAAGATTTTGTATTGGGCTTGCCGGCGACTGATCATCTATCGGTTCCGGGCTTCAGCATGGTGGGGCATACTATTAATATGTTGCCGATCCGAGCGCATGTTCAAAACGGGTTTTCGTTTTCTGATTACATGAAGCTTCGCAATGAGGAAATGCTGGCTGATTTTGATCATCAAAAAGTGACTTTTGGTGGCGTGCTTCGCAAATTGAAGTTTAATCGCGGCGCAGCCAGCAATATGGTCTCCGTTAGTTTTGGAAGCCAGCTTGAGAAATCAGATATAACGTTGAACCTAACAGGCATTAGCCACGATCTTATCGATTTAAAAGAAGAGCATAGCAGTTTTGAATTGTATATTGATACCTACAAGCGCGGCCCGCAAATTCATTTTCAGGTTTATTATCAGACGGATTTGTTTAGTACGGACGATGTGAAAGCGCTGATGGCTTCCTATCATAGCGTTGTGAATCAGGTGGCGGCGCAGCCTGATATAAGGATAAGCGATGTGGCCACCACTGCTGAGGTAAGCGTTTTTAGCAAGGCTATCGCGTCGGAAGGGCCCAATATTTTAAACCAAAATATTCCGGCTTTATTTGCAAGAGTTGTGGAAGCGCATCCCGATCAGGTCGCTGTCCGCATGGAAGACGATTTTATCACCTATGAGCAATTGAACAGCGAAGCAAATAAATTAGCTAACTATATGCGGTCGCAGGGCGTGGCGTCTGGTCAAAAAGTCGCGATTATCCTCGATCGGGGCATTCCCATCATAGTAGCCATCGTTGCGGTTTTAAAATGCGGCGCCACCTATGTGCCAGTCGATCCGAATTATCCGCAAGACCGCGTGTCTTTCTTAGTGGAAGATGCAGAAGCACAGTTTATGATCACTGCAGATCGTAACGAAGCTTTAGCAGGTAAAGGCATCAATATCTGTCTCAATACTATCAAAACAGAGCTTGAAAAAAGTTCGGCAGCCGACCCGGATATTCAAATCAATCCCGATACGCTGGCTTATATACTTTATACCTCTGGTTCTACAGGTAAGCCGAAAGGCGCAATGGTCTCACATCGCAACCTCATCCACTTCCTGAAAGCCATGCAGGATGCGTTCCAAGTGAACAGCAGCGACAAGTTTTTGTCCGTTTCAACAATTTCGTTTGATATTACCTGTTTTGATAATTATGCGAGTTTGGTGAACGGCGCAGAATTAGTGCTCACGCGCGCAGATACGGTTAAAGACGGGCAATTGCTTTTAGATGAAGTGATTAAAAGAAATATTAGCCTGATGATCGCTACGCCGATTACTTTCAAGCTGATGTTAACTGCAGACTGGACGGAGCAGCTTCCGGCCAGGCTGATCTCTGCGGGTGAGCCTTTACTGCCATCTTTAGCAAAAGATCTTTTGCCGCGTTGTACGGCGTTGTATAACGGCTACGGCCCAACTGAAACAACCGTTCTCTGCACCTTAGCGCGTGTGTTGAGTGATGAGAAAATTACAATCGGGCCCGCGCTGTTGGACACACCTATTTATATTTTAAATGAAAAACTGGAAAAGGTTAAGGACGGTGAGACAGGTGAACTATATATTGGAGGCGACGGCGTGGCCCAGGGCTATTGGAAGCGCCCGGAACTGACAGAGGCGCGGTTTGTAAAAGATCCATTCGCTGCCGACCCCAATGCGAAAATGTACAAAAGCGGTGATTTGGGCAGGTTACAAAGCAACGGAGAAATTAAATATGAGGGACGCATCGACAACCAGGTTAAGATCAGAGGGTTCCGGATCGAATTAGGGGAAATTGAATTTAATGTATCACGGCTGCGAAATGTGAAGGATGTGGTAGTGAAAGTTTTAGACGACCACACCGGCGAAAAAAGTATCGTGGCGTATGTCATTCCACAGCATGATGATGGCGGCGGTGACCATGAGTTTAAAAAAGCATCCATTTTAGAATGGGGAAATCAGTTGCGCGCCCACTTGCCTTACTTTATGGTTCCTGCCTATTGGGTGAAAATGAACTCGTTTCCACTTACACCTAACGGTAAGGTTGATGTTAAAAGGATCGAACCTCCGAAGTTTTATAAACAACGAATGGCGCTTGCATCTGAAGATATTGTTCCGGAGGAAACGCTCAATCCTATTGAGGCTGAAATTAAAAAAATATGGGAAGAAGAATTGGGTATTGACGGTTTGCATGTAGAGGATAATTTTTTTGAACTGGGGGGCCATTCCATGATTGCTGTAAAAGTTATGAAACGGATCAGTGCGCGCATGAACGCCAAATTGCCGATTGCTACCTTATTTCAACATCCCACCATTGCCGCGATTGCAAAACTGGTGGGCAGCAAAGCTAAGGTCGAGGAGAAAATTCTGGTAGAAATCAAAAAATCAGGTTCAAAACCACCTATCTATTTAATCCATGGTGGTGCTTTAAATATTCTATTATACAAAAAGTTAGAACCTTTTTTAAGCGAGGATCAGCCCCTGTATGGCATTCAGGCCCTTGGTTTAAGCGGGGACATCAAAGATTTGGAGTCTATCGAAACTATTGCCAGGAGATACCTGAGGGAAATACTGGAGGTTAATTCAAAAGGCCCCTACATTATCATTGGCTATTCATATGGTGGCATTGTAGCTCACGAAATGGTGAAGCAGTTGATGCAGCTTGGGAAGGAGGTGAAAATGCTGGGTATTCTGGATACGAATGTTGGCGGGCGCCATATTCCTGTTACGGCCGCAGGCCGCCTGGCTGTAAAGCTGAGGCGCCAGGTGAAAAAAGCAGCTTTTATAGGAGGCAATCTTTTTAAATATCCCAAAGAAGTTATCGGTTATCAACTGATGCTTATAAAGCGCAAGCTTTTTAAAGAAACCTACAAAGAAAGTGAAGACGAAAAGATCTACGACTACGACGAAAAAGTAATTGAAGCTTACAACCAAGCCTATTATAGCTACGTCATGGAACCTTTAGACATCAAAGTGCATCTGTTTCGTGTAAAAGAGCGTATTTACTTTCTCGATGATCCTGTTTATTTGGGCTGGAAGCGATATACCAAAGGTGTTGTGGTGCACGATGTGGCGGGCGATCATAAAACATTTTTATTGCCGCCGCACAATGAAACCTTGGTTAGAATAATGGAAAAAGCTATCCGGCAGACTTAGGGTAAAATATCAGAAAGTGTATAATCAAAAGGTCAGGATATTATTTTATAAGAATACGCTTATTTTAATAACTTGTAGTTAATTTTACACTTAATCTTTCTAAATCGAAGTAAATGAAAAAAACAATTCTGATAGTTGATGATGAACCGACGATTTTGAAACTCTTAGAGTTTGTTTTATCAAAAGACTACAGCGTTGTTTTAAAAAATAACGGATATGAAGCGATCCAATGGTTAGAAGAAAGCAACAAACCCGATTTGATCATTTTAGATATTAATATGCCATATTTTAACGGGCCGGAATTTCTTAAATCTATTAAAATCAGCGGGTTATTCTCGAAAATACCAGTAATTGTGCTTACCGGAACATCAGATACTAAAGCCTTGGAATCGCAATTGCCTTTTCCCGTAAACGAAATTTTTCAAAAACCTTTTAATCCTACCAAGCTAAAAGATGCAGTCAGATACCTACTTTTCGAACACCCAAAAGTTACCGCCTCTGAAAACTAATGCGCTAAGTCAAACTGTTGGTATAGCATACGTTGGCGAGGTTTTCCTGGAAGAAGTTGTTATCGCAGGCGGCGAATATAGCAACTATAGGATCGATTCTTACAAAACTTTAAGTGATTTCAACCGTCAGTTGGCCCATTCGTCGATGGTCGATTTGCCCTATGCGCTACTATTGGAAATGCAAACCAACAACGAAGCTACTGTTTTCAATCAGGTCAAAGAGTTGAGAGAAAACGCGCTGACCTCAGGAATCATTATCATCCTTTTATCCTCGTCAAACAAAACAGAACTGCATCAAAAGGCGCTGGAAGCCAAAGCAAACGACATTTATTTTAGGCCGTTTAATACGGAATTAATTTTTGAGCGCGTTAACTTTCTCATCAAGTTTAAACTTTTAAAACCGCATGACGCCAACAAGCTGTCGGCAAAAAATCTTGAATATCATATGCCGCTTTCCAAGCGTCTATTTGATATACTGGCATCTACTGTAGCTATTTTGATTTTGTCGCCCGTCTTCATTTTGGTAGCTATTCTTATTAAACTGGAAAGCAGAGGGCCGGTGATTTATAAGAGTAAAAGAGCAGGGAATGGGTATAAAATATTTGATTTTTATAAATTTCGATCGATGGTGGTCGATGCGGATAAAAAACTCGCGAACCTGAGCAAGACCAATAATCAGTATGCGGCCGGCGATCAAAGCAGTCAGAAAGCATTTGTAAAAATTCTCAACGACCCACGCATCACCAAAATAGGCAATTTTTTGCGTAAAACAAGTATAGATGAGTTGCCGCAGCTTTTTAATGTACTAAAAGGCGATATGTCTATCGTGGGCAACCGGCCACTACCGCTTTACGAGGCAGAGCAATTAACTTCCGACCAGTTTGCCATGCGTTTTCTCGGTCCGGCTGGTATTACCGGTTTGTGGCAGATCAGTAAAAGAGGCAAAGCCGAAATGTCTGAAGACGAGCGAAAAGAACTTGATAATACGTACGCAAAAGATGGTTCTTTTTTAATGGATCTCAAAATTATTTTTAAAACCATACCTGCAATGTTGCAAAAGGAAAAAGTTTAAATTCCGAGTCAGATGAAAAAAGTATTGTTTTCTTTATTTGCTTCCGTTCTAATTTGTGCATCCGCTAAAAGCCAGGAATCGATCCTGAATGAAATCGATAATGCGCTGCTGAATAAATATATTACCCTGGCGATGACCAACTATCCTTTGAAAAAAGCATCAGATGCCACGGTGGAACGCTCTAAAGCGCAAATATCGGTGGCTACCATGGGGTTGTTTGATATTTTTAACGCAAGTTATTTCTACAGTCCTCAAAGAAATGAGGGGCTTATTTATATTCCGGGCGGCGGAAGCGGTGGCACCAATAACGTGGTGTTGAGCGGGTTTCAATTTGGCGTCACCGTAAACCTCGGTAGTTTTCTGGCAAAACCTGCCACCATCAAGGCGGCTAAGGCCGATTATAAAGTGGCGATGGCGCAAAATAATGATTACAAGAATACATTGGTACAATTGGTTAAATCGAGCTACTATGATTTTATTACGGCAAAAAAGCAATTAGCAATCAAAACGCTAGCGGCCAGCGATTTTAAAAGCATTCTAACGAATGCGCAGGCTCAGTTTCAAAACGGAACCGTAACACTTGATATTTATACAGCGGCAAAAAGTGCATCAATCGATGCGGATGTACAAGTTTTGGAAGCCGAAGTAGCCTACCTGAAAGCTAAAAATGTTTTGGAAGGTATTATCGGTACGACGATTGAAAACGTTAAATAACCCGACAAAAGAAATATTAAGTGATGATTAATCTGAACCTGAAGGATTTTTTAAGGTACGTATTGCGATTTAAATGGTTATTGATTCTCGTACCCATTGTTTTTGCCGTGACTACTTATTTCCTGGCAAAAAAACTTCCTAAAACCTATTCTTCCACATCACTGATATCAACCGGCCTGGCAAGCAGGTTTCAGCAGAGCGCTATTAACGGCGGCGAGCGGATGGACTATTTCCAGCTAAGCCAACAATTTGGAAATATTCTGGAACGGATGAAGTCTAAACGGAGCATCAATGCATTATCATACAAACTTATTTTACATGACCTCGAAAATCCGGAACAGGCATTTAGGGAGCCATCGAAATTTGCAAAGGGATTATCGGAAGAAGATAAGCAAATCGCCGTTGCAGAATACAGAAAGCGGTTGGATGCGGGCAGCCTGATTTCGGTGGCGGACAATGGCAACAGGATCAAACTCTATGATATGTTGACTGCGGCAGGCTACGACGAAAAATCTTTGTTAAAGGATCTATTTATTTCGAGAAATGGAGAAAGCGATTTTATTCAGGTTGTTTTCTATTCTGAAAACCCCAACCTTTCCGCTTATGTGGTGAACACTTTTTCAACCGATTTTATTGCTTATTACAATGGACTGGTAGCTGCCGGTCAGCGAAAGTCTTTGGCGCTTCTGGATACTATTTTGCAAAATAAAGAATCAGAACTTCAGCGAAAGAGCGCAGAAGCGAGGCGGGCGCTGCAGGGCGAAGCTGCAAAGGCAGCCGGGCAGGCCAACGCGCAAAGACAGTCGGATGTGGCGTATTCGCGCGTGTCGGAAGCGGAATCGCAACGCCTGCAATATTTAAGGCAAATAAGCTCCATCAAAGGAAACCTGGCGGAAGTAAATGCCAAGCTTGAAGGTAAAGGCGGGTATGTAACTCAAAGCCAATCGAAGGATAACGTGGATATTGTTAATATCGACGCACAGTTGAAGATAGCCAACCAGCGATATTTTAATAATAATTTCCGCCCGCAGGACAAGCAAACCGTTGATTCTTTAAAAAGAATCAAAGACCGGTTGATTGAAAGAGCAGCCAATAACTCCGGCTCCAATGCGGCAGCCGTCCGTCAGGATTTACTGGCCGAGCGTATAAAACTCGAGGGCGAACTGGCCTCTGCACAAAGCGCGCTTGCTACGGTAGAAGATCAACTTAAGGCGCTGCCAAAACCATCGGGAGCCGGCGCGGCTGCGCTGCCGCAAGTTGCGCCGGACGTGCTCCGAGACGCTGAAAATGCATCTACGGAGTATGAACAGGCACAAAGCCAGTATAGTCAGACAGAGCTGCTGGCTAAATCAAGCACAAACCTCACCCTTGCTGAGCCGGGTTTGCCCGGCCCGCCGGAAAAATCGAAAACGATTTTATTCGTTGGCTTCTCGGGTGCTTCCAGTTTTTTACTTTGTTTGCTGACACTTTTTCTGACATTTGCATTAAATAAAAATGTGGAAGACACCGCCCGTTTGGAAACCGTTACACAGCAAAAGGTATTGGGCTGCCTGAATTATATAACGGAGGATGATAAAGACCTTCGTAATATATGGAAAGATGATAACGGGGTGAAAAATTACACGGCTTATAAAGATTTACTCAGATCCCTTCGTTTTGAAATCAACCAGCATCTTGATGAAGAGCATAATGTGCTGGGCATAACCAGCATGAAAGACGGCGATGGAAAAACCTTTCTCGCAGGAAGCCTCAGTTATGCTTTCGCAATGATGGGAAAAAACGTATTATTGATTTGCGAGAAAGACGGCAATATCCTCGACCTTGTTACCAATAAAACCGCCGATAGCCAACCTGCAAAGCAACAAAAATTTGAGTCATTTTTGGTGAAAAAGCAGATCCAGGTAGAAGACAGGATCACGATTTTAAATAGGAATACTTCAAACAACTCGCTGCTCGAACTTCGCGATACAAAAAGCCTCATTGCGGGTTTCGAAGTTTTGAAAAGTACTTTCGATATTGTAATTATTGACATTTATAGCGGGCAGGATATTCACAATGTAAAAGAGTGGCTCATGTTTTGTGATCGAAGCGTGGCAGTATACGAGGCGGGCTCTAAATTTTCAGAAGACAATAGGCCATTTGTTAATTACTTGTCTTCGCAACCCGGATTCCTGGGTTGGGTGTTAAACAAGGTGAAGGTGGCCTGATGGCAGCAAAAGAAATAAATGTATCAATTACGCTTTGATTATAAAAGATTAACCAAGCGCACCTATATTATTATTTTAGTTGCGGTATTGTTGTCTCTTTTATTTGGAGGAGCGGCCCTCGCTACCAATATGTTTTTTGTTTCGATGATCCCCGTGATCATGGCAGTGGTGGTGATTTTTCTGGTTTTACTTTTTCGGGAACCCTTTGTTGGACTGGTTACCGTTTTTGCGTATTGTTTTTTCCTCTTTATTCTTTCGAGAGAAATAAGTGGAGATATTCAATTTGGCCTGGGCACAGAAGCGCTGTTGATTTTGACCTGGTTAAGTGTTTGGTATAATGCCAAACGATACGATTTTTCTGTTTTTCGAAATGAGCTCACGGTATTATGTTTAGTGTGGTTTATCATTAGCGTATTGCAATTGGGAAATCCTGCCGGTGCCAGTGTAATGGGGTGGTTACAGGAAATTCGGTCCACTGCGCTGTTACCATTATTAATTGCGCCGCTGGGAATGGTGCTCATCACAGATCAAAAAAAGTTGAACACCATTATCTACGTGATGATCATCTGCTCGTTCTTGGGAGTTTTGAATGGCATCAAGCAGATGTATTTTGGTTTGTCTGCCGGTGAACAGCGTTTCCTGGATGAAGGCGGAAGCATTACGCATATTGTGTTCGGCCAGTTGCGGGTATTTTCTTTTTACAGCCACGCGGGCCAGTTTGGTCCTTCACAGGCACAGGTTTCTGTGGCGTGTGCTATTCTGGCGCTTGGGTTTAAAGCATGGGGAAGGAAAATAATCCTGATCGCTCTGAGCCTTTTGTTTTTTTATGGCATGCTGATATCGGGCACGAGGGGTTCTTTTTTTGCGCTCATTGGCGCGGCGGGTTCGGCGTTATTTTTCGCCCGTAAATTTAAAATCATTGTTTTAGGGGTTTTAGTGTTGGGCCTTTTTGTGGGGGTATTAAAATATACAACCATTGGAAATGGGAACTATAATATTTACCGCCTAAGAACTGCTACGGACCCCAACGATCCATCCCTGAAAGTAAGGCTGGAAAGTCAACGCGTACTGGCTGATTATATGAAATCGCGGCCTTTCGGTGGAGGATTGGGAGTAATAGGAACTTTCGGGCATAAATATAATAGCGATAAATTTTTGTCGACGATCGAACCAGATAGTTATTGGGTGAAACTTTGGGCCATGTATGGCGTTGTGGGCTTTATTATATGGTTTTGTAGTTTGATGTATTTGATTGGAAAAAGTTTTGGCATTATTTGGACGATTAAAACAAAATCGTTAAATACCAAACTAATAGCGTTGGGATCGGGGGTGATTGGATTATTTATATGTAGTTACGGAAATGAAGTGATGAACGACATTCCATCTTCTTTAATTGTTTGGCTTTCGTTTGCCGCCGTGTTTAATGCGCGTAAAATCGAAAGCAATTTGACTAAAAAAGTGTAAACCAAAAGCAGTTCCGAAAATGCCCTTTTTATTATTTGTCATACCAGGACTTATTTTTTTTGCAATCGGTATAAAATCGGGATTGAAGCATAAAGCCAATGCCACTAAAAGATAAAATAAAATCGAGTGCCTTTCTCAAAAAGGCTACCACCTGGATGATGCGCCCCAAGCAGGATCCCAAGCCCCGCTCGTGGATGCGTATCTTCCTAAATCCCTTTGTTCATCAAAAAGGCAAGGGCGCAATTATCAGGCGCATGGCCCGTGTTGACATCTTTCCCTACAACAAGTTTAGCCTGGGCAGCCAATCTATTGTGGAAGATTTCTCTGTAATCAACAACGGGGTGGGGGATTTGACCATCGGCGATCAAACGATTATCGGTATTGGCTGCGTGATTATTGGCCCCGTAAATATTGGGAATAATGTAATGCTGGCGCAACATATTGTTGTCTCCGGCTTGAATCATAAGTATGAAGATATTGCGTTGCCACCCAGCCAGCAGGATGTAGATTGCAAGGCTATTCATATAGAAGATAATGTTTGGATTGGCGCTAACGCTGTTGTTACAGCCGGCGTCACTATCGGAAAACATGCTATTGTCGGCGCTGGCGCCGTAGTGACCAAAAATGTGTCCCCTTACTCAGTTGTGGTGGGCAACCCGGCAAGAGTGATCAAACAATATCATCAACAGGAAAAAAAATGGTTGCCCGTTTAAAATGAAGCAGATCTGGATTATTATACAGTTTATTGTAACAGCGCCACTTTGGTTTCCGCTGCTATTGTGGATTGTTAGCCGGTTTAAAAAGACATCTGGCAAATCAAAAACTTTTGCAGCCGATCAACCGCTTGCTGATATTGGCGTCATTGTCACAGCTTACCAACAAATCGACCTTATCCCCAGCGTGGTGCAATCCATTTTGAAATCTAACTACGACAATTATTTGATATATGTCGTCGCCGACGATTGTGATATTTCAGGGCTTTCTTTTTCGTCAGAAAAAGTGGTTATCCTGCGGCCGGAACAAAAACTCGCGAGCAATACCAAATCGCATTTTTATGCCATACAAAATTTCAAAAGGCAGCATGATGTGATCACCATTATCGATAGCGATAACATTGTCGAGCCAAACTATTTAAGCGAAATAGCAGCCACCATAAAAGCAGGTTTTGAGGCTGTGCAGGGCGTGAGGGCAGCTCGAAATCTGAACACGACTTACGCCTGCCTGGATGAGGCGGGAGATATGTTTTATCGCTTTATTGATCGGAAGCTGCTTTTTGAAGCCGGCTCGTCAGCGTCTTTAGCAGGTTCGGGAATGGCTTTCAAAACCGATACTTTTAAAGAAATGCTTGCCGATTTCGATATTTCAGGGGCAGGGTTTGATAAATATTTGCAATACGAATTGGTCCGGCGCAAAAAGCGCATAGCATTTACGATGGACGCCGTCGTTTATGACGGAAAAACTTCCGGGGCAGAACAGCTCGTGAAGCAAAGAGCCCGGTGGATCAATACCTGGTTTAAGTACTGGAGCCTGGCGATCGCACTATTCTTTAAATCTATTTTTAATTTCAACTGGAACCAATTTGCTTTTTCAATGATGTTGCTTCGGCCGCCTTTGTTTATCTTAGGATTTGCAGGAATGCTTTGTATAATTATAAATCTTTTCGTGTCGCCCGAACTGCTCGTGATTTGGCTGTGCTCCATTGTTATTTTTTGTTTTTTATTCGCCGGGGCGCTTCGCACTTTCAACGCCAGCCGGAGCATTTATCAGGCTTTGGTAAGATTGCCAAAATTCGTTTATTTACAAGTATTGGCCCTTTTTAAAGCCCGGGCTGCAAACAAAATTTCTGTTGCTACCAAGCACGATGTTTCGGCTTATAAAAACGACTATTATGAAACGGATAGGAATTGAGGTTCAGCGATTATTCAGGAAGAAAAAACACGGCATGGAAGTCGTGGCTTTGGAGCTTATCAAAGAGTTGCAGCAAATAGACAAGGAAAACGAATATGTGCTTTTCGCAAAAGACGACGAAGACGCTCAGTGCATTCGCGAAACCGAAAAGTTCCGCATCAATAAACCCGGCGGTTATACCTACGCCGACTGGGAGCAGTGGTCGCTTCCCAGGGAGATTAAAAAGGAAAAAATTGATTTTCTTCATGCGACGTGTAATACAGCAGCCCTGAACCCGGGTGTTCCATTAATGCTAACATTGCATGATATTATTTATCTGGAATCATTAAATTTTAAAGGAACAGCTTATCAGAATTTTGGGAATATCTACAGGAAGTTTGTGGTGCCAAAAGCCGTAGAAAAAAGTAAGGTTATTGTCACAGTTTCCAATTTCGAAAAAGACACGATTATCAAAAGACTAAAAGTACCGGAAGAAAAGGTAAAAGTCATTTATAATGCGGCTAATCCAAAATTTAATAATCAATATGACAAAGAGCTGGTAAGGCAGTTTAAAGAAAAATACAAATTGCCGGACTCCTTTATTCTCTTCCTGGGGAATACTGCGCCGAAAAAGAACACGCCGAATTTGATTGAAGCTTACATTCATTACTTAAATTCGGTTAACAACCCCGAGCCTTTGGTTGTCTTAGATTACGACGCCGAACTGGTAAAGAACAAACTGAAAGAAAAAAATAAATCAGAACTTATCAAGTGGTTTGTTTTTCCAGGGTTTATTAATGCAAGTGAAATGCCACTAATTTATAATGCCGCTTCGCTTTATGTATATCCATCATTGCGCGAAAGCTTTGGGTTGCCGATCTTGGAAGCTATGGGATGCGGAACGCCGGTCATCACTTCGAACACTTCGTCGATGCCCGAAATTGGCGGCGACGCGGCAATATATATCGATCCCTATAATCATGTTGATATCGCAGAAAAAATGCATTCGGTGTTAAAAGATAAGGATCTACAGCAGGATTTGTCGGACAAGGGTGTGAAACGTGCCGCTGAGTTTAGTTGGAAGACATCGGCTACGCAATTGTTAGACTTGTATCGATCGATGCCCTGATAGAAGCGCTATTTTTAATTTGTTTATAATAATAAAATGATTAAAAACAAAGACATCATTATTGTTGGCCAGCAACCCTGGGACACAGAGATCGGTAGCAACTGTAAGGATATTGCTTTGGAATTTAGCAAGTACAATCGGGTGTTATATGTCAATTCTCCGCTTGACCGGATATCCAAACTAAGAGGAAAAGGAGATCCTAAGGTGGACAAGCGGATTAACGTCATTAAGGGAAAAGAGCCGGGTATTGTAAAGATCAACGACAATCTGTTTAATCTTTATCCCGACTGCCTGGTTGAATCTATCAACTGGATTCCCAATACCAGTCTCTTTAAAATTTTCAACCGTGTTAATAATAAAAGATTCGCCGGGTCTATTTTAAAGGCGATCGATGAGTTGTCCTTTAAAGATTATATCCTTTTTAACGACAACGAGGTTTTTAAGGCATTTTATTTAAAAGATTTTCTGAAACCACTGCTTTCCATTTATTATTCAAGAGATAATATTGTAGGTGTTCGCTATTGGAAAAAGCATGGCGCAACACTGGAGCCCGAACTGATGGCGAAAAGCGACCTTTGCCTGGCCAATTCGGAATATTTAAAAAATTATTGTAAGGAAAATAATCCCCATTCATTTAAAGTGGGGCAGGGATGTGATTTTACGTTTTTCACAGCGGAAAATGCGGCTGTTCGGCCAGAGATGGAAGCGATTAAAAAGCCAATCATTGGCTATGTAGGTGCTTTGTGGACTTCGAGGCTCGACCTGCCCTTGCTAGAGCATCTGGCTGAGAAACGGCCTGACTGGAATTTTGTATATGTAGGGCCCGAAGACGAGCGGTTTGAAAATAGCAAATTACATCAGATGCCCAACGTGTTCATGCTGGGCCCGCGGCATCCGGAAGATTTAGCATCTTATATTATGTATTTTGATGTGTGCATGAACCCTCAATATATAAACCCTATAACCATCGGCAATTATCCCAGAAAGGTGGATGAATACCTGGCTTTGGGAAAAGCGACTATTGTTACGCAAACCGAACCGATGCTGGATTTTAAAGAGTATATTTTGCTGGCAAAGAATGAGCAGGAATACCTCGACGGCATCCAACATCTCCTGGAAACCGACAGCCCCGGATTGCAGGAGGAGAGAAGAAAATTTGCCTTATCCCACAGCTGGGAAAATAGCATAACGCTGATGTCACAGGCCTGTGCCGAAGTTGCTGCAAAGCAAAATAAGCCGTTTTAACACGGGTTCAGGAGCATAGAGCGCTGATTTGTTTTATTCGAACAACCTTTTATGAATAGAAGAAACGTTATAAAAAGTTTTTTTCTTTATGGCCTCGCCGCTGCCGCGATGGGATCGGTGTTTGAACTGCTATATTTAAACCAGTCAATAGACAAAGGATATGTTCGCTCAAAAAAGGCGCTGATTACGGCTTTGGCCGAATTGATCATACCCGCGACAGATACCCCCGGCGCTACAGACGCTAATGTTGCGGATTATATTATCCATGCTGTTATGGAGCAGTTATCAACCAAGGATGCTAATAATTTTGTCGCCGGTCTCCATGAAGTGGAAGAGGTGGCCCAAAAGAAGATGAACAAAGACTTCCTGCAATGTTCTGTAAAAGAACAAACCGAGGTGCTACTTATTGTGAGAAAAAATCATGCTTTCTTTCGCAGGCCCTTAATCAAAAAAATCGACAGAAAGCTAAGAGGCACCTCTTTTTTCGAATCGCTCAAAGAATTGACGGTGGTCGGTTTTTGTTCATCTGAAGTTGGCGCTACTGCGGCCTTGCGTTACGATTTTATTCCAACTGAGTATAAGCCCTGTATACCCTTAGAAAAGAACCAGCCAGGCTGGGCTACCAAATAAACTGTTATGAATTTTGATGCAATTGTAATCGGATCGGGAATCAGCGGCGGATGGGCAGCAAAGGAGCTGACTGAGAAAGGTTTAAAAACAATCTTGTTGGAAAGGGGCCGAGAGGTAAAGCACGGCCAGGACTATCCTTCCGCTTTGCTCAAACCCTGGGAATTTCCCAACAGGTTACAAACAACCAGGGAAGACCGCGAGGACAATCCGGTGCAGCATGGCTTTTATGATGAGGGGAGCAAGGCCTTTTTCATAAAAGATAAAGATTATCCCTATATTCAGAAAAAGCCTTTTTTATGGGCGCAGGGCAACCAGGTGGGAGGGCGGTCGCTTACCTGGGGGAGGCAATGCTACCGGTGGAGCGATCTGGATTTTGAGGCCAATGCAAAAGATGGCAACGGAGTCGACTGGCCGATACGCTATCGCGATTTGGCGCGTTGGTATGACTACGTTGAGCAATTTATCGGGGTAAGTGGAAAAAAGGAAAACTTACCACATTTGCCAGATGGTTGTTTCCAGGATCCCATGCAGCTTAATTGTATCGAAGAACATTTAAAACAATCTATCGATAATAATTTTGATCAGCGGCTGCTTACTATTGCGAGGGTTGCGAACCTTACACAGCCAATTGGAAACCGGGGTAAATGTTTAAATAGAAATCTTTGCAGCCGCGGGTGCCCGTTTGGGGCGTATTTTAGCAGCAATAGCGCCACTATTCCGGCGGCGTATCAAACCGGTAACCTGACCCTCCGGCCGTTTTCTACTGTGCTTGAAATTATATTTGATGATGTCACTCAAAAGGCGAAGGGCGTGAGAGGTATTGACACTGAAACGATGCAGCCATTTGAGTTTTATGCTAAAATAATTTTTGTAAATGCCTCTACGATCGCATCAACGGCGCTTTTGCTTAATTCCACATCGTCCCGTTTTCCGGATGGTATGGGAAATGACAGCGGAGAGTTAGGCCACAATCTTATGGATCATCATTCATCGGCAGGAGCCTGGGGCGAACATGATGGTTTCAAAGAATTTTACTATAAAGGCCGACGCCCCTGCGGTTTTTTAATCCCAAGATTCAGAAACCTGCAGGACAATGAAAGCCTAAGCTATAAGCGAGGGTATAATATACAGGGAGATGGAGAGCGCGCCGGCTGGCACGAGGCTTTAAATGCTGCGCCTGATGATTTTGGTGCATCATTTAAGCAGCAGCTTATTCATCCGGGGCCTTGGTCTGTTTGGATGGCCGGCTGGGGCGAATGCCTCCCTTATCATGACAATAAAATCAGCCTGAGTGATCAAAAAAATAAATGGGGCATGCCGCTGGTCGCAATAAGTTTCGAGTTTAAAGAAAACGAGCAGAAGATGATGGAGGACATTCAGTCGACTTGCGCCGACATGCTGGATAAGGCCGGGTTTAAAAATGTAGCTCCATTTAATTATCACAGGCCAGGAGGAGGCACGGTGCATGAAATGGGAACGGCCCGGATGGGAAGGGATCCTAAAACCTCCGTGTTAAACCGCAATAATCAATTGCACGCCGTAAAAAATGTATTTGTCACCGACGGCTCCTGCATGACTTCCTCAGCCTGCCAAAATCCATCATTAACTTATATGGCGCTAACGGCCAGGGCTTGTCAGTTTGCTTTTGACGAGCTGAAAAAGGGAAACTTATGATGGCTCGTTAGACTTTCGCTTGAGAAATTTTTTAATGAATTCGGGGTAGAAAGCCACCGCGTAAATCCAGGGGTTTAAAACATTAATGTTGAAAAATTTCTTAAGAATCGATCTGGTAATCAGGAACGCCACCACGTTCACAAAAACACTGGCGTAAGCAGCGCCCAAAATGCCCCAATACCTGATAAACACAAGGTTTGAAAGAAACACGAGAACGCCAGACAGCGTAACCAGATAGAAGTTGATCCGCGCCCGGCCCGACGCCGCCAGCACAATTCCCGATTGCCGCACATAAGGCGCAAAAATGCTGTTTATTAAAATAATCCTTAAAAGGGGAACCGAATCCTGATAGGTTTCGCCAGCCACCACCAGCATCACAAAGTCAGCAAGAATAAATAAAGCCAGAGAGCACGGCATCAGTACCGCCAGTATAACACCCACCGAGCGCTCATACAAATATTTTACGGACGCATCACCATCAGCTTCATGCCGCTTAGAACTTTGCGGAAAAACAATCGTTGACATCGCGTTGATGGGAATATCGGTCAAATTGGTGATTCTCATCGTTACGTTAAACACACCACTCGCCGCCTTTGACAGCATCGATCCCAACATCATCTGATCAATGGAACCGGCCAGCATTGTACTCACCCATACCGCGAAACTATATTTTCCAAAATTGAAGATTTTTTTAATCCACGCGAAGTCAACAAACTTGGTGAAGCTGATATATTTATACGTAAAAAGCAAAGAGACGATTGTTGCTGCTACCACGCCCAAAATGGTGGCCACGGTCAGGTAGGTAAGGTCAGCAGGCAGATCGAAAAAATAGTGATAGGAGATATAAGCGAAGGGTAGTAGTTGTTTTACCATCGGCGCCAGCGACGTTCCTTTAAACTGCAAGTTCGCTTGCTCAATGCAATTGATCTCCGACTGCAGGCCCGATATGATGAATGTGGCCGTATAAAGATTGAGCATGAGCGGCAGCACGTCTGAATTCCAAAGTTGGCCCGCTAATGGCGAAAGCAACAAAAACAAAATCGTAAGCAAAATGGAAATGCTTACGTTAATAACAAAGGTCGCTGTCGTAATCTTCTTTTTATCAGCTCGGTTAGCGCCCGACAAATATTTGATGGTAGCTTCCTGCGTCAAGCCGTTTTTAGAAAGCTCGACAATAGTAATGATGCTTACAAAAATGATCCAGGTACCGTAGTCGTTAGGTGTAAGCAGGCGAATCAGCATATAAAAGTTCAAAAACCCTAATATTAAATTGCTGCTGTTTTGGAAAACGGTGATGATGGCATTCTTTAGCCAATAATTCTTTTGGGACATTTTAATAGGCTGGTTGAGCTTGTAATTTGAATAACAACAGATCCGCTTTTATTGAATAATACAATTTCCCCATTTTGGGCTGACGCTACAAATATATCACAATGACATCGTAGTATCACCATAATCCGCAGTAGGCCTTACGGTCTTTTCAGCTAGGCGATTATTAAACTCACCAAAAAATAGCCGTCTGTTACAAATTGGCAACAACTTTGATTATATACGATGAACAAATTCAAAGGAGGTTATTCAAAAACACCTATCTTGGACTAAATTTGATGTAATGCAAATTTGTAATTTAGTATTAGCCCATAAACACCCCCATCAACTAAACCGGCTGTTAACTCATTTGTCTCATCCCGGCTGTCAAACCTATGTTCATATTGATAAGAAATCTGATCTCCAACCGTTTAAAGCTGCAGTTTCCATTTTTTCAAAAGTCAGTTTTATTAAAAAGAGAATAAGCTTGCATTGGGGAGGCCCGAGTATGATCAACGCGGTGGTTTCCTCTATTTTGGAAATAAAAGCTTCCGGAAAGCATTTCGATTATATTAATTTGATTAGCGGTCAGGACTTTCCTATCAGGCCCACGGGTGTATTTGTTAATTTTTTAGAACAGAACAAAGGCAAACAATTTATATCCTACATGGAAGGCGAATCGGCGGCATCCTGGTGGAATTCGGGGGCCAAGCGTTTTCAAAAGTATCATTTCAACGAATTGAATTTGCGATACAAATACCTTGTGCAACATGTGGCTAATAAAATTTTACCGGAGAGAAAAGCCCCCGCTGATTGGCACTTGGTGGGTGGAAACTGTGCAACCTGGTGGACGCTGACGGCGGATTGCGCCTACTATCTTGCTGAGCAGGTGGTGAGCGATAAAAAAGTAAAAGATTTTGTGAAGCTCACCTGGGGAATCGACGAAATAATCTTTCCTACGATCGTCATGAATTCGCCGTTCAGGGACGCTGCGGTGAATGACAATCTTCGTTATATTGACTGGGGCGAAAATCAGGCCCATCCGAAAATATTACAGTCGGCTGACTATGATAAAATCATTGAGTCTTCTAGTTTTTTTGCAAGAAAATTCGACGAAAGCGTCGATAGTGAAATTTTTGAACGCCTCGAAAATCAATGCCTAAAGCCGGGTCGGCCTTAGGCATCAAAATTTGGTTTTATTTAAAATAGCGGCTTTTATAAGCTCGCACCAACACCTGCAATTTTCGATGTAAAATTGATCAGGTTGTCAACTGCAGACCATTCGCTGGACATATAAATATTATTGTCATTGCGCAGATAACCGCCGCTCGACATATCGTTTACGATAATCGCATCATTGTTGTTAAAAGTAAGATTATTATACAGTTCGAGCGTTCCGTAAGTGTTATAATAGTCTAAAAGCCGGCCGGGGAACGACATGCGGTCTGTATTCATCTTTCCAACTGTGTTATTATAGACTTTCGCGTTAGCGGGCTTGAACACCGAACTCGCTTTTATATAAGGAGTAACCTGGATTTCAAAACCGCTGTATTTACGGCTATTGTATACGATGTTGTTATAGATCTCGCAGGTTTTGGTTCCTTCCACGCTGTACAACCAAAGTCTTAAAGCATTTCCCTCATGATTAGTAACAACGTTGTTGTAGAATTTACCGTTGCCGCGCGCAAAAAACACTCCATTGTGATTGTCATTTCTTGTATTGATATTGTCGATCCGGTTGTCGTGTATGCTGAAGTCTTCAACATTTCCCACGGAAACTACAGAGCCGGGGCTCGGCGAGTTGATACAGGTAACGTTAGCAATTTCTAACTTTTTAATAAGTCCGATAAAGCTGTTTGATGATACATCTCCGCCAAAGAAAAACAACGGGCCAACATTGTCGGCATCGATATTCAGGAAGGCGAGATTGTAAGCATAAGAACTGGCAGAGCCATTATACACCATTGATTTTAAATCAACATAGCTAATTACATAGTCGCTGACATTGGAGAAGCGCATGTTTTGTAAGGTGAAATTATTAATCGTTCCCGATAGCATGATCGCCCGGTAGGAACTATTCGTAAATGAGATGCCACGATCATTTGACGATTGACCGGCACCTGAAACGGTTACATTATTCAGATTAGCAAGATTCATTAGCTTTCCACCGTTAAATGTAATTTGCCCGTCATTAATAAATGTAACCCGCGCGCCGTTGGATGGCACAGAAATGTTCCTGATGGTGATGGCGTTGTACGCCCCCCCTTTGATTTTTACCAGATCGCCATTTTGGAAAGTGATTTTCGCGCCGTTAATGGTCAGGTTATCGCCATCAATAGTCAGGTTGCCCGACCCGGATCCTACCTCCAAAACCCGTCCGCTTGGCGGAGTGGTGGGCGGTGGCGGCGTTGTTGTTGTTGTGTCCACTTTCGACGTATCTTTTACTACCGTTGTGTCGGTGGATCCTCCTCCGGATGGGGTCTCTGGATAGGTAAGAGGTAGACTTTCTTTAGTACAGGAAGAAAAAAATAAAATAGAAACAGAAATTGAGGAGCATAAAACTGCGAAAACAAGTGCTCTGCGCATACGAAAAATAATTTTAGAATTGATTTAAACGTTTTGGTATCAATTTTGCCTATTAATAAACAAATATTGATACTTTGTAATTTGATTGAAAAAAACTTTAATAAAACACAAAGAACGTGCCTTATTGAAGATTTATTTTCCTGTCTGTGTTTCTATTTTGTTAATTATCAGCAATTATTCGTTAACGAGGACGAAAACGGGTTTTTCTGATACATCAATAACAATTCTACCTTCGCTAGAACTGAGCGTTTTTTCTTCGCCCGTAATTTTCCCGTTTACGGGAGTAGTCAGGCTAACAGCCGTTGCTTTAGCCCCCAATTGAATGGGGTGATTTGTGATTTTCAAATCCTCACTTGTTTTTGCCCAGATGGCATAAACTGACTTGGAAGACCCTTTTTCACTGAATTTATAAATCCGAATATTGGGATTCGTATCTTTTAATTCGCCGGCATACCTCATGTTTTTCAGGATATTTTTCATAGTATAGATATAATACCACGATTTTTTCGGCGTAAAATCGCCTTTGGGCCCCATTATGCCGCAAGTGGCAAACCAGGTTTTGTCATTGGGATTCACGTCTCTCGACATATACATTTGCGCCCGATCGACGCCAGCTGCGGCAAGCTCAAGATAAGCTCTTATTAGCCAAATGGCCTGAATCTCGTAAATATCCATAGCGCCGATTTTGGGCGGCGCCAACACGGATTCCGGATTGGTATCCCAGCCAAATTCAGACACCCAAACTTCTTTGCCGGGCAGGTTCTCGTTGCGATATTTTACAATCTCCGTCATTTTTTCTCTAAAACCTGAGGCTTCCGGACTTACCGCCGGCCCGCCACCCTGCCAGCTTGCTCCATCTTTAAATGCGTAAATGTGAAAGTTCAACGCATCAACAGCAAATTTTTTGTCGGCTCGGTTGGCTTCAAACCAGGTCTTCATTTTTTTTATATAATTAAGATCCAGTGTCGCAAGGCCGCCCATCACTAACCGCATGGATGTGTCGGCATTTTTTATTCCATACTTTTTTCCATGTTTTGTCATCGTATTCCCATGGCCATCATAGTTGGCGCTTGCCATAGCCGCGTATTCTTCAGGTTTGAACTCGGCATCTCTGCCTTCCCAGGTTTTGTCCTGTTCGTTCCAGTCTTCCAGATATTTAACAACGCCGAGGCCCGATAATTTTGCCTGATTTGCCGAAACAGATAATTGCGCTTCCGGCACCTTTTTAGAACCATACCGCGCCGCATACTGATACATGAAGAAAGCTTTGGCATGATAGGAGCTCGCCAAGGCCGGGTCAAGCCCGGGAGCATCGGTGGGCTTATTTTGACCCGGAAAATTCGGTCCGCCGTGGAGCCAGTTTACAGCGCCCTGTATACATGGAGCTACGGCTACACCTTCCTTGTTTAAATTAGCATAATAATCGTCGAAACTCCAGCCCGGGTAACTGGGCGCGAATTGAATAGCGTTATTGGGAAAACCAGGGTAATTCGCCGCGCCATTTCCCTCATTCCAACTCCAATTGTGATATTCTCTTATAAAGCCCACCGCTTTTAGTTTATCGATCGGATCGTCGATAAAAGCATTGGCGCCGATGAACTGGTCCATCGTAATCCGGATCGTAGTATCACCGATCGGCTCCGAAGGAAGTTCAGGGCTGGGTTTAGGCTTTTCCTCGGCAATTGGCGCATCATCTTTCGGGTTGCAAAACGAAAGGAAAAAGCAAATAATAAGAAGTAGCGGCATACAACTAGTTTTATGTGTCATGACGAGGACTTTAAATTTCAGCGTTTTGGATGCAAAAAGTGTTTTGCAAAGATAATTGCTTCTTCGTTCGAACGCTGATATTTAAAAAGTACATTTAATCATCCGGTCTTTGCCTTGCATATCCTGTTTCAATATCGGCTTCAACTGATGTTCTTCGAATAATTGAACCGCGGACGCACCAAATTTTTCATGTATTTCAACATACACAGCGCCGCGGGGCACCAGTAAACTTTTTGAGGCTTTGGCTATTGCTTCGTAAAATATTAACGGGTTGGAATTGGCGACGAAAAGGGCTAAATGCGGTTCGTGATCCGATACATTGCGCTGCATGTCCGTTAAATCCTCTTCCGGTATGTAGGGCGGATTACTCACGAGGATATCACATTTCGGAAGTTGATTCCAGTTGTCAGGCTTTAAAAAATCGAGTTCAATCCAACTGATGGCGGTCTGATGTTTTCGCGCGTTTTTTTCCGCCACCTTTAAGGCCTGCGCGCTCAGGTCGCAGGAGAAAACTGCTGCTTCAGGAAATTTTCGTTTTAAAATAATGGGAATGCAGCCGCTGCCCGATCCTATGTCTAAAATGCGCGTAGGAGTGCGATCGGTGTAATCTTTCACAATCCAATGCACAAGCTCTTCTGTTTCCGGGCGTGGTATCAATACATTTTTATCTACATAAAAAGGAATATCATAAAACCAGGCTTCGTTTAAAATATATTGAATAGGCTCGTGCTGCAGCAGTCGTTTTTCGATATCAGCAAACATTTTTATAAAGCAGCCATCGGGCGTAAACGTCGCTGATTTATTTATTCGAAGATTAATGCCCGTGAGGTTTTCAACGATAAGTATAAATATTTGCTCAGCTTCTTCAGGCTGATAAACGGGCGTCAAATTTTTGACAAAAGCTTCCCGGATTTTTGATAATGACATATGGCAAACTTAGATCATTTGCCCTGATGTAAAGATGAAATAACTTTACGCTTTATTCAATTACATTTGCAAAAATGCAAGGAGCGAATCACGAAAAGTATATGCAGCGTTGTCTGCAACTGGCGCGTATGGCCGTAGGCGAAGTAGCTCCAAATCCGATGGTGGGCGCGGTTTTGGTGTATCAATCCAACATTATCGGTGAAGGTTACCACCAACATTACGGAGGCCCGCATGCGGAAGTGCATTGCATCAATGACGCCCTAAAAAGCCACGCTGAAAAAATTGCTCATTCCACTTTATATGTCTCACTGGAGCCCTGTGCTCATTTTGGAAAAACGCCGCCTTGCGCCAATCTTATTATAAAACATCAAATACCCGATGTGGTAATTGGTTGCCGCGATAGCTTCGATCAAGTCGATGGGCGCGGGATAGAAAGGCTGAGAAAAGCTGGTGTAAAGGTCACTGTCGGTGTTTTGGAAAAAGAGTCCCTGGAATTAAACAAAGCGTTTTTCACGTTTCATCAGCAAAAGCGGCCGTATGTCGTGCTGAAATGGGCACAAACAGAAGACCGGTTCATGGCGGGCACGGGGAGCGAAAGGCTGCTCATTAGCAATGAATATTCAAAAAGGCTGGTGCATCAATGGCGGAGCGCGTCGAGCGCTATCCTCATCGGCGCCCAAACAGCCATTAACGACGATCCGCTGCTTGACAACCGCCATTGGTTTGGTAAAGCGCCACAGAAAGTTATTTTTGATCCCCTTCTTAAAGTGCCGTCAATGCTTAAATTATTTCAAACCGGGGATGTGGTGATCGTTTTAAATACAGAGAAAGATGCTGTGTCCAAAAATGTTATTTATGTAAAGATGGATAAAGCCGATATGGTGCCAGACGCTATGCGCCAGCTTCATCAACTCAATATTCAAAGCATTTTCGTGGAAGGCGGGCAAAAAGTATTGCAAGCTTTTATGGAAGCTGATTTATGGGATGAGGCTTTTGTCATTACCAATAAAGACCAAATACTGGGAACAGGCCTCACTGCGCCCGTTCTTAAAAATCAAAGAAAATTGCACCGGCAAATGCTATTTAATGACGAAATAATCCACTTTAAAAATCAAAACAACTCATTTATAGATGCCGGAAGCTCATTATTTTAATACGATTGTAACGACTGCCACTGCCGAGTTTAAAGACAAGGGTAGCCGTTTTATCGCAATCGCTGCGCCCGTTAATACGATCGCTGATTGTAAGCAAAACCTGTTACATATTAAAAAAACATACCCTAAAGCAAGCCACTATTGTTTCGCTTATCGGCTTGGCCTGGATGATAATCAGTTCAGAGTTAGCGATGACGGCGAACCTTCCGGCTCAGCCGGGCGCCCCATTTTAGGGCAACTGGACAGCAGGGGAGTGACCAATGTAATGGTAGTTGTGGTGCGCTATTTTGGCGGAACCTTGTTGGGCGTTCCAGGTTTGATTAATGCCTATAAATCAGCTACGGCAATGGCTTTACAAGTTGTTCCAATGATTAGAAAACCCATTCTTGTAAAATATCAGTTGCAGTTTGATTACACGCAGATGAACGATATTATGATGGTTGTCAAACAATTTGATTGCGAAGTGATCCGGCAGGAGCTGCAACTTTTCTGCCTCATGCAGATCGGTATTCCCAAACATCGCATCACGGAAACGATCATGAAACTGAAGGATATCAGAAATCTTAGTTTGAAAGAAGATGCTTAATCAACGCGCACCTGCAATGCCGTTTGCACATATTTGCTATTAAAAGGGGACAGCTGCTTAGGTGAAGGCGGCATCGCATAATTCCTTATTTACCATGGCGCCTGCCATATTACCAGTCATCACGGCGCTTGCGACCGATCTCATAGGAGCGCAGCAGTCGCCGCAGGCATACACCTGATCGATATTTGTTTTTTGAAACGGATCAACTACCAGGTAGCCCGATTCCGACAAAGCACATCCCAGGCTTTCGGGAATAGCGCTGCTTTGAACAAAGATGAATGCAGTGTAGACAGCGTCTAGCTCAAGAGGCTGATTGTCTTCAAAATGTATTTTTTTAAGATGCCCGTTTTGATGTTCTAACTTAGTTATTTTGTTTTCCACAACTGAAATACGATGCCGTCGTAAACGATCATACTGTTCTTCCGAAAAATCAGCCGCTCCATTGGTCAGAATCGTCAGTTGATCCGTCAGATTGCTTACCAGCGCTGCCAAATGCAAAGCTCGTTCACCCTGCGCCATGATCGCAGTCTTTTCCTTTTTAAATTCATAACCATGACAATAAGGGCAATGGATGGCCGAAATTCCCCAGCATTCCCGAAGCCCGTCGATAGTTGGAAGTTGGTCTTTCAGGCCAGATGCAAAAATCAATTTTTTAGCGGTGAACGCATGTCCATCTGCAGTTGTAATTTCAAAATGACCACGGACTTTTTGGCCGCTTACCGCCATGCTGTTTACCAGCTGAACGGTGCTGTAGCGCTCCAGCTGCTCTTTTGCAATGGCTGCAATTGCCGCCGGGGCGACACCGTCCTGCGTTAGAAAATTATGGGAGTGAGGCGTTTGCCGGTTGCAGGGTTCACCATGATCCAACACCAGCACCTGTCGTAAAGATCTTCCCAAAGACAGCGCGGCCGACAGGCCGGCATAACTTCCGCCGATAATGATTACTTCGAATTCCTTTTGCATAGAAATATGTTAAGTGCGCAAAGATATCATTCTGTTTATTAAAATGCAACAATGTTGCAATAAATATTTTAGTAGGCGGGATTTTTCATTGCTTCGATAATATGGCCAGCTGTCATGGCGGTCATTCCGTGAATTGCCGCCGCTTTGTCGCCCGCCACTCCGTGCCAATAAACGCCCAGTGCGGCTGCTTCTTCAGATTCGTATCCCTGCGCTAAAAGTCCGGCAATGAGGCCGGTGAGGACATCGCCGCTACCGCCTTTAGCCATTCCGGCATTGCCTGTAGTGTTAAAAAATCCCTGCCCGTTTGGTGCAGCGATGAAAGTATAATGGCCTTTGAGCACAATGACCAGTTCAAATTCTTTTGCTTTAGACAACGCGGTTTTTATTTTTTGAAAATCATCCGCCTGATGACCGAAAAGCCTTTCAAATTCCTTGGGGTGTGGCGTGAGTATTGAATGTCTTGGAACATTCGATAACCAATCGGGGTGTTGAGACAAAATATTCAAGGCGTCTGCATCGATGACCATAGGTTTTTGAAATTGCTTAAATAGTTGCGGCAATAATTGCTTTGTGGCTTCATTTTGCCCGATGCCCGGCCCGATGCCCACTGTAGCGTAGGAGCCGAGCGCATAGTTGATTGATGTTATAACGTCAGAATTTGCATCGACTTGGCACATCGCTTCGGGCGCGCTTATTTGCATGATGTCAACTCCTTTGGCGGGAACATGAACGCTGACAAGGCCCGCGCCACTTCGCAGGCAGGCTTTTGTGCAAAGCACCGCGGCGCCCATTTTACCAAAACTGCCCGCCACTAAAAGGGCGTGGCCAAAATTTCCTTTATGTGAGAATGTAGGCCGCAATTTCGTGATGCGGCCTGCAAATTGCGAATTGATTAGTTGATAAGGCGTTTCGATGTGTTCGGGGAATCCGGGATGAAGGCCGATATCAAGCAAGTGAAGCTGTCCACAATACGATTCATTTTCGGGTAGCAGAAAGGCTATTTTCAGGCACTGAAAGCTGAGCGTATGCGTAGCCCGAATTACTGTAAACCCTCTGGATGATTTGTCTGCGAACATTCCGCTGGGAAGATCTATTGAGATAATATCTGCGGTTTGTTCATTTATTTGCCGGATTAAAAATTCATCGCTGTTGCTCACGGGACGGCTCAAACCTGTACCAAACAATGCGTCGATAATAACGCTTTTCGGTTCGAGCGGCGGTAACAACCTATCATCAATTTTTTTTATAAAAACGTTATCAATGCTCTCTAACCGGCTTAAGTTGATATTAAAATCTTTCGAGCAGTTTTTATTGACCGTGGACAAAAAGACGGTCACCGGAATTCCTGACGCAGCCAACAACCTTGCGATAGCCAATCCGTCGCCACCGTTGTTACCTGCTCCGCAGCAGATTGTAAAATGCTGATTGGGGTAATGGCGTGTAATCCAGTCTACACAAGCTTTTGCAGCCCTTTCCATCAAATCGATTGAAGCAATCGGCTCGTGATTGATGGTAAACTGATCCCATGCTTTTATCTGAGAAGCGTTCAATAGTTTCATTCGTTCGTTTATCTTTTAAGGTGCTAAGATCTTGCCTTCCTGTGGCCCGGCAACACCACCAATCATCGGCAAAATCACCTAACCGAAAGGAAGTTTCCTTGAAGATAAAAAACGATCAGCGAACAAGCTTTGTTTTTAATTACGAATGGTAATTATTCTTCGTTTTCTGCGTCATCCTGCAGATAATCGCCGAAGATATTGTAAGCCTTTTTCGCCACCCTGTAAATATTGGCGTTGTATTGATTGCCTAAAATGATGATTACGGCCTTTTCATCGATCAGCCTGGCAAAAGCGGGATTAAATCCATGCCATTTCCCGTTGTGATAAATCACCTTTTTCCCATTTGGCAGGTTCAACATACGCCAGCCCAAGCCATAATTATGTATTGAAGGGGTTTCATTGCTCAACGGCTGATACGCCGAATCTAAAAGCTTTTGATCGATGAACTGTTTACTGTAGAGGGCAGCGTCCCAGTTAAGCATATCGCGGGGAGTGCTATAAATATTTTTGTCTCCATAAGTATGGTCGAAAATGTCTTGCCTCCATAGAGTTCCAGAGGCTTTATAAGACATCATCACCCGGCCGCTATCCGTAGGCGTATAAACAAATGTGTGATTCATATGCAGCGGCTTAAAGATAGTTTTGTTCATGTATTGCGGGTAGGTTTCGCCCGTTACTTTTTCTATAATTAAAGCCAACAGCACATAGTTCGTATTGCAATAACTAAAATGCGTGCCGGTGCGGTAGCTGAGGTCGGGCTTATACCGGATCATAAAGTCCAGCACATCCTGGTTACTGACCATCTGTTGGGGCGGCCATTTTTCCTTGTCCTCCATAAAATACAGGTAGTTTGGTAGGCCGCTTCGATGGCTGAGCAAATGCTGAACCGTGACGCCAGGATAAGGGAATGCAGGGAAATAATGCGTTACTTCATCTTGTAAATGGATCTTTCCCTGATGCACCAGCCGAAGCACCGCCATTCCCGTAAATGGTTTGCTCGTAGATGCAAGATGAAAGGAGGAACTATCGGTTATCGGTATCTTTTTGGAACGGGGATCCATAAAACCGACATAATTTTCGTAAACAATATTACCACCTTTCGCGACAATCATCGCGCCGTTAAAATTTCTTTTAATCAATTTTTCATCAAAAAGAGTGGTCAGCTGGCTGGTATAGGCAGCCAACTCTTTCTTTCCTATTTTTTCAGCAGGCGGTAATTCGATATGAAAAGAATCTTCTTTGGATCGGATCGATTCTGAAGATTTGGATTTGCAACTAAAAAAAAACAATGCCAGGCTTAAAGGGATAAGTATGCGTCTCAAAGTTCTACTTTTAAAGCATGCAAATGTAACGGTATGTCAATCTAAAATATCTTTTGTTAAAAAATTTTGATCGATTTTAACATCGATAGAAATGAACGCCGCCAACCCTTGCTCCTTAACCTTTGTGCGCGATCTTTTCAGCCAGCCACAGATATTCGGAAGCAAAATTGTGAATGCTTTTTTCAAAGGCCGGATCGATAAGGTCGCCGTTTTCATCAATTTTTTTATCAATGGTGGGGATCACTAGCAATTGAGGACAAACGATCGTGAAAAGCCCGGCTCCTAAAAGTATCAGCTGTTGTGCTGCGCGCATGCCACCAAAACCTCCGTTGGATGCCGTTACCACGCCCAGCGTTTTATGCAATTGTTTGGGGAAATGATCGACCAGGTTTTTTAAAGAAGGAGAGTAGCTGCCGTTATATTCAGGGGTTACGAAAATAAAGGCATCAGCTTTGAAAACCCTTTCAAAAAGGGGCTTCCAGGGGTCTGGTGTGTTATCGATCGAATTAAAAACCTTCTCTATCCAGGGTAATTGATGTTCGCGGCAATCGATAATGCCAACGTGATGTTCCGTGTGTTTTTGAAACCATTTTTGAACGGCATAGGCCGCGCGCACCGTTAAACTTTGTTTTCTTGGGCTTCCGGATATTATTTCTATATTCATTTATTTGCGATTTAGAATGATAACAGCGAAGTAAAGCAATTGTTGGCAATCTGGGTGTATAAAAAGCCTTGCTAAAACGTTTGATAAATGCTTTAAGAGTAGTTGACTTTTTAAAAACTCATCCTATCCGCCGACGGCACCTATTAAAATATTATTTTCGGCCTTTAAAGAATATTTGATATGAATCGAAAAAGCTTTTTAAAAGTAGGCGCTCTAACCGGTGTTGCAACAGCAATGTTGGGTCGGACAGCAGCTCAATCGGCTACTAAATTATCAGGCCCGGTTGTGGTTTCCACCTGGGATGCCGGGTTGCGGGCCAACAAAGGCGCCTGGGAAGTTTTAGGCGCCGGCGGAAACGCATTGGATGCCGTGGAAAAAGGCGTTATGGTCACAGAAAATGAAATTAATTGTTGCGTAGGTTTGGGGGCTAACCCCGACAGGGACGGGTTTGTAACGCTCGACGCCTGCATCATGGATCATCGGTTCAATTGTGGCAGCGTGGCCTTTTTGGAACGTATTAAACACCCCATTGCTGTGGCCCGCCGGGTAATGGAGAAAACGCCGCACGTGATGCTTGTTGGAGATGGGGCGCAGCAGTTTGCCGTGTCGGAAGGGTTTCCACTCGAGCCCCGGGAGCTTTCGCCCGATGCAAAGAAAGCTTATAAGAAGTGGCTGGAAAATTCAAAATATGAACCGCAGATCAATCGGGAAAATATTGAAAACAAAGGGCATGGGCCGTTTGCGCCGGCGCAAATCGACGGCGAATGGAATCATGATACCATCGGGATGGTGGGTATAGATGCCAATGGGCATTTAGCGGGCAGCTGCACCACCAGCGGCATGGGATTTAAAATGCGTGGCAGGCTTGGCGACTCGCCGATCATCGGAGCAGGACTTTATGTGGATGGCGAAGTGGGAGCCTGCACGGCAACCGGCCAGGGCGAAGATGTGATTCGCGTGGCAGGTTCTCACAGCGTAGTGGAAATGATGCGCCAGGGCTTTGGTCCTGAGATGGCCTGCCAAAAAGTTATTGAAAGAATCGTAAAGATCAAAGGCGATGATGTGAAAAAGATACAGGTTGCTTTTATTGCGATCAATAAAAACGGTGTCGTGGGCGCTTTTGCTATTCATAAAGGTTTTAGTTATGCGCTCAAAACCAATACCAGCGAGGTGCTTGTGAAGGCGAAAAGCTGGTTTAATTAAATGCCTTTTAATTTAGATGCGATGACAGGAGCATTAAAACTTGAAATAGCGACCTCAGATTTTGAATCCACAAAGCAGGCGGTTTTAGGCGGAGCAGACAGGATAGAGCTCTGCGCTAATTTGGGAGAAGGCGGCACCACGCAGTCTTACGGCGTAATAAAAAAATGCCGTGAAAGTTTCGATGTCCGGTTATATCCCATAATCCGTGTTAGAGGTGGCGATTTTTTTTACACGGATGATGAATTTGATTGTATGCTTTATGATGCGATCCAATGTAAAGATCTGAACTGCGATGGCGTGGTCATTGGTTTTCTGAACAGAGATGGATCGATTGACAGGAAACGTACGGAGAAAATAATTCAGGCAGTTTATCCTTTGGGTGTTACGTTTCACCGGGCTTTCGACCGTTGCCTGGCGCCTTTCGATGCGCTGGAGCAATTGATCGACCTGGGCTGCGAGCGTGTCCTCACCAGCGGGCAGGAATTGACCGCCCCCGAAGGCGCGCGCCTGATTGCGGAATTGAACAGGGCCGCAAACAATCGTATTGTCATCATGCCGGGAAGTGGTGTAAGATCGGGGAATATTGTTGACTTAGCGGCTGAAACGCAGTGCAGGGAATTTCATACATCGCTGAGGGCGTTGAAGTCAAGTGAAATGACCTATTTTCCAGAAGCCTTTGAAAAAAGCGCAGAGAACGATCACTACACCGTAGAAGCCCTTGCCGTTCGGGAAATGAAACAACGCATGAGCGAAATCGTTATCTAAGCAGTTACTATTTTACCTCTATTATTTGTTGGCCGTAGAACGAGACGCCATTTTCTGAAAGGCCGTGCACAGTAATGCGGTATTTTCCTTTTAAGTCGGATGTAGAAATATTGACTGAAGTTGCCGCGCCGTTTTGCAATAATAGAGCGGGGTTCCACAACAGCGTCGACCGAAAATCGGGTTTGCGTATATCTCCTTTATTTTGCTGATACTCCGGCATGTAAAAAGATCGTTGTAGCTGCAGACCTTCATAATCAACAGGAGTGGCGTCGGGATCTAATTCAAAACCGCCAAACCGGGCATTGTAAGTTTCAAAACTGGCGATTCCGGCGAAAGAAAAAGGACCGATAATATATCTGCGGGGAACAATGTCAAGCCGCTTTACTTTATAGGGATTGTAAGAAAAGATCGTATTATAGTCGAAGAGCGGAACGCCATCAAGCAGTACCAATATTCCGTCATTATAAACCGTTTCGTATTTTTCGTCGTAAATGCGCATATTAAGGTTGCCATTTTTCAGTACTACGTTGATGGGCGTCACATATTCTCTCAAGACTTCTTCCATAGTAGAAAAACGTTTGTAATCGTCGAGCAGGTAGCGATACTCGGGCTTTCCATAAAAAGGTAAGCTGTCGATTGCCGGTATGATAAATTTATTAAGGTTGTCTTTGTGATAGATATTGGAAGCCTGCATGGCGATACTTCGTTGTAATAACCATGTGCTGTCTGAGGGGTTTAAAAACAAAGCAGGCTGTGTTACCTGTTTTGCTGCGCTATCCGCAAATGCATCAATTACTTGTATAATATTGTCAGGTTTCACATTCGTGGCCGTCGGAATCGCTTTGATAAAAATATCGCCAGGTCCAAAGTAGTCATTTACATTAAAGCGAACAATGCCATTTGAATCGCTGACCCCATAGTAAAGTCCAAAAGGAATGGAGGGGACGCTTAAAAGGCAGGAAACGTTCGGCGCAACACTTTTATTCCACTTGTCAAATACTTTAGCGGTAATGATATGGCCGTCATATTCCGGAATAACAGGCCTGCTATTATTTGAATTGATTTCAAAAGTTCTCCATCCGTGCGTAAGCATGAGGTTGTCTAAATCAACCGAAGAAGCAGCGGGTGTTATATAAAAAGAAGGCTGCTCAATGACACCATACAGGTGCCTTGTCAAGGTTGTATATAATCCGATCGGAACTTCTTCGTCGTTATTTTGTAAGGCAGCAACTGAAAGAGACGCCTGAACCGGAGCTGCTATTTCGGCGCCTGAGCCCGGCCTCAATTTCAGGCTTGCCTGTTGGCGGGTGCCAAGAACGTCGCTGTCAATTTGGATTTGAATGGCGCTTTCGTCGGACTTGTGCGGAATAAAAACTAGCCGTTCCATTAGCGGCGCATGATTTTGATCAAAAACGGTAAAATAGTTAATGCCCCGTTTCAGCTTAGATTTTTCGACGGATAGCTCAACAGGGGAAGTGCCAATTGATAGTTTAGTAGAAAAGCTGCTGGTTTGGCCATCATGCGCGCTTAGATAAATCATGCTTCCGGATTTATTCCGGTTATTTATTAAAATCTGATAGCTATTGTTTTTTTCCGTGACATGCATGTTGTATCCATTTGGATCCGCGGGAGCGATATTTGCAATAGCGCGCTTTCCGTGGTTGTCAATGATAGCATTGTACTTCTCGCCAGGTGCAGGCGTAAAACTGAACTGTCCTAAGCCAAATTTTTGCGTAATAAAGTGGGCAACTGTGTCTTTGTTTTCTGTTATAATCACGCCTTTTACATTTACCCCCTTGCCCGAAACAGGATCCGAAACACGGATACCTACGGTGTTTTGGATGCCTTCGACGAGCCGGCCGCCCTCGGGGAAAATGTCGATAAAAGCCGCAGGCGCTGCGCCTTTAGCCTGGCTGTTTTCAATGAGCGTGTTAATAATGTTTATCTTCTTTTTATAAAAGAAACGCGTGTCACCGTTGAGCATTTGTTGGGTGTAAGCAATAAGCGTGTACGCGCCAGTCGGCGTAGTGGCGGGTATGAAAAAGCTACCGCTGCCAAATTCTTTTTTGGTTGACGTTTTACTTTTTAAAATGGAAACTCCTTTAGGATCGAGGAGTTCAGTATAAATGATACTGCTGGCCTGATTGTTTTTGTTGCGGGATGTCTGCAACAAATAGGGCCGAAACCAAAGAATTTCACCTGCCAAATATGTCTGCTTATCGGTGTGTATGAAAATGTGCTCGGCATAATTAGCCGGTTTCAAAACTTGGGCGCGGGTAGGTGTAATGGCGCCAGCTATCAAAACAACGGCCAGTGCAAACGCGATGAAAATTTTAGATCGATGGGCTAAAAACATGATTTTTTAGTTTGGCCAGAATATGGGTTTAGTAGTTGCTCCGCCGCGGGCCCTGCAATCAACACATTCCGGAGTGCCACTTTGGTAACTTATAATAGCAGGATTGTTTTCATCCGGCTGCTCGGAAATAGGCACATAGATATTATTTCCAAAATAATGAGCCGCACTGTCGGGACCTACGACGACGGTTTCGCAGGATTGAAAAAAGTTCCAGCCAGCTGGACGGCTGATAAAGACTCTTTTCCGCTCAACGGTCGTTGCGGAAATATATCCAATTACAATTTCCGAAGGATCTGAGAGGCATTTGATATTACCACGTATTTCCGATGGCTGGGGGTCAAAGACGGTTCCAATCGATTCGGTGTTTTTTTTCATGAGATCAAAAAACTCGTAAGCCCTTTTATCCATGCTATATTGCCTGAGCATTATGCTATACAGGGCGGATAGTTTTTCGCTTCCATTGGCGATAAATTGAATGGGTTTTTGGTAAATAATATCCGAAGAAAGTTTGGCCGAACTGGCGAATAACAAAGATCTTGACCGGTCGTTTTTCCAGCAACGGGTAATTTGCTCGTCCGGCAGTATCCTTGGTCGAACCGGCGGTGCTACGCCCGGGTCGAAAATCAGCATCGATTCATACATACTATTGATTTGCCAGGTTTCATCGAAGTCCCATCGGTAATAAATCGTGTTATTGGTTGGATCCTGGGTATTCACATATATTTCCACGCCGTCTTCGTTTGCCTTATATCCAATGCTGTCAATAGGCGGTGTGATTTTGACCTTCGAAAAATCAGAAAGATATTCTTTACCATCTGTTGTCCGGATTCGAACTCTGTATTCATTGGCCGCCGACAAGTTGAGGTTGTTGTTTTGGTAATTTCCAGGGCTTGTCATGGTAAGCGGTTTTGCCGATTGATCGCTGCCTTCAACGGTCACCATTGCCCCTGTTTCGAACACCAAACCACCTTCTCCAGACATCGGGAAAGTTCTTGAAATGGTGAGCAACGTCGGCTCATTGCCAGCGTTTAAAATACCTTCAACAACAAGATAACCTGTTGGTGTAGTTTGAAACTGCGGATAATATCTTTCTTTACACGAAACCAATACTAACAAGAGGATCGCTATCGGATATAGTGTTTTTATTTGCATCTCAGAACCGGATATTATAGTTAATAAAAGGTATAGCGCTGCCAAAGATGGAAAGCTTATACCCGTTGATACGGCCCTGCTCCGACACAAAGTAAACAGAGTAGGGATTTCGTCGGCCCAATAAATTATAAACTCCGATCGTCCAGGAATTATGTGTTTTTTGATGCACTTTGTGGTTGCCCTCAATATTCATGGAAAAGTCGGTACGGTAATAATCGGGAATTCTGTATTGATTTCTGTCGGAATATAAAACACGTTCCGAACCGGCATAATAAAAGCGCCCAATGGGGTAGGTGATGGGCCGCCCCGTGCTATAGGTACTGTTGACGGATAAACTAAACCTATGGTTGACTCGGAAATTTCCGGCTACAATAAAGTCGTGCGGCTTATCATAGTTCGCCGGATAGAAAGCCCCGTCGTTGATTAGATTCCCCAGTGTTCCATCTACTGCTTTCAATAAAATCCGGGAATAGGTGTAGCCTACCCATCCGTTGAGTTTTCCTACCGGCTTTTTTATCAATAGTTCGACACCGTAAGCTTTCCCTTTGGTTGTGATCACATCCGTTTCAATATGATCGTTCATCAACAGCGTGGCGCCGGGCTTGTAATCGAGATAATTTTTAATATTTCTATAATACACTTCGATCGAGGTTTCGATGGTGTTGGAGCGCAGGTTTTTGTAGAAGCCAAGTGAAGCCTGGTCGCCGATTTGGGGTTGAATATTCGGGTCGCTGAGTTTCCAGATATCCGTAGGCGAAATGGCGGTAGTGTTCGATAAGAGATGAATATATTGCCGTTGGGTGTTATAGCTGGCTTTCACTGAAAAGTCTGGAGTGAAAGCATATCGAACTGACACTCGCAATTCAGGCCCGGAATACGTATTAATGATTTTTCCTTTTTCGTAAGCCGTTGTTCTGTTGCGCGTATCTTCCGTTTTCGGTTGACCGTCGAGATAATAACTAACCTGTTGCGGCCCGACGTAGGCATAAAGGGAATACCTGAGCCCGGTAGAAATTGCCAGCTTATTGGTGGGGTTAAACCGGTGGGTAAAATAAGCGGCGTTCTCAAGCGCATATTCCGTTTCCACAGTGTCGGGAATGACATAAGACCTATCATTTACCGGCTGGAAACTTCCGGGGCTCAATTTGTAAGAGGTAGCGCTTAACCCAAAATCAAAAGCATGTTGCTGACTTTGGAAATAGGCAAAGTTGAGTTTTCCGAACAACTGACGGATGTCAAACCCCAGCTTAAAAGCATTGACTTCATTGTCTTCGCTGCTGATCTGGTATTTATAATAATCATAACCACCGATCAGCTCGCCCTGCAAACGTTTTGACAGGTTGCGTTTCCACTTCAGTGAGATATTTCTGTTATTATATGTATAAAGCGTGTCCTCATTCAAAGTAAACCGATCACGGCTGTAGTAGCCATTTAGATAAAGATTATTGTTGGAATCGATTTGATGACTGATGCCTAAATTGAAATCCTGGAAGGATGCCTTACTTTTATCAAACTCTTCTGGTAGCAAGTCGATAAGCCAGTTTGCATAAGTCGACCTAGCGCCCAGGATAAAAGAAGTTTTGTCTTTGGCAAGCGGCCCTTCGAGTTGAAGCCGGCTGGTAACCGGGCCGATGCCGGCAGAACCCGAAATCTTTTTCTTGTTGCCTTCTCTGCTGTTAATGTCAAGAACCGAAGAAAGCCGGCCGCCATATTTTGCAGGCATGGAACTTTTATAAAGTTCCACATCTTTTACGATTTCCGGATTGAAAGAAGAAAACATACCGAAAAAATGAGCCGGGTTGTAAATCGTGGACTCATTAAATAAAATCAGGTTTTGATCGGCTGAACCCCCTCTCACATTAAACCCCGTACTGGCTTCGCCCACCGTTTTCACGCCAGGCAAAGTAGTGATCGCCCTTAAAATATCAGCCTCTCCAAATACGGTTGGAATTCTTTTAATTTCTGCAATACTTAAGCGGGAAACGCCCATTTGAACATTGCGGATATTTCTTGTTCTCGCTGCAGAAACAATGACTTCCTTCAAAGTGGGCATTTGTTCTTCCAGGTCGATATTCAGCTTTCCGTCGGTATAGACCATTATGTTGAGCAAAGTTTCGCGGATCCCAAATCCCACAATGTTAAAGGTGTGTTTGCCTGCAGGAACGTTGATAGAATAGTTGCCGTAGGCATCGGAAGTGACCGATGATTGATCGTCAACAATAATTGAAACGTTGGGAAACGGCTCGCCTGTTCGCGCGTTTTTTAGCGTACCGATAACAACTGCCATGTCCGGCCTCTTCCCGGTTTTGATTCCTATTTCATGTAAATGGCCGGCAGACGTAGGCGCTTTTTTCCCCGGCGCAGCGATGCCAAAATCAGTGGCATATCTTCTTTTCGCTCGCGAACTAAACTGCTTTTTTCGCCATATAAACTGGGCGGAAGTGAAGTGCGTATGGTTAAGGCTTTGGCGATGTAAATTCTTTTTACAAACGGATCGACGGTGAATGTAAGCGCATACGGAACAAGCATTCGGTTTAATACCAGATCCAGCCTCTCGTTGTTGGCGGTTAAATCAGTATATGCGGAATCGACATCGGTCGAATCAAAATAAAAATAATAACCGGATTGTTTTTCCAGTTCTGGCAAAATAGCCATAACCGGCATGCTGTCAACCGCAATGGTCACGGGAGGAAGCGGTTTGGTTTGCGCGCGCAGACCATTCACGAGTCCGGTCAAAAGGGTCAGGAATAGGAAAAGGGTTCTGGGCATTTAGTTTTTATTATAAGCTTCGATGGCCGCGATAATTAAGGTCTCCCGATTTTTTTTGAAAGGTAGCTTTTCGTCTCTCAACACTTTTTTGATCAATTTTCTTTTATCATTTACTACAGAAAGCAAATCTTTTTTAGAATGGACTCTTTTAACCTGATCATTCTTTTTGATATAAAACTCATCTGTCACTAAAAACTGACGTTCAACCTGGTTTTCACCAACCTTTTCTTCTAAAAACCTTTTTCTTTTAGCAATCAGCGATAATTTGCCGTCTGTTACCAATTCATAAAAACCCGGGCCGCTCATCAATTTACCCAGGGTATTCATGCGGACAAATTTCCGGTTAGCCAGGAGGAAAGACTGTATGCGATAAGCGACCGGTACCACTGAAAATTTTGCTGGCGTCTGAATCACCAGTTCATCCGTGTAAACATCATATTTAAACGCATCGGCGGCGTACCATACATTATTATAGCATAAGGCGCCCGAGCTCCAGTTTTCCTCTGGTAAAAAGGCAGAACCCATAATTTGCGGGGGGTAACCTCTCGACAGCCGGCCCATATGGATCGGCAAACTTTCACGAAAAGTATGATAAAATGCTTCTGGTAAAAAGGATGTGTCACAGCGGTCATTAGCAAAAACAGGGAGGCAGAACAGCGCCGTCACTAAAAAAGCAATAAGTTTTTTTCGCATAAAATGGTTGAAGGAAGAATACTGTAAATATAAATATTCTTTACAGCATTTAATTTCTTTTTTAGGCAATAAAATTCTCTGGTTCTAGGGCGTTTCCGCTACAGTGGTTTCTTTTCCGTCCAGGGATATCTTTATTTCAGTGCCTTCATTAGTTTGGCTTTGGATTGAAAATATGGCACCGATGGTTTGCGCCCGGCTTTGCATATTTAAAAGCCCGATGCCGGGGTTGGTTAGCTGTTCGGCGTCAAATCCTTTTCCATTGTCCCTGATGGAAATATCAAGCCTATCTCCCAACTGTTTTATCGAAACGAGAAGTTCGCAGCCGGGTGCGTGTTTCGTGGCGTTGCTGATCGCTTCCTGCACAATCCTGAAAAGAATGACTTCTTTGCGCGGGTCGAGGGCAAAATGCAGGTCACCGGCTTCCAAAGCCGCTACGCAAAGCCCCAGTTTGTTGATTCTCGTAATTTCGAGCTGAATGGATGCCACCAGGCCAACTTTTGATATTTTTTCGCCGAGAAGCGTCTGCGAAATCTGCCGGATATCCTGCAGGCTGCTTCCAATAATGTCGCGGCAGGACTCAAGTTTCCCACCATCATGTTCCTTTTGTTCCTGAATCAGCAGATTGAGGTAGATGGAGGCGGCCGACAATTGCTGGCCTACATTGTCATGAAGTTCGCGGCTAATATCGTCAAAAGCTTTTTCCTGGATTTCGATCGTACTGTTTAGCAAATCTTCATTGAATTGGTTTTGAAGACGCTGTTTTTCTTTTTGGTTTTGCTGCTGCTTTCGATAATAACTTGTAACAAAGAAGACGATAAAAACACAGAATACCGTGAACAACAGCATTCCGGCAACAACAAACACATATATTTCTGAAAGGCTATTTGACATTTTTTTTCTTTCTGCTATTCATGATTATTGCCATACCCAGCGTCAAATAATAAATATGGTTGGCATAATAAATAATATCTGCAATCAGGGTTGTATTGATTTTTTTCTTCACAAAGAAATTATAAAAACTCCAGCAGAAGAACGTACACGTAAAATATGCCAGCGTAATGGCGTTGCTCCAAAATAAATCTGATTTTAACAAGGATACTTCGGAAACATTGTTGAGCAAATAATTAAACGTTATCAGCGCGTAGATAATATAACTAAGGCTGCATATCAGTACCATGTTGGATGGAATGGCCCAAATACTTTGAAAATAGATCGTGTTCAAAATAGCGAGCACGAGCATTAGCAGGGGGGAGTAGGAAAACCAAAGCCCGTATTTTTTTAAATGAATGCCGTAAAAAAGCGCTAACAAGAAATATTGTAAAGGAATATATAAATGGTAACCCGGCGTGCTGTAGCGTGTTGCAGCAGCTATAAATCGCGCAACAATATCGCTCGCTAATCCAAGTCCGATGAGGGCAACGAGTATTTTCGACGAATTGCTTAACTTTTTAAATAGAGCAAGCCCGATGAAAAACAGGATGCTTATAACGACCAGATAAACCACCAGCCGGTGACCCCAGGCGCCGATCTTATTAAGGAACAGGTACCCCACCATCATCATTATTACAGTTGTCAGGACAAGGTTCGGTCATATCAGCATAGTCACCCGACTCTTCAAGGTCATTTCCCATTACTGCTTTATAAGCCACGGTGTTGCCTTCGTCAGACGTGTTTTTTTCCTTTAACACAGTGCCCCTTAAAATAATGGTATAGGCGCGTTTATCCAGGTTGGCATCCGCTTTTCCGAAGCGAATATCGTAGCCCGCAATTTTTGCTTTAGGATTTTTTTTCATGATCGTGCTGTCCATGGAGTGGAGTGTTCCGATACTGATCCAAAATCCGCGCAACAACTCATCGTCGTTTTCCCCGGTCACCAACCTGTAGGTGGTGTCAAGGCTGCGCTGATCAGCAATATAATTTTTCATGAATGCCTTGGCCTTCTTTTCAGGAATTAAACCGGCTTTGGTCGGCAGGTACACATAATTGGGGCCTTCTTCATCTCGCCCGGATTTTACTTTATCATAAATATAAAAGATAAAAAAACCAACCAGTACCAAAAAAAGATAGAAGGGCACTCGTCTCACAGTTAGTGTTTCTGTAGCCATAACATTAATTTTTTAAGTATACAATAAAAGCCCAAACTTACACTAAAACAACCATCTGTAAGTTATAATATATATACATTAAGAAGGATGTGATCAAAGGCTGACCAGTTTTTTTCTAAGCGCTTCGAGACAAAGGCCTACACGGCTTTGCACATTGAATTTTTTAAATAAGGATTCGCGATAGCCGTCAATAGTGCGTTCGCTTAAGTTCATTTCTGAAGCGATTTGTTTATAGGTCAGTTCGCTACAGGCAAATTGCAGGAAGATCATTTCTTTTGGTGTAATGGGATGTTCCTCTTTTTCATCTGCTTTCATCAATACCCGCCTGAAGTTGATATTGCCGGCGTCGGCGTTGTAATATCCCCTGCGATTGATTTCGTCTAATGCTTTTTCCAATTCGTTGGGATGGGTATCCTTTAAAAGATAGCCGCAACATCCGGCCTTGAACATCGAAATAATGGCATTGTCGTCCGCGTTCATCGATAGCGCCACCGGTTTGATCTGCGGATAATTTTCGGTCAGCCATTTGGCAGTTTCGATCCCATTCATCACGGGCATATTCACGTCGATCAAAATGATATCCGGCAGTTCTTTTCTTTGTTTGATTTTTTCCTGCAATTCTTTGCCATTCGAAGCTTCGAGGGTGACGTCATATACTTTAAAGCTTTCAAGCATTAAGCTCAGTGATTTTAAAAATAGCTGATGGTCATCTACAAGGCCTATTTTAGTCTTCATTTGTTGCTGTATTTTCCGGAATTAATAATTGAATAGAGGTGCCTGGATTGGTATGCATAAATTGAATTGAACCGCCTAAAAGTTTGGTTCGGTATTCCATATTTTTCAGGCCCAGGCCTTTTTGCCCGGTGGCATGATTTAATCCGATGCCATCGTCGGAAATCGTAATGGCAATATGGGCTTCCTGGTGTTCCAAATGAATAGCAACAGATTTACATTGACTGTGCCGCAACGCATTTTGTAATGCTTCCTGAATAATCCGGAACAAAATAATTTGCCTGGAGGAAGAAAGCCGCGGTTCAGCCAAAGCGTCGAGAGAAGCGTTTATGGTTTTTGAGGAGTTGATGCGCGCAATTTCGGCGCGCAGGTTAACAAGCAAATTAAATTGCGATAACCATTCTTCATCAAGCGATTTAGAAAGCGAGCGTAATTCGTTGATGGCTTCGCCAATTGTGGCGTTGGCGGTGATCAGCGCGTCCGGCGGGCTTTTGAGTTTTCTTTCTGCGAGGCCAATCAACATTCTTGACGTACTCAGCAACTGGGCCACATTGTCGTGAAGTTCTTTTCCGATCTGGGAAAAGGTTTGTTCCTGCACTTCTATTTTGGATTTTAAAAGCTGGTTATTGAAATCTTCTTCCAACCGCTTCTTCTCTTTCAGGTGCTTGTAATCTCGCTTTTTGTACGCCATTAATAAAACAACAATGAATAGAGTTATAAATAGAAGGAAAATGGATGCCCCAAGTATTATGACAATATCGTTCGATAATTTTTGCATAGAACACCGTAACTTATGTACAAGCTACAGATGAATAGCAAAATATTATGAAAACGCCATAGAACTGCAACGGTGCTGCCATCTGTATCGATCAAATATTTGTACGATATAAATATAAAAAAAGCTCCCGCATAATACGTGAAAATTCCGACCACACACCAAAAAATGCTGGTTTCAGGTATACTGATTTCTTCAGAAGTATTGATAAGTTTTGAATAAAAAAAGAAGAGGCAAAGGCCCACAATGAGCAGGCTTTCCAGTGCGGCGCTGATGCTATTGAATTGGGAAATGCCATCGCCGTTAATAATAAGCAGTATAGAAAGAAGGGTGTAAATGGCTAAAACCGGGTACAAAATAACAGGACGGAGATGGATCAATTTTTTTTGGAAAAGGTAGAAGATAACCAGAAAGCAAGCGGTAGCGTTTATTTTGTAAACCCAGTAATTGTTACCGTTGATGGCGCGTTCAATAATTGTGGCCGTTGTGTTGCAAAAAAGCTGGATTAGGCAAAAAAGAAGCACCAGCTGCATTTCCTTAGTGGCATTTTTTCTATGCATAAACAAAACAATAGCAGCCATAGCGGGCCCTATGCTGTCCAGGATGTTTAGTATTTCTGATGCGCCTTTCATTAAAAATTGATTAAGCCACATCCTCAGTACTGGAAACGTCGCCACAACCAGGAGGGTTGGGGCAGCCATTTACCTGTTTTAACATTGACTTTTTGCGGAGTTTTCCGTTGTCGGCGCGTGCCGAGATTTCTACCACGTTTAGCTTTTGCTTGTCTGCTGCGTGCCGCACTTTGATTTCCTGGCAGATAATAATCCCTTTCGCTTCCGGGTTTTCTTTGAGGAGGCGTTCAATGCTTTCCCTTGTGAAGTAGAATTCTAATTTACATGCGTTGTTTGCAGACATAGGGTACTTTTTAGTTTAGATAATAACCGCAACGCGAAGCTATCGAGTTATGCGAATTATAAAAACGGGAATTTTCCCGTATTTAAAAAGGTGTTTTTCACCTTTTCCGGCGTCGCGGCCGCAGATATATTTGTGTTACCAAAATCAAAGATATCAACTGCTGACTTTTGAAACGCACCTTTCTAAGCCTTTGACTACATCCATGGTAGGTGGGAAATATCACAATTGTAGCTTTCCCACTCTACCATTATTTCCTGCAAAATGCACGGTTTTTCCCTGCTCATTGTAGGCGCAGGCGTTAAAGCTTTGGTTACTGATTTTCTTCCATGTTCTGCCGCCGTCCGCGGTGATGTCGACACCCGTCATGCCGCAGGTAATAGCTTTTTGTTTACTAATAAAACAAACGCCGCTCCGATAACCGGAAGGCATTTCATTCGGGATTTTCCAGGTTTTGCCGCCATCAGCGCTGTAGACAAAACTGCTGTCGCTACGCGTAAGATTAGTGTAGTCGCCAGCAGCTATCAGGATACGCCGGCCGCGAACGGCCATGCCATTGGCTCCCGTCATTTGTTGGCCTCGCAGGGTTGGCAACGCAACCGCCTTACTGTTGAAAAATACGCGCGAAGCGAGGCCGCCGCTTGCGATCCAATAATTAGCTCCACCCCAAACGATGTTAGAACCACTTGCCGCAAAAAAAGCTTCCCCGGCATGGGCCGGCGGCAACGCCAGTCGGTTCGACTCCCGCCAGGAAGCGCCGCCATCAATGGTCTCGGCCACGAAGAAGCGGCCCTTGATCGGGTCGCCGATAACAATGCCTTCGCGGCTGCTTTTAAAGGCCATGGCGTCTAAAAAAATATCAGGATGCTGGTTCTCGTAAACCTTGGCCCAGGTTTTTCCACCGTTTTGCGTTTTTAAAATATAGGCCGGACTGGCAATAGCCATAATGATGGCCGTTTGGTCATCGAAAGCTTCAATATCACGAAAATCCTGCTTTTCAAATCCCGGCACTTTCAGCCACTGCCAGGTGGCACCATTATCGAGTGACCGTCCGACAGTGCCCTGGCTGCCGCCTACCCACACTGTATTTTTATAAACACTTAAACCCCGGAAACTTACTTTCGATTCAGTTGTGGAGATTTTTATCTCTTGCGCCGATCCCACCAGGAAGCATAGAAAAAAAATGATGCAGGATATCGCTTTCATATTTTTAAGTGAAGGAATGTTTTGAAATTGCAGGAAATCAATCGGGGAAAGGGCGTGCTGAACTATAAGCGGGCTGTAAATTAAATAACGCCGTGTTACTCTTTTTTACGCATGGAGTAACCGGCAAATGCTAAAATAACGAGTACGATGAGTATAAATTCAAACATAATTAAATATAGGAAAAGAAAAGCAGAATAAGCTCCCGTGTCAGCCAAATGGTTGGTGGGAGGCTCCCGGCCGGTTGCACTTCGGGTCAGAAAGATCCTTTTAAAACAACTTTTAGCGCAGGAACGATAAGCTATCCGGCGGAATAGCCGCTCATTTTATCTATGGAATGTTTAAATAAGCAGTGACGAACTATCCCAAAATGGGGCGTGAAGTTTGGTTTTTTTGATTCGACATTTTTCTGAAGTAGTAAACCTGAAAATTAAATCATGGTCGTAGAAAGATCATAATCCATTAAGTTATTCGCCATGGTACTTCCTTTCCGACGGGTAAATTTTTGCTACTTCTTATCCGTAATATAAACTTCTGTTAATCCATCTGCTGATTTAAAGCGGATATTGTAGCCGCTTTGCTCCGATAATTTTAGTGGCGGTAATGTTTCGGTTTCAAAGCTGCTGTTGTCCATTTGCTCTTTAGGTTTGTGGTTGCTACTCATGCCGGTACCTTTAGACAGGTAAAAGTTATCATCTGTTACTTTTCTGATTATAAACCAACCGAACCTGATTTCGGACCCGACCGGCGTACCTTTTTCTCTATACTTCTCATAATGACCGAAATAAACATCGCCAGCCACGGGTGTTTTTGCCATAGCAACGGCTTGAGCGGATTTAGGCATGGGCGGTTTAGTTGAATCATAGATAAGGTATGCCCAAAAAAATACTACCAGTAGGGCAAAAATCCATCCGAAATAAGTTAGTTTAAAAACAAAAGGTGGTTTCGGTATTTCGTTATATCGACTTTTATAAAAATCTTTCATTTCAGTCGACCACATACGCTTGGGTATTTTTTTATTAGTCACCACATTCCAAAATTGGCCTACTGCCTTTCGGGAATGCACTGTGCATATAGCCATACGCATTTGGGTGCGCAAAAACAAAAGCGCCATCGTTTGTCCCGGTGTTTGAGGGTTCTGTAAATGATCGGCTGAAAATCGTGCGGCTTCATATTGTTGAACTAAAAAAAACATTGGCGTATGAGTTTGTGTTTAACTATTGATGGCTTTCTTTGGAGCGTCCTGGTTTGCGTCCTTATTCGTCCGGGGCGCAAATCCCGGGTTGTTATATTTTATCTTTAATAGGTACCATTTTATTTTTTGATTACCTGGTAAGAACCAGGACTTCATTTTTGTTGTTTATTTTAGGTAAATCACCACCATTTAGCATCGCGCAAACTATAAAAAGTGTTATCAGAACGAGTTTGCCAAGGCGCGCGATGAAAATGCCAGCATTCTTTTATCTTGTCCATATACCTGGCAATATTGCGTTGTCCCCATTGATAACCAACTTTATATTCTTTGCCGTTGTGGAGCAGGGTTCCGAAAACTATAGGCGTGGAGCTCCCGGAAACACCTCCGGTAAACTGAATCGCTTTTTTTATATGAAATTTTACGCCTGCCGGAAACGTAGTAACTTTTGTGTAGTTACCTGCTTTTTCAAATTCTTCAAGGTATTGCCAATCAGGATGAAGACTGTCTAACAGCGAGTAGGGATAGTTTTTATCCTCGCTAATTTTTACCCGTTCCACAATTAAAACCGTTGGTTTGTCCAACGCTACTGTTTTGCCTACCCACGAGTTATACGGAGCGTATTCACTGATGTTAGTGGATTTCGTTTTAATGGTTGCGTAAAGGATAAAAGCAAACAAAATGAATCCGCCGGAAATTATCAACACCAAAAGACGTATCGGTTTTCTAATTTTCATTTTAATCTTTTCAGTTCCCCTTTTTCAGGTTCCTTAATATCCGTCGCCGATTGCGCTACTTACACCGCAGTTCTGACTAAAAACAGATGCCTTATGGTTTTTCTTTATCTAAAAAGGGGAATTGCGTGTCGAACATTTCGCCGATAACAGGCAATGGCTTTTTGACGTCGTTGACCGCATTGATGATGCCGATGACCATCACAATTAAAAATAGAATACCGATGTAGCCCAAAATACCTGCAAGCCAAGGGGAGACCATGGAAATGAAAAATAAAATTACATTGAATAAAACAGCGACGAGCCACAAGCCCAAGCCTTGTTTTAGATGATAAATGCAGAAATCTGTTCTCTGGGATTTGCCGCCGAAGTAGGCTGCCAGCCATAAAATACCAATATAGCTGAGGATCGATTGCGTTTTTGGAGTCATATTTTTTTAATCTTATTTATTTGCAAATATGATGACCTGGCAACACAAAACCTTTCCTGGCGTGCTAACAAAGCATATACAGGCTTGAAATTCGTATATACAAAGTGTATACATTATTTTCAATTAGTTGGAAATCAATTTGTTTTAAAATTTGAATTCTATGTCTTTCTCCTTTCTTTTATCGATAGAACCTTAAATTTGGAACAAAGAAGCCGTTAGATGTATATGAAATTTTCTTTTATGCTGATTGTTATAGGTGTAATCGTCGGCCCTGTCAATGCACAATTAAGCCCGGAAACCCGGCGAGACCTGTCAGCGCTCGAAATACTGCGTATTAGAAACCAGCCTGTACAGGCATTAAAGCTGATAAAACAATCTATTCTGAAAAAAGGAAACTCAGCTGATGACATGACTTATTTATATGCCAACCAAAGTATGATCTATGGTGCATTGGATAGCCTGCTTTTAAGCAAAAAATATGCTGACCTGGGATTGGAATACAGCAGGAAGGCTCAAAGCAGGGAGTCTAAAGCGATTGCTTATCGCGCAGAGGCTTCTTTGTACCGGCAGCTGAACCTGCCCGATGAAGTGGTAAAGAGTGCGTTGAATGGACTACAATTTTTGGAAAACAGCAGCAGCGATTTGCTAACGCAATATGGGCTCAATTACCTTTTGTACGGCGTATACAGCCGCTGGAACGATGAAAGCAAAATGAACTATTATATTCGACAATGCGAGAAAATTGCGCTGATGGATAATAATTATAACTCGTTAGTGAATGTAAACAATGGCATTTCCAGCATGTTTCAGGCAGCATATGAAGGCACCCGGCAAAAATCGCTGCTCGACAGCAGTTTTCACTATCTGCAAAAGTCGTTTGCGCTTCATGAAAAAAGCCCGGAAAAAATCAGTCCGAATAGTTTTGTGATTACCTGCGTGAATTTTGCCAATTATTATCTTCAATTTTCCAAAGAACGCCTGGAAGAACGTAAACGTCAGGCATTCCGTTATCTCTCGCTTGCCGAGCAGGAACTTGAACATCATAATGCGGCGCCGGATTACTGGGTGAATATATATGGCATTAAAAGTAGTTTTGCCGAGGAAGAGAAGAATCTTTTACTGGCCGAGCAGTATCTGCTTCAATGTATTAGCCAGATACAGCAGGATGATAGAACGTTTTACAAATCTGAATATACTGTTTATAAACACCTGGCTGATATTGCTGTTAAGAAGAACGAGCTTAACGCGGCGCTTAATTATCAGCAAATCGCCGAAAAATTATTGAAGAAAACTTTCGACCAGCAGCAAATTTTTAATACGCAAAGGCTCGAAATACAATACGAAACTGAAAAAAAGAACCAGCAGCTGAGCCTGCTGAGCCAAAGGGCTGACTTCCGCAAAAAGCAAAATTATTTGTATGGAGGCATTGCGTTGGCTTTGTTGACGGGCTTGGTTTTTATGTTCCGTTCTTATCATTTTAAACTTCGCTTCGCTATCGAACGCGAAAAAATGTTGGAACAGGAAAAGGAAGAATCTGAAAATCGTGCGAACATGCAGTTGAAGCTGGAAAAAGAAGAGCAGGCAAGATTGAAGGCCGAACAGGAATTGCTGGAACTAAAACGAAAGCAGCTGGAAAAGGAAGCATTGGCTAATTCGCTGATCATTGAGCATAAAACCGATATGCTGCAGCAGATACAATCTCAACTGAAAGATGGCAATGCAGGTAATATTAAAAAGCTGCTAAAAGAGGAAATGCTGCTCCACGCCGATTTTGAAGATATTAAATCGCAGATACAACAGTTGCATCCCGGTTTTTTCAACCAGCTTTCTGAAAAATCGCTACAGAAGCTTACGCCACTGGATGTGAAATATTGCGCCTACCTGCACCTGCAAATGACCACCAAGCAAATAGCGCAGGCGCTACATATCGCCCCGCAAAGTGTACGTATGTTTAAATACCGGTTAAAGCAAAAATTTGGGTTGGATAGGGATACGAACCTGGAGGAATTTTTACAAACTTTGTTTTGAAACATTCACTTTCGTGAGTTTCCTAGGCTTTATGGTAAACGGCCTTAAAGCTGTGGTCTAACGGAAAATAAAAACGGGAATTCTCATTTTTTAAATGAAAATTCCCGAGTAGTACCGGGGAGCAGACTTGAACTGCCGACCTCAGGGTTATGAATCCTGTGCTCTAACCAGCTGAGCTACCCCGGCAACGGGCCGCAAAAATAGAGATATTTTCTAAAAAAAAGAAATGTTTTTATTGCGCCTGCTCAATTATATCATCCATATAAATAGCCATGTGGCTTTCATTGAATATACAGGTTCCGTCTTTAATCAAAAGCACCTGCGGCGACTCGTGAGGCACTTGGTAGTCCGCAGCTATTCTATTTGAAATTTCACGCGCAGCAATAAGATCCAAATAATAAAAATCGACCGATTCCGGTAGCTGCTCCTTGTGTAACCTGTTTTTAATTACGCTGCTGATGGAACACCTGGTGCTGTGTTTAAAAATCAGCTGCGGTTTTTGAAATGATTTGGCGTTGATGTCTGATAATTGATCAACAGAATCGAGTGTTATCCAATCCATATAATTTGCTTGAATGCTAAATACTAGTTGATAAACGGGCCGGTTAAAGACGTTTTAAAATTTCCTCGCCAATAGCATCTGTACCAAGAATTTTTTCTTTTGGTGTGGCCGCATCGGCAATGTCTCCGGTTCTGAAGCCTGCTTTCAATACCTCATCCACCGCCTGGATTACCGCATTGCTTTCTTCTTTCAAGCCAAATGAGATATCGAGTAGCAAAGCGGCCGAAAGGATAGAAGCCATCGGGTTAGCCACGCCCTTGCCGGTGATGTCGTGTGCCGATCCGTGAATAGGCTCGTAAACTCCCGTTCCGTCTCCGATGGAAGCAGATGCGAGCATGCCCATAGAACCTGCAATCTGCGATGCTTCATCGGTGAGGATATCTCCGAAAAGATTCGCTGTAACAACAACGTCAAAACGCTTGGGATCTTTGATAAGCAACATGGCAACAGCGTCTACAAACTGATGTTCCACCTGAACTTCAGGATATTCTTTAGCTACCTGCTGTACCACTTCGCGCCAAAGGCGGCTTGTTTCTAAAACATTCGCCTTATCTACACTGCACACTTTTTTGTTGCGCGTCATCGCAGCGTCAAAAGCCTTACGTGCGATGCGTGCAACTTCGTATTTGCTGTATTCAGCATTATCAAAAGCGGTGTCGCCTTCGTTCTTGCGTCCTTTGGCACCAAAATAAATATCGCCGGTAAGCTCCCTGAAAAACAGGATGTCGGCGCCGCGCAGAATTTCTGGCTTGATGCTGGACGCATCTAACAATTCGTCGAATAACTTGATAGGGCGCAGGTTAGCATACAACCCAAGCTCTTTGCGCATTTTCAACAGACCTTGTTCGGGCCTTACTTTCGCTGAAGGGTCGTTATCGTATTTGGGATGCCCCACGGCGCCAAACAGAACCGCGTCGGCGTTTTTCATTTTTTGCAAGCTCTCTTCAGGAAGCGCCTCACCGGTGGCCTCAATCGCCACATGGCCGATCAGCGCTTCATCGTACGTGAATTCATGACCAAAACGTGCTGCGATCTTATCCAAAACTTTTTTACCAACGGCTGTCACTTCCTGCCCGATTCCGTCGCCGGGTACCACCAAGATATTTTTTTTCATTCGTAAATTTTTTATGGTTTTATAGTTCGAATGGAACTGATCAGGTGTAAAATTTTTATTCCCCAGTGTGATAAAAATGAAAATTTTATAATGAACGTTTCATCCGTTTGTTTTATGATTGTGCTTTTTGTTTTTCTTTTAAAGCGATGGATATTAAATATCCCGCAATTAAACTTTCTGTGATCAATTCGCCCCCATCTTCCAGCATGCCAAACACCACGTTATATTTCCAATTATATTGAATGATTGCCAGGCGATGAAGCTGGTCAATGATGATAGCGCAAAATAAGAAAAGCCCCAGTAAACCGAACAATACGCGCGAATGTTTTTTAAATACCGGGTCGCCGGTTTTGTAGGCCTGTAAAACCGGCGCCACAAATAAAAACCCCAGGAAGGCTGCCGAAAAAAGTTCCATAATCTTGCTCTCGCGTTGTCCGCTGGTCATGCCAAACGCGTCATAAAAAAACATGCCCAGGGTTTGATGGATTCTAAAAACATCTTCAAGAAAAAGAAAAAAGAAAACGAGTATCCAAGCCAGGTACTTTTTTTCCTTTCTAAAAAGCGCGATCAAAGACAAAGCAATGATCATGATAATCCATTTGAAATTTTGGAAATCTTCGGCGTAGCTGTCATTCGTTTCGATGTCGTATCGATCGGCGTTTGGGAAGGGGTCATAAAAGTTGATAACGTCCACGACGATCAGCATTACATCCAGTGCCAGCAGGAAAATGAGCGGTATAAAATATTTTAGGTTTTTAGAAATTTTCAAATCGTTCACCATTTTTCTCTTCAAATTTCCGCGAAGATAGTTTATATCAAATTCAACATTTTTTGAGTAGCCTTGATGGCCGCGACGGTTTGATCGCTGTCGAGACCGGTGGTTGTAAACTCCCGCCCATTGAGCTCCCAGGTGATGATGGTTTCGCAAAGCGCATCGGTTTTTCCACCTGGTGGAATACGCACCACATAATCGCGAAGCTTCGCCAGCGGCAATTTTTGCTTCGTATAAATTTTGTGCAACGCGTTCATGAATGCATCATACTGCCCGTCGCCGGAAGCGTTTTCCTCGAGAATCCTGTCTTCGAATTTAACGCGGACAGTAGTGGACGGCTTCATATTTTTCGAATGCGTCAGCACGTAGTCTTCAACCAATACCTTTTCTCCGATAGTATGGCTGTCGAGCACATCAGATATAATATAAGGCAGATCGTCCTGCGTAACGGTTTCCTTTTTATCGCCCAGCTCAATAATGCGCTGTGTCACGATCTTCAGGTCTTCGTCTGACAGCTGAATACCCAGTTGCGCCAGGTTGTTTTCAATATTTGCTTTGCCAGAAGTTTTGCCTAGCGCATATTTGCGCTTTCTTCCAAAACGTTCAGGCATCAGGTCATTATAATAGAGATTTTTTTTCTTGTCGCCGTCGGCGTGAATGCCCGCTGTTTGTGTGAACACATTTTCACCCACGATCGGCTTGTTGGCAGAAATTCTAAAGCCGGAGAAAGCTTCTACCAGCTTGCTCACTTTGTAGAGCGCTTTTTCGTTTACACCCGTTTTTACATCCTTCTGAAAATCGTTCAAGACAGCTACAACGCTTTCCAATGGCGTGTTGCCAGCTCTTTCACCCATACCATTGATGGTTAAGTGCAATCCTTTTACGCCGGCTTTAACAGCTTCCAGGGCGTTAGCTACACTAAGATCATAGTCGTTGTGGCCATGAAAATCGAAATGGAGTGATGGGTATCTTTCTACAATTTCCTTTAGATAAATGGAAGTTTCTGACGGAATTAAAACGCCCAGCGTATCCGGCAACAGAATTCTTTTTACAGGCTGGGTAGCGAGAAAATCAATGTATTGGAAAACATACTCTTTTGAATGCCGCATTCCATTGCTCCAGTCTTCCAGATAAACATTACAGGTAATGCCTTTTTTTGCGGCTTGTTTGACCACTGCGGCGATCTCGGAGAAATGTTGCTCGGGTGTTTTTTTAAGTTGATGCGTCAGATGATTCAGAGATCCCTTCGTTAAAAGGTTCATTACTTTGGCGCCGGCCTTTTGCATCCATTTGATAGAAGTGTCGCCATCAACAAAAGTCAGCACCTCGATTTTATTTATGAATCCATTTGTCTCGGCCCAGTCTGTAATTCGTTTTACCGCCTGAAATTCTCCTTCTGACACGCGTGCAGATGCAATTTCAATGCGATCCACCTTCACCTCTGTCAATAACAATTGCGCGATGGTTAGTTTTTCCTGTGCGGAGAAAGAAACGCCGCTGGTTTGTTCCCCGTCTCGCAGGGTAGTGTCCATGATTTCTAAATGCCTCAATTCAGCCATGTTGTTTTTGCTCACTTTGATTCTTTCAAATTAACATGGGCTGAAAACATCCAGCCCATGTTGATATTCTTTTGCGATAGAAGCGGTCTGCGCTGCTGGTTGCTATCTAAAATGCCGCAAGTTTAAAATCATGCGGCTGCATCAGATTGCTTCGAAGTTTTAGTAAATGCTCTTTTCAGCAAAGCTGTTGATCTCGCTTTTCATGGCTTGTAAATAATCAATATCATCAAAGCCATTCATCATGTTATGCTTTTTATAACCGTTGATATCGAAACTTTCTGATTCGCCGGTCGCCAGTATCGTTACCTTTTGTTCGGGTAAATTCACTTCCAGTTCGGTTTTAGGATCGGCTTCAATGGCCTTAAAAATTTTATCTACAAAAGCTTCGCTGACGGTAACGGGCAGGATGCCTATATTTAAAGAGTTTCCTTTAAATATATCCGCAAAAAAGCTGGAGATAACACAACGGAACCCGTAGTCGTAAATTGCCCATGCAGCGTGCTCACGGCTGCTACCGCTGCCAAAGTTTTTGCCTGCCACTAATATTTTTCCCGAGTAAATCGGGTTGTTTAATACAAAATCCTGCTTGGGCGTATCATCGTTATTGAAGCGCCAATCGCGGAACAGGTTATCTCCAAAACCTTTGCGTTCTGTGGCTTTCAGGAAACGTGCCGGTATGATCTGGTCAGTATCCACATTTTCGATGGGAAGAGGAACTGCTGAAGATGTTAAAACTGTAAATTTATCGTAAGCCATAATATTGTATCTGATTTAAGAATTGAAGTTTGATTAATCTCGTTAATGCGATTTTTCGATTAAGCGACTGTTGTTTCCTGTGCGTCGATCAACTCGCGCGGATCGGTTACCACGCCGGTTACCGCTACCGCAGCCGCCACATAAGGACTGGCCAAAAGGGTGCGCGCACCGGGGCCCTGCCTTCCTTCAAAATTCCGGTTGCTGGTGCTGACAGCATATTTACCGGCAGGGATTTTATCATCATTCATCGCCAAACAAGCCGAACAGCCGGGCTGCCTCAATTCAAAACCAGCTTCGGTCAATATATCTAAAATTCCTTCTTCCTTAATTTGCGCTTCCACAATATGAGAACCAGGTACCAGCCAGGCCGTAATATTATCGGCTTTCTTTTTACCTTTTACGATAGAAGCAAAGGCCCTGAAATCTTCGATGCGGCCATTGGTACAACTTCCCAAAAACACGTAATCGATTTTCTTTCCAAGAATATCTTCCTCTTCCTTGAAATCCATATACGCCAGGGATTTTTTGTACGATGCTTCACCGTCTTTCACCTCTGCCGCTTTGGGGATCTTATTGGTAATCGCAGTTCCCAATCCTGGATTGGTGCCGTAAGTGATTTGAGGCTCGATGGCGGCTCCATCAAAAGTCAATTCATAATCAAATGAAGCGCCTTCGTCTGTCTTAAGCGTTTTCCAGTAGGCTAAAGCTTTATCCCAGGCTTCTCCTTTGGGCGCCTTGTCGCGTCCTTTAATATAATTAAAAGTGGTTTCGTCAGGCGCAATCATACCTCCGCGTGCGCCCATTTCGATCGACATATTACAAACAGTCATGCGGCCCTCCATGCTCATATCTTCAAACACTTCGCCTGCATACTCACAAAAATACCCGGTTGCGCCGCTTGCGGTGATTTGAGAAATAATAAACAAAGCCACGTCTTTAGGTAATACTCCTTTACCCAATTTACCGTTTACCGTCACCCGCATTTTTTTGGGTTTTGGCTGCATGATACATTGAGACGATAACACCATTTCCACTTCAGAGGTTCCTATGCCGAAAGCGATGCTGCCAAAAGCGCCATGCGTTGATGTGTGTGAATCACCGCAAACAATCGTCATACCCGGTTGGGTAATCCCGTTTTCGGGGCCTACCACGTGAACAATTCCATTTTTGGGACTGCCGAGCGCCCAGATCGAAATGCCATATTTCTCTGCATTGCTCGAAAGTGCTGCCAACTGCTTGGCAGAAAGTGGATCCTGAACCGGCAAATGCTGGTTGATCGTTGGAGTATTATGATCGGCTGTGGCGAAGGTCCTTTGCGGGTACATCACACCAATACCTCTGTTCTCAATTCCCAAAAAAGCAACGGGGCTTGTTACCTCATGAATAAAATGACGATCGATAAATAATACATCGGGGCCGTCTTCAATTTTTCTGACCACATGGGCGTCCCATACTTTATCAAACAGGGTGGTAGGAGTAGTACTCATTGTAAATTAGATCTTATAGTTATTAAATATAATGCAAACATTGCCTTTTCGAAAGCACGTAAAGGTAGCAAGAATATTAGGATTTTGGACTGCTGATAACCCGATTTGTCTCTTGGCTCTTCGCGGTTGAATGTTGTAAAATTATTAATTGTTTTTTTAACATTTAATCTTACATAAGGACGCCAGGAAGTTTGATTTTTTATTTTTAAACAAATGGTTATCAGTTTGATATGATATAAATTTAGGCGGTAGTATGTCGCTCGGTTGACAATGCAGTAGTCACGATTTAATATTTGGGTAATGTAATTTTTCCAAAAGTTTTTAAGCCGGAAAAACGAAGTTGTGATCCTTTTTTAGCTTAAAACAAATCATCGACATATTGAAATAATGTATCCTCGGTTGCTGCGTGATGAATAGCAGCGCCTGAAAACTGAGGGTAAAATTTGCGGTAACACTGGAAATAATGCTCCGGCCCTTTTTTAGAGAAAATAAGATTTTTCCCTCCAAAGTAGCTCGCCAGCGTGGCGGTGCCGCCGTGTATGGAAATGAAGTTTTCGCAGTTGGCGTAAACACAGAGCTGAAAATGGTTAAAGTTGCGGGCCTTTATTTTATTCTCTTTATAAAGATCATTCAAATGAATAACTTCCGGATGCCGGCTTTTCAGCCATTCAAATTCTTTCAAATCATAAATAGCGCTATTGTCGTTGACAATATCCTTCGCCTGGGGGCGGCTGTATATAATTTGGTAGCGATCCTTCAACCTGGAAATTATCTGATCGAGCACATCCTTGCTGAAATAGGAGACAGGCGGGCCGTCCCACTCGGTATTGTATCGGTTAGCAATAATAAGCAGCGGCTTTTCATAGCGGTAAATATCATTTTTAAAATGACTTTTGAACGGCACAGGCAGCCACTTTTTTATGTCATAATCCTGGCTATATAAAATGCGCGGCAGTTCAAAATTATAATTGCCCGCGTTAGTTCGCTCGGTATGAAATTCTGAATGATTGTCTGAAAAAAAATAAAGTTCTTTCGTGTGCGGAAAAGAACGGGTTGCTTTCAAAGTACCGTTTTTATAATGCCAGTACGCATGCGGCAACGCAAATTGCATTTCATTTCCAAATTCTCCGCTAAAGTCGATTGTTTTATATTTACTTTTAAATAAGTAATCGCGAAAAAAATATTTTAACTGCACCATCTTGCAAACAATCGTATCTCTGAAAAAATAAAAATAAGGTTCGGGAACATTCCGGTATTTTAGGCGTGCAATTAAACTGGCTATTTTTTTAAGCAATTTGTAAGAACCCTTTGACATCTAAAAGCTAATAATTAATATGAAAAATCAGGTCAAACAAAAGTACCTGTTAGGGTTAAAACTTCTTAAATTATTTTCCGATACAAGGCTAATCGGATTTATTTTTATAGATTTATCGCTCAAAGTTAAAAACGATTTTGCATGACGACATTAAAAGGGCCCGGGATATTTCTAGCACAGTTCCTGGGTGACAAACCTCCATTTAATAATTTTGAATCTATTTGTTTGTGGGCGGCAGAAAAAGGCTTTATTGCTGTTCAGATTCCCACTAATGATCCTTCAATTTTTGATTTAAAACTCGCCGCGGAAAGTAAAACCTACACGGATGAGATCAAAGGTATTGCGCTGTCGGCGGGCCTTCAAATCTCTGAGCTTTCAACGCATTTGCAGGGCCAGCTTGTGGCGGTGCATCCGGCTTACGATGATTTGTTTGACGGTTTTGCGCCGGAAGAAGTGAGGGGCAATTCAGCAGCACGGACAGAATGGGCCATTCAACAATTAAAATATGCGGCGAAAGCTTCGCAAAATTTGGAGCTCAATGCTCACGCTACTTTCAGCGGATCCCTGCTGTGGCACACTTTTCACCCATGGCCGCAGCGGCCGGCCGGATTGGTTGATGAAGGGTTTACCGAACTTGCCAAACGGTGGACACCGATTTTGAACTATTTTGACGAATGTGGCGTGGATGTTTGTTATGAAATACATCCCGGAGAGGATCTGTTTGACGGCGCGACCTACGAAATGTTTTTGGATAAAGTCAATCAGCATGCGCGTGCATGTTTGCTCTATGATCCATCTCATTTTGTGCTTCAACAACTCGATTACATTCAATACATCGATTTTTATCATGAACGGATCCGTGCGTTTCACGTAAAAGATGCGGAGTTCAATCCAACCGGAAGGCAGGGTACGTTCGGCGGTTATCAAAGCTGGCTCAACCGCGCGGGTCGTTACCGAAGCCCGGGCGATGGACAGGTAGATTTTAAAACTATTTTTTCCAAATTAGCCCAATACGATTATAAAGGCTGGGCGGTTATGGAATGGGAATGCTGCCTGAAGCATCCGGAGGACGGGGCAAGGGAAGGTGCGGAGTTTATTAATAAGCATATTATCCGGGTGACAGACAAGGCTTTTGATGATTTTGCAGCGACCGGCACCGACTCTGATTTCAATAAAAAAGTATTAGGGCTTCAATAATAATTTATACTTTAGCGACAAATATTTTATATGAAGAAAATTTTACTCTCATTATCTGTTTTATCCATTATCGCTGCATCATGCGGAGGGGGCGACGCTGAAAAAAAAGCGGACACTGAATCTTCATCCACTTCACAAACGACGGCATCGGCGGATGATCTTTCTTCCAATCCTGTTTATCAAAAAGGGTTGGAGCTTACGGGCAAATATCAGTGCCCAACTTGTCATAAGATCGATGAAAAGCTAACGGGGCCGGCCTATCGCGAGGTGGCCAATAAATATGCTGGCGCTGATGATGCCAAGATTACGGAACTTGCGCAGAAAGTGATCGCAGGCGGTTCTGGCGTTTGGGGCGAAGTGCCGATGACGCCACATCCTAACGTTTCTGAGCAGGAGGCAAAAGAAATGGTCGAATACATTTTACTGTTAAAGAAATAACAGTGGTATTCGCTGATATAAAATTATTCCTAATCCGCTTCCTTTATATTTAAGTAAGAAAATGAATAAAATAAAATCTATCACTTGTATAGCCGCGTCTCTATGCCTGCTATATGCTTGTGCACCGCGGGTTTATCGTACACCCGCACCTGCACCAACACCTGCTCCAGCGCCCGCGCCGACACCGGCACCCACGCCTGAGCCAACGCCCGAACCCGAAAAACCTACACCCGTGGTAGCGATGAACGTATTAACGCCCGCGGAGGAGTCGGCGGGCTGGAAATTGTTATTCGACGGAACAAGCTCGGATGGGTGGCATGCCTATGGCTCGAAAACAATCGGAACGGCCTGGAAAGCAGTAAATGGAACCTTGCATTTGGATGCTACTAAAGATGGCACTCCCAAAACAGGGGGGGATATTATTACAGATAAGCAATACAAAGATTTTGAGCTTCAGCTCGATTGGAAAATCGATAAAAACGGAAACAGCGGTATTTGTTTTTATATCAATGAAAACAAAGATAAGTATCGCTGGATGTGGGGAACGGGCCCGGAAATTCAGATCGTTGACAACGAAGGCCACCCCGACGGCAGAATATTTAAGCATCAGGCGGGAGATTTATATGATTTGATTCCCGCAAAAACCAAGGCTGCTAATGCTCCTCTGGAGTGGAATCATTACCTGGTTCGTTGTCTGAACGGTAAGTTGGATGTTTATCTGAATGATCAGCATGTGATCAGCACTACTTTGTGGGACGATAACTGGAGAGCGCTGATCGCCGGTAGCAAGTTCAAGGGTGCACCTGATTTCGGCACTTATAAAGTAGGCCATATCGGCTTGCAGGACCACGGCAACAATGTTTGGTTTAGAAATATAAAAATAAGAGAACTGTAATAGGTTGAGATTACTGCCTTTAATTAAAAGCCGCTTTGTTGAGTAACAAAGCGGCTTTTAAGTTTTTAGAAAAAATCTGATTCTACTGCTCCAGTTTCGTAATCTTAATCGTATTCGTAGGAATTTTTAAATGAACAGGCGTACTTCCAGTGCTAACCGCTATGTCGCCTTTCTTCAAAAAATTATTTCTTTTCAGAATATTGATCTGGTCAGAGAAAATAGTATCCAGCTGCCTTTCATCATCGTCATACAAAAACGCACGTACGCCCCACGAAAGGCTCATCTGGTTGATCAGTTGCTGATGCTTGGTGAAGATGTACAACGGAACTTTGGGTCGGTAACTGCTCAGCATAAAGCCCGTGTAACCGCTTTGTGTCATACCGATCAAGGCGTTGGCAGCTACATCTTTTGCCAGGTGGCAGGCGTTATAACAAACCGCATCGCTCGTTAAGGTAGGCGAGTGGGGTTGGGGTTGTAAAACCTCATCCAAATCGTAGTTATACTCGGTGCGTTCGATTTCCAGAATGATTTTGCGCATCGTTTCCACCACTAAAGTAGGATGCAGGCCCGTGGCCGTTTCGCCGCTCAACATTACCGCGTCCGTCCCTTCCAATACGGCGTTCGCCACGTCGGTAATTTCACTACGGTTGGGCTTGGTGCGATCGATCATGCTCTCCATCATCTGCGTAGCTACAATTACAGGCTTCGCGCGGTGGATACACTTCTTGATGATATTTTTTTGGATCAAAGGCACTTTTTCCACGGGCAGTTCAACACCCAGGTCGCCGCGCGCAATCATAATGCCATCGGAGGCGTTGATAATATCGCGGATATTGGGAATGGCCTCCGGCATTTCGATTTTCGCAATAACTTTTGTCTTACTCTTGTTTTTGTCAAGAATTTTGCGCAGCTTTTTTATGTCTTCTGTTTGGCGCACAAAACTTAAAGCCACCCAATCCAATTCTTCCTGGATGATAAAATCAAGGTCTTTTAAATCTTTGGGAGTAAGCGCCGGCAGCGAAATCTTTGTGTCGGGGAGGTTCACGCCTTTTTTTGAAGAAATAAATCCACCCAGCAGTACTTCTACCTGAACGTCATTATTGGGTAAAATTTTCTTTACAATCACTTCGAGCTTCCCATCATCGATCATGATCTTATTTCCGACTTTTACGTCTTTGTGAAAGTTGGGATAGTGGATATAAAGTTTTTCTTTATTGCCGATAATCTTTTGGCTGGTAAAAATAAACTTATCTCCTGTGCTTACGGGCATGCCGCCGCCTTCAATCTCACCCACACGTAATTTTGGGCCTTGCAGGTCGCCGAGCAATGCTACCGATGTGCCTTCTTTTTTATTGATTGCACGTACATATTCAATAATCTTCTTTTTTTCATCATGTTCGCCATGCGAAAAATTGAGCCTGAAAACGTTCACGCCCGCTTTAACGAGGTCTGCAAGCTTTTCGTAAGTGTTGCAGGCCGGGCCCACCGTAGCTACAATCTTCGTGCGCGCAAACGATTCGTCGGCTTTTGTTGCGGTTTTTTTTGACGCTAATTTTTTAGCCATAATATTTTTAAAATTGATTTATACTCTTTTTGGGTCAATTTTCTAAATGCATAAGAGCCGCCTTTCCGCAGCTCTTATCCAAAATTTTTAATCCTATTTCCAGTTTAAAATGGTTGAAAATACAAATTCTTCCGGATTGCTCACCAACGCTTTCGCAGCTTCCACATCTTCGGCGGTAAGATATTGCAGGTTATCTTCTATCACCATTTTTGTCTTCGCGTCGTCAATATTCACAAGTCTTGTTTTTACCTTACCATTTTCTCCCGTAACATCTTTAAGAAACAACGGATTTACCTCGCCTTTATTGTTTACCGTTACTACACAGCCTGTTAATCCCTGATCAAACAGTTTCTTAACGCCTGTACCCAACATAGTGCAATATTGCAGGTCGAAAGCTGCCGGTGGCAAACAACGCAGTTCATAACCCAGTTCAACCGGGCGGCATTTAATGTCCAAACCAAGTTCTTTCAGCTTATTTTGAAGCAGCAAATTATAAATATGCGCTTTACTAACATTCCCCAATTCCGGGTGGCCATGCGCATCGTAAGTAAACTGAACGCCTGATGCTTTGATCACTTCGTCCGTCATAAAATGGAAGATACCTTCGCTCACGATTGCAACACCATAATTAATGCCCAGCAACTTTCTTTTTAGAATAGCAGAAACAATGAGTTTGGTGATATTTTCAAAATTTAATGCTGCCTTGTTAAACATCTCAGGCATTACAATCATCGGTAAATGGCACGATGAACCGATGCTGAAAGCCAGGTGACCCGCCTCGCGGCCCATTGCTGAAACTACAAACCAGTTGGCTGAGGTTTTGGCGTCTTCATAAACCGTTTTGGTAATGCGAACACCTTCTTCTGTCGCACTTTGATAGCCAAAAGTCGGCTGGTTATCGGGAAGCGGCAGGTCGTTGTCAATTGTTTTAGGAACGTGAATGTTCTGAACCGGGAATTTATGCTCGGTTAAGAAAGTGGAAATGCGGTTAGCGGTGGACGCTGTATCGTCGCCGCCGATCGTCACTAATAATTTTACGTTGTTTTTTACGAAAAAATCAGTGGTAAACTCTTCATTTTTGGGCTTGTACCGGCTCATGCGCAGAATAGAGCCGCCTCTTGTCAAAGCAGTATCAGCCGTTTCAAAATCTATATCGAGCGTAGATGCGTTTCCGGTAAACAGATTTTTGTAACCGTCGTGCAGGCCAATTACTCTAAATCCTCCTTTCAGGAAAATCTTAGATACAGAACTAATTACTGTGTTAATGCCTGGTGCGGGACCTCCGGCTGCAAGGATCAAAATACTTTGTTGCATAATTGGATTTTATAAATTGTAAGCTCCAAATATATTAAAAATAACGTTGTGTGTATAAAACACTTTAATTGTTTTGAGATTTTTGGATTTATTGTTATATGAGATGGAGCTTGTTAAAACTTTTGATATTTGAAATTTTCTAAGAAAAGTGTTATCATGCGCATGAAGACGGATACATTTTTGGCTAATTGGCTTCTGCAGGTCTGTCCGACTGGACCGCGGACGGGCTGAGCCTGGTACCCTTTTTACGCTCGTTTTTTTGAAACACTTAAACAAATTCATTATTTATTAACCGCTACCGGTTCAACATAGCTGTAGCTTCTTTGCGAACATTTTCAACTTCAGCAGAATTTATTTTAACCGGCATCAATAAAATATCCTGAGCTGTTTTTTTAGCGTTTAGGGTATCTGCATTAACCAGGTACAATCTCATCAGTTCGTGTTTCGGTAGAAACTTATTAGGCAAAAAATTGCACAGCCATTCTTGATGGCTGATGGCTTCTCTAAAACGTCCCTGCATTTTATATACGTCAATCAATCGCTCTATACCTATGCGGGATAGGTGGAGCTGACGCGCCTGCTCCAGCATCATGATGGCTTTTGGATAAGCAGCGCTATCGCGACCTGATGCTTTTCCATAAACTGTTAAAAACTTCCTGTCACCGGACAAATAAGGGAAAATAGCTTCGTACTCCTTTATTAAGGCAGTATCATTTCCTGAAAAATGATCTGCGGCATGATCCCATCTGTTATATGCGTAAAAGGTTTTAATACCTTTATAACTTGTAAAGATTAAAGTTGCAATTGTGAGAATAAGCGCTGGTTTCATTGTAAAAAAGCTGGGAGCCTTCATCTTAAAATTATGAAGCCAACCCGACCGTCCAAGAGCTACGACGACAAAAAAGCAAAAGGTCGCCATCAATATCAGGTAGTTTACATGAAAAGGGTACGACGTAAAACCGCAGACAAGCAGACTTACCACAACAAGTTTTAGTGCGACAAATAAACGTCTTTGTTCCTTGGGTGGCTTTGTCCTGAAAAACAAAATCAGACACCCCCCCCACACCAAAAACCCCAACGCGCCGACCTCTTTAAACAGTTGCAAAGGCTCGTTAAAAAGGATATAGCTTTCGCCGGCACTTAAGAAAAAAGATTCAGGAGGATGAGGGTGATTTTTAAAATACGCTGCTTGCCAATACGGATAATAATTACTAAACCGGCCCAGACCGGTACCCAGCCAGAACTGATCGGTAATATGATCCCAGGTAATGGATAATTTCATCATCCTGCCCATTGCCGACATTTTTTTTAAAGCAAAAAGATAGTATCCGGCCACAGTAGCCAGTCCGGTGAAACACATAATACAAAGAATAGGTACAAACCGGGGCAGCCGCGATATTATTGCTTTTATGCGAGCAAAATAGCCAGTTACGAGTCCTGCACCGGCTGTCGCAACTAACGCTATCCAGGCGCTGCGACTTTGTGTTTGAAATATCAGAAATAGCGCTGTTACAGATACGGCAACAAAAATTACGACTGTCAGTATGGCCGCCAGTCTTGGCTTTCCAGCTTTTTGCAAAGTGCGTTTTAATAAATGAAACAGGCAATACCAGACAACCGGTAAATGAGCTACCAGGCAAAAGCCAAAAACGCCAGAGTTCTGAAAACTGCCCTTCAACTCTAGGCTTATGTTTTCCGAATAATTTACCGCCTCAGTATATTGTGCCACGCCGGTATATAGCTGATACAAAAATGACAGTAATAAAAAGCAAAGAATGGTATTTATGACTGTCAGGTTTTTTATAAAAAGAAAAAGCCCCGATACCATACACGCTGACGCTATTACGAAAAAATGTTCATTACCGAAATGATAGTATTTGCTGAGGAGGATAAAAAGGCAGGATGCAATTAAGCCCGCCAAATATATAAATCTTTTTGCATCGATCTGTTTGCCTTGTAATAAAGATAGCAGTAAGATCAATGCTCCCAAAGGAAGGGACAGCAACAGGTATTGCTTATCGTTTAAGGCAATCTCGTAGTTAAAGGAAAAGCGATAAAAGGATGCAAAGAAAAAGAAGAATTCGATAAGCAAGCCACTATAAATAATATATGTAAAATGCCGGATGTGCTTTAACACTTTTTATCGTTTACACTACTTTATATTGTAATACAGAAAGCGTTGGCGGCCATCGTCAGCTACAATAAAGGGCAACTCTTCCTTGCCACCGCTTAGATTTTTCAGCCAATACAGTTTACCCTTAGGTGCTCCCTCAAATTCTAGGTAATTATATTCTGCCGTTTGTGGGTATTCAAAATCGTTCCAATGTCCATCGCTCCAATACCTTAACTGATATTGGTTACCAGGAACAATGCCATTGTTGGCATTAAGTGGAGCGAAGCGCAAAGCAGTGACAACGACTGGCTCTTTGTAGCTGATATTCTCTACCGTTGCATCCCTGGTTTTTCCGGGGGAAGTTTCCATACTTTCGTCACTTATTGAAGACTTTTTCATAACGTCCGGGACGTCAGAAAGTACCCAAACCAGCGAAGTATCGTCATTGATCGTTTGTTGAGGACTAAGAACAGCTACAGGCCAAGGAGCGGACGTAAGCGGATAGCCATATTTTGTGTTCGTCAAAAGTTGTAATTCCGCTATTTGTATTTTAGGTTCTCGTTCAGAACCTAGAACACGGTAGTGCTGATAGGCGGTTTCGTTACTTAACTTCACCTCTTGCATATAGGGCCTAGGTGCAGTCTTTAGAGCAAATAGGGTATCGTGCGTTTGAAAAGAAGAATCGTTCGATGCCAGCAAAACAGTGCCAATCATCTGCCTCCATAAGCCGCTCATTTTCTCCGGAAACTTACGGGTAAGTATTAAGTTCACTGTTTGGCTAACATCTTTTCCATCATCCAGATACAACACGCTATAACCATTTTGCTGAGTGGTGTCCGATTTAAGGTAGAACGGCACGCCAAAAGTCTTCCGTTCCCTGCCCTCGTAATAGAAAGGAATATACAATGCATTTGTTACTGTATTTTTAAAAGTAGCAATCTGCTCTTTCTTATTAATTACAGCCCAGGAAACACCCATTACGCCACTGGCGCTGTTAAAAGTGCCAAGATAACACAAGTTATTATCTGTTGGTGCCAAGAACGGTAACGTGAGGGCGACTGTTGGAATGCTTAAGTGGGTAACATCTTCAATAGCAGGATCACTTAGGCTAAAGGGGACAAATTCATCTGTTTTTTTCAGGAAATGCGGGGTGTTTTGTCGCGCATCAAAATGCACGCGATACCGGTTCATCCATCCTGTATATGTTTCAAACCTGGATGCTCTGGGCTCAGGAACTTTCGACTGTGGTGAAAATATGGTCCATTGGCCAAACCGGGGCGCTATCTGACAATCGGAATGTCTCCCCTGGAGCATCTTGTAGGCGATGTTGAACTGTAGATCGACCGGTATACCGCAGGCGTTTAAAGCAGCTACGCCATAATTAGAAATACTAAAGCAGTCAAAGCCGTCGACCTTTTCGAAAAAGAGTTCTTCAAAGCCTGTTCTTTTTCTGAAAGGATATGGCCCTAAAATAGCAGAGAGATTTTTTATTGTTTCATTATACCGGCCCACATGTTCGGTAAAGTTTCCGTCTTTCAGATCACCTAAGTATTTTGAAAAAAAACGGTTAAAATCTCTTCCGCTATACCTGAAATGCTGACCATCGATCATACGATAAGGAAGCGTGTAAAGATAAAATTCATCATCAGAAAGCTGGCTTACATACGGCGATTCTTTTTTTAATGCAAAAGCATTGTCAATATGGTTGATCAGGAAGGATGCGTTAATAGTGTTCAGATCAGTAACCTGCTTCTCAGATGCATAAACAACGAAGGGTTCTTCAAAAGAGGTTGCCTCTAATGTATGCCGCACGCGATTTTTGATGTCTGTAATACCGTCTTTGGTAGCTGCTGATTTTAACTCTGCAATTGCTTTTCCCTTTACCAGATTATAATATAAACTATCCGCCAGGTTAAATACCTTTAAAAATTCGGGGTCAGGGATGATGTCAATATAATCGCGACGGTGCCAGCGCATGTTTTCAATAAGCCAATAAGCGGCTTTTAGTTTTTCCGGCTCGGTACGATAATGAGCTATTGCTTTTTCCAGCTCGGAGCGGTTATCACCCGCCAGTTGTAAGGATTCCATAACGGCTTTTGGTATGGTTTTCTGAGCCGGCACATACAACCAAAGCCAACAAAAACAAACGATAATCAGTATTTTTCTCATAAGCTGTTTATTTCATGCGGCGGGACAATGAAAACGGAGGTACAAAGATGTTACAGACTACGCCGAAACTTGGTTTTAATAATGTTGCGCCGAAGCTATGTCAGGCTGAGCCTGCCGAAGCCCCTCTCACTCCTTCAACTTCATCCGCACAATAACGGGGTTACTTTTGCGACTTTGGGTTTTGAAGTATTCTTGAAGTACTGGCGGGTATTGAGGGTTTTTGTATTTTGTCCTGTCCTTGGCATCGAACATTAACAAAGAAGAGATATCGGAATACAAATATTTGCCCATTATAACTAAGCCGTTAATATGCGACGTATTTCCGAGGATTGGCAAAAAATATGATTGATCATCGGGAGTGATTCTTTCTAACGAAATCAGCTTATTGGTTTTCAAATCATAGATAAAATTATATAAAAATCGCCCTTCCGATCCCACAAACGACTTAAACGCTCTAGTATTAATTTTAAAAAAAAGATATTGATTGATAAAATAGATATTTGATACTCCAAGTATGGTATTGTATTCATCAACTTTTGGGTACAAGCTATCCACGAATTTTTTGTCGTCGGAGTAAATGGTTTTTGGAGGCAAGGAACGATTCATTGGAAATATGAAACTTCCTATCATTGTTGCTGTGTCTTTTGTGACTTTAAATAGCTTATGCTCAAGAGGAGTTGCAACATAAATTGATCCTGAATCTGATATTCCTGGCAATATAATTGAAACACCAATATTGCATAAACCAAGGTTTTCATTCTGCCTATATGGCAAAAAAAGTTTGTACAAGCTATCCCCTTTATATACACTAAGTAAGGAATAAAGGCTATCCGTAGCTGGCGCATCATTAATGGTCATACAACTATTGCTAACGATGTAAAAGCTATCACTCAAACTAGTAAATTGATCTCCCTGAAAAAAGTCATTTATGCTTCTAAGAATTTTCCCCTTTAGTGATAAGGCCGTGAAGCTTTTTTTATCTAACCTGTTATCATATATTGTTAACAATATTACATTATTGTTTTTATCAAAGCTGATTTTATGATATAAGTTAGCCCCCTTGATATTATACTTTGTTAAAAAAGCTCCTTTGGTATCAAAGAAGAATATAGCGTTTGTGTCAAAATCATTAATAACATAGCTACTATCTGTAACTATTAAATCGCTTACTTGCCCAAATAAACTCTCTTTAGTTGTTTCTAAGGGTATATATTCGACATTTTCAAAATAATCAGCAATGGCTCCGCCATATGCTTTTGCAGGATCAATGCGGTAGACAGGAAATTGCTGTCCGTATAAATTATTTAACACACACAAAAAAAATATTGCCCCTATAAAGCGTATTTTTCCAAAAAAGTTTAAATAGTCCATATATGATGCAGCGTTAACTTCCTTTTTCTTTGACGAAAACTATTTTATTCAATTCTAAATACTTATGAACGTTAAGGTCTGGTGTTTCTAGTACCAAGCAAAACCCTCGTTTATCCTCGAAAATTTCAGGTATATTTCGTTGTAATTGATCAAAATGTGAGCTACTAACTATTAATAACCCTTTTGAATTTTCCCGTTCTAACAAATCTAAAAATTCGTATGCCACAAAAATACACACTGCGCAATCGCCGTTAATATAAAGAGCATAAAAACTTGAACCAATATTGCCACAGGGTTTTAAAACGTTTTTTAGAAAGTTTGCCGTAGGTGCAGAAGCAGACAATATTTTCAGTTTTTTGGAACCATCCATATCGCATGAAACAACACACACCAAGAATAATATTATAAGAAAAAATCTGTACATAATTTTATTAGTGAGGAATATGAGTGACGACTACCGATCTTTTATGCCTTGCTGATATACCATATATAGTATTTCGCTTTTCATCTATTTTAAAAATTGTTAGTGGAATATTCAATTTGAAAAGTTTTTTTGGAGTCAGCTGTTTGTCAAATGCAATAATTTTAAACGCCTGAGAAGTGTCTGACCAATTATTTCCACTATAAAGTGCATAAATGCTATTATTTCCAAACTCTGGCATACCGTAGTATGCAAGTTTAGATTTGTTAGTAGGTGCTAAATATGAGTAAGGTTTCTTCACTACTCTTTTAAATTGCGGAATAAGCCCATCCGGCCCTTGCCTTATAGCTATTAGTTTCCCATTAGTATCCACTAACTCAACTATGTCTGTATAGTAGTATACTTTTACAATTGTATCTTTATTGCTGGAAAATGAATTTATTCCACCATCAAAAATTTGAGCAAGTTCAAAGGTTTTATAATATTTATCATACGTTGGAAATTGCCCTACGGATTTTACGAAATTGCCTACGCTGTCGTACAAGTTAAAGGGATTAATCTCGTGATCTGTAATGCCATTTAACTCAAAAAAGTCGTTATTGGTCAACTTAATCACTTTATAACCAAAATCTGGATATGGAAATCCAACAGTATTTCTGGGAATAATTTCACTATCATATTCGTTTAAAACTTTTAGGTCATATATATAACCATTTTTTTTATCTAAATCAAGTAAATACAACCAATCAATTTTATTAGAGCCAAGAATTCGTACGGATGATGTGCTATCAGTTTCATTCACTCTTTTAAAAAAGGATCTTATATACTTATAGTTTTTAAGACTATATAGTTTGCATACGTATTCACCTTCACTATCAATTGCCAGCAACAGCTCTTGGTCAGGAAGCACTAAGATATCAATGAGGTTGTTTACATTATCAAGAGGGATTGGAGAACCTTGCAGCTCTATAACATCATTAATCTCCCGTTCACTGAATGTTTTACCATTCTCTCCTATTATGTTATTCTCGGTGTTACTACACGATATGAATAAAACGTACAAGAATAACACAGACAGACTATTATTTTTCACAATACTTAATAAGATTAAAATTAAAAATTAAGCGGAATAAGACAATTACTCCGCTTAATAATTTTAGGGAAGCTTAAATTTTTGGTTGTGGCAGGTTTTCGTCATGGAAGAATCCCCGGCACTCCAAGAAAGTGAGCAATTCTGATTCTTAGCAGATTCGCACCATGTTGAGCATGAAGGTTCAGTTCCGCCACCACTACTCTCGCCCTCCCCTGTAAACGAACTCAATCCAACAAAACCGATAGCCGCCACCACAGGCACTATCGCCCATCTTAAAATTTTTCTTTTCATAATTTCATGTTTTAGTTTGTTTGCAATCTTTCAGCTGTTGTTTTTATAAAAGGTAGCAAACAGGTTATTAATTGTTTTTACAAATGCTAAGGTAATCGCGCTCACTATAGTATAATTATAGTAAACGATTTGCGCAATCGATTGCGTAAAGGTTTTGGAAGAAGTTTTTTATTAAGCACATAGATTTTAAAGTTTGCTATATAAGAAGAGGTCCGGGGTCGGAAAGTCAGAAGTACAAAGAGGGTCGCCTCTGTTATCAGCTGCTGGCCTCCCGGAGCCTCAAGGAAGGCTTCGGCAAACTCCGACAGCATCCCTGAACCTCAGGGAATGGTTCGTCAAGCTCACCATGACAATAGCTGTCACTTCCGACTTTTGGAAGAGCCAAACTTCCTCGGATAATATGCCAGCGTTATCATAAAATACTGCTGTAGCACATTGGTACTGCTAAGGGTTTGCATATTACCCTTTATCGTATTTACAATACCCTTGTTCTGCCGTAATAAGTCGAGTGCGGAGAACTTAGCTTCGCCCTGATTACCTTTCAAAAATCGGTAGGTAAGGCTGGCGTTCCAGATGGTATAGTTAATGGCGGCACTATTACCCGCTTTGTTTTTATTGTAAGTAATGTTGGTAGCCCAAACCAGGTTCTTGGGTAGCTGTAGCGAGCCGGAAAAGCGGGTAAACTGGTTGGCATTTTTAAAACTGTTATCCCCGTCGGCCAGGCCCTGCTGCCTGCTGTTGTACCAGCCTACGCTTTCTTCACCTTTCAAAAACAGCTGGTCTTTATAACGGTAGCTAAGGTTGAACCGCATATTATGGTTAATGCCATTGCTCACCACCAGTGCGCTATTAATATAATGCGGATCTTTGCCGGTATAATAATCGTACTTACCTTCCACCTCCAGCGTACGCTGCTTTTTCATCTCAATAGACTTTTTAATACCTGCATTGCCGTTAAAATAGCGGTTGCCGCTGGCATTTACAGTATATACCGTGCGTACGCCCTCCTCATCAAACAGGGTGCTGTCTGTAATATTATTGTCGATAGCACCAATAGCCGCACCGATGTTAAACCGCAATGGGTTTTTAGGCGTGCGGGTGTTAAAGCTGTATTTAAACTCCAGCTCTTTCTTGTATTGTGGTTGTATCAACGGATTGCCTTTGGGTATATACCAAAGGTTGGTACTATCTACCAGCGGGGCTATATTATTGAGGCCGGGATAATTGACTGATGTAGTGTAATCCAGATTGTAGCGCATTTCGTAGCTGCCATACTGGTGGTTGTAGTATTCGGCAGAAGCCTGCGGTATAAAATTGGAATAGCTATATGCAAAATTCTGCACGATTTGCGTAGCGCTGTGCTGCATGGAAAAGAACTGCTTTTTCAGATCTGCTTTCAGGCTTACCCATTTGTTGTAGCGGTTGGTAAGCCCTTTATAAAATGTTTTGGAAAAGCTAAGCGTGGGTATAAAATTCTGTGTCTGGCTCTCTCTATCGTTGGTAAGATAGCTGTTGAGCACATAGTTTTGCGTAACGCTATCTTTATCCAGCACTTTATCTACATCGGTGGTGTTTTTAAGATCGAAGCTGCCGGATACGCCTATGTCAATGCCGCCAAAGCTCCTCCGGTTAAAGATCAGCCGCCTTAACCCCGGGTAGCTGGCCGTAATGCGGTGACTGCTATTGCTGCCATCGCGCTGCTGGTAGAGGCGGTCAAATTCTTTATTGCTGGCCGGGTTTACCGGGGAAGTGTATTTAGTAAAATTGCGCGAGCTGCCTTTTTCCGCGCTGGCAGTAAACTGGTAGCCCAGACTAAATTCCGAGGGTATGCGCTGCTCCCTTTGGCGGCCCCATACTTCCCTGTTATTATAGTTAATGCCCATGTTAATACTATTCTTGCGGTTTTGGCCGCTGCTGTTGGCAGTGCTGTTGCCAATAATACCAATGCCTGTTTTCTGCTGTTCAGAAACGCTTTCATTATTATTATTATCATAATTGGAAGTAAGCGCGGAGTTGAAGCTAAGGTTCATTCTTTCGGTACTTAATTCGTAAGCCGAATACAGACGCTGATCGGTAGCATAGTTACGCTGACGGCTTACGGCATTGCGCGATAATACGGTATCGCCGGTAAGATAATTATTGGAAAGACTGGTATTATTGATCACCGTTTGGTTATCGTTAATAAAATAATCTGCATTCAGCCGCGATCGTTTACGGTAAGCGGGATCAGGAATAAAATCATACTGAAATTTAGCGCCTGCGGCGATAGGCCTGTTGAGGCCGCGCATGGTAAAATTGCTCTGGTAATCGGTATTGGCGCCTTCGCCTTTATAGGAGCTGTTGTTCATCAGCACATCTATGCCCGATGCCAGCTTATTGATATTGTTGATAGCGCCTACTACATTGAGTTGTGTTTTTTTGTTGAAACCTGAGATCATGCCGTCGGCGGTGTATCGACGCCTCCCCCCGGCCTTACCCTGATTCGGCAGGCTCACCATTACAGTGCGCATGTTATCCTGAGCTTGCCGAAGGAGACCAGGCGGTGTAAAACCATATCCACCGCCGATCTTACCAAAGTAGCCCATCTTTTTATCGTCCTTCAGTTTAAGGTTAGCATACATGGTAGAATCAAGTGGGTTTTTTTCATCTCGCTGCTGGTATATCTGTAGTTTTTCCAGCGCTTCCTTAGGCAGGTTTTGCGTAGCCACGGTAGTTTCGCCGCCCATAAAGGGTTTGCCATCTACCAGCAGCGATTGAATCTTTTTACCATTGAAAGTAATTTCCCCATCGCCCCAGATCGTGAGGCCCGGTAGTATGCGCATCCAGTCTTCGCCCGTGGCATTGGCATCCATTTTAAAAGCATCGGCATTAAACTCTAAAGTGTCTCCATTCATACGCACGGGCGGCACGGCTTTTACCACCACTTCTTCCAGCATATTACCTTCCTTATCCGTATGCTGGTACATATATAACAAACCGAAATCTTTTTGAGAAGCGGCCTGGCTTAAGGTGAATTTTTTAAAAAAGGGTTTATACCCGGTGTGGGTGATAACCAGGTGAAGCGGAATACCTGTTGGTAATTGATCCACGGCAAACTCGCCAAAATTGTTGGGGATGGCAAAATGCAGCAAGCTGCTGTCAGCATTTGTATAAACGGCCACAGTGGCGCTGGTAAGCATAAAGTTGTAGGCGCTGTCTTTTACCTTGCCTTTTACGGAGCCCGCAGACGCCGTCTCCAGAGAAGGAGCGGAGATGAGACTATCTTTCTGCTGGGCGTAGAGCCCCTTAAAAAGCAATACTACCAAGCCAATAAATATCATTTTCAGCGGCATCCTTCTACGCATTTCAGTGCAGATTATGAGTTGTTAGTTTTGAGTGAATTTTGCGCGGGGGGGGGTCAAAGCCAAGTGTAAAGCAGCCGTCTTCTGTGTAATAATAGGTAATGCGCCGGCGGCAATAAGCAATGGGTGCGCCCAACTTTTTCATGAGTTTCAAGTCAAGATAGAGTTGGCTTTCTGAAACCTTCAATTTATTAGCAAGCTCTTGAGGAGTGCCGGTATTGGCACGGGCTATCCATTGATTAAGCCGGTGCAGGCGGTGTATAAAATGGTTGTGCATAAGCGTTTTGGTTAGCGGGGTTTGAATGAAAAAAATCCATTATCACTGGCAGCAGCCTTTCGATAGTGTTAATTGCAACGGGTTAAATATATAAAATTTATTTCAATGTATGTTGAGGCAGCTATGGTTCGTTAAGCTCCCATGACACACCGCGCTCACCATAACATAGGGCTGTTATCCTGAGTTTGCTGAAGGGCATCCGTTTTATCATCCAACAATTATTTCGATGAGCGATATCTTAGTAAGATTGACAAAATAGCTTCCCAAGTTTAAGCACATAGGCATATAGAATTTCAGAATAAAATGAATGCATAAAAAACACATAATATTTTAATAGCCTGGATACAATGATCCGCCTTTGGCGGAATGTATAAAGCCTCGATAGCAACAAATGCTATGTACCTATGTGGTTACGTTATTTCGTCAAAATTTCTTAATTATCGTGCACATGCGATATTTTTGAAAGAATTTATTAACAAAAACTTCATGAGACAAACCGCACTGCTTTTTGCAGTTTTTATAACATCAAGTATGAACGCACAAATGCAATACCCTTTCACCGAAAAGAAAGTGGTTAGGGATGAGTATTTCGGAACAACCGTTGAAGATCCTTATCGGTGGCTGGAAGATGATAATGCCGAGGAGACCCGGCAATGGGTAATTGCACAAAACAAAGTGACCGATCAATATCTCTCACAAATTCCGTATCGTGATAAAATTGAAGCGCGGCTTCAAAAACTATGGAACTATCCCAAATTCGGGACGCCATTCAAAAAAGGCGGCTGGTATTATTATTTTAAAAATGACGGGCTGCAAAACCAATCGGTACTTTATCAAACTAAAGATTTGAACGCAGCGCCGGAAGTGTTGATCGATCCGAATACATTTAGTTCGGAAGGAACGGTAGCGCTGAGCGGGGTGTCATTTAGTAAGTCGGGCAAGTTGCTGGCATATGCTGTTTCAAAAGCCGGAAGCGACTGGCAGGAAATTTATGTAATGGATGCCGAGTCGAAGCGGCTGCTGACGGACAAAATTGAATGGGTGAAGTTTGGAAGCCCCGCCTGGAGCGCGGATGAAGGGTTTTACTATAGCCGATATGACCAGCCGGATGAAAAATCAAAGCTCAGCAAAGCCAACGAATTTCAAAAAGTTTTTTATCACAAAATAGGTACGCCGCAAAGCGAGGATCTGCTGGTTTACGAAGACAAAGCGCATCCTAAACGCTATTATGGGTGTGGGCTGACGGAGGATGAGCGCTTTTTAATCCTCTCGGTTTCGGAAGGAACCAGTGGTGACGAAATTTGGTTCAGAGATCTAAAGGATGAATCACAGCGCGGGTTTCAACTCTTAGTGAAAGGATTTGACACCGAGACAAATGTTATCGATAATAATGGCGGCCACCTTCTGTTAAAAACAAATTTCAATGCGCCGAATTACAGGGTGGTAGCGGTTGATCCAAAAAATCCGGCACGCGAAAACTGGAAAACGGTTATTCCCGAAAAGGAGGAAGTGTTGTTGGGCGTTGGCACGGGAGGCGGCCAGTTATTTATGAATTACTTAAAGGATGCTTCGAGCCGCATTTATCAATATGATTATAATGGAGCAGCCATCCGTGAAATAGAACTGCCGGGAATAGGAACGGCGAGCGGCTTTGGCGCCGAAAAAGAAGATTCGGAATTTTATTACAGCTATGCCTCTTTTGCAACGCCGCCTTCTATTTACAAATATGATATCGCCAATGGAAAATCGGAGCTTTACAAGACGGCCGAAATCAATATGAACACCTCTAATATTGTTACCGAGCAGATTTTCTTCACCAGCAAAGACGGCACCAAAGTTCCCATGTTTCTGACGTATAAGAAGGGAATGAAACGTGAGGGAAATAATCCCGTCTTATTGTATGGTTATGGAGGTTTTAATATCCCGATGACGCCGGGATTCAGCGTTAGCAATGCATTTTTTGTTGAGCAGGGCGGCATTTATGTAGTCGTTAATCTTCGCGGCGGAAGCGAATATGGTGAGAAATGGCATCAGGGCGGCATGCTGCTGAATAAACAAAACGTATTTGACGACTTTATTGGAGCCGCCGAATTTCTGATAAAAAATAATTACACCAATAGTGGAAAAATCGCGATCCGCGGCGGGAGTAATGGCGGTTTACTGGTGGGCGCAGCAATGACCCAGCGGCCCGAACTTTTTAAAGTCGCCATTCCCCAGGTGGGCGTACTCGATATGCTGCGTTACCATAAGTTTACCGTTGGTTGGGGCTGGGCTGTCGAGTATGGTAGCTCCGATGCTGAAGCATATTTTCCTTATCTATACAAATATTCTCCCTATCACAATTTAAAAAAGGGTGTTTCTTATCCGGCAACTATGGTTACAACCGGTGATCATGACGACCGTGTCGTTCCGGCGCATTCCTTTAAATTCGCGGCCAGGTTGCAGGAATATCACAAAGGCGAAAATCCGGTATTAATAAGGATTGAAACAAATGCCGGCCACGGGGCTGGTAAACCAACAAGTAAAATAATAGAAGAAGCGGCCGATATTTGGGCATTTACGATGTATAATTTGGGGATGGAGTATGAAGAGTGAGAGGAGGGGAATGGTGAAGAGGCAATAGTCAATAATGAATGGTGAAGGGGCAATAGGCAATAGTCAATGGCGAATGGTCAATAGTAGGCGCTGTAAGAGCAAATTGATAAGGGTTGGTTGAAACTTGTTGATGGAATGAATTTTAAAGGTTTTCCAATTATTAGCATTTTTAAATTACGTATTCGTGAAAAAATATATAGTTATCTGTTTTTTGTTATGCTGCTCGCTTTTAAACGCTCAACAAGTGAAGGAGCCTGGAAATAATCCGGAAGAATGGTCAAAGCCTTATGAACCGTTTCGAATCGTGGGTAATCTTTACTATGTGGGCACTTACGATCTGGCCAGTTATCTCGTGGTAACAAATAAAGGAAGCATGCTGATCAATACGGGCCTCGCAGGTTCTCTGCCGCGAATTAAAAGCAATATTGAAAAGCTTGGGTTTAAATATGAGGATGTAAAAATATTGCTTACCAACCAGGCCCATTATGATCATGTTGGAGCGCTGGCTGAAATAAAAAGACAAACCGGCGCCAGATTCTATGCAAATGCCGCAGATGCAAGTGTGTTGAAAGACGGCGGAAAATCAGATTATGAACTAAGTCATCTCGGACAAGCCTTCAGGCCTGTAGAGCCAGACAAACTGCTGAAAGATCGAGATACAATTCAGCTTGGAACGACGCAACTTACTATGTTGCATCACCCGGGCCATACCAAAGGCTCCTGTAGCTATTTGTTGGATGTAACGGAAGCGGGCAAAACCTATAAAGTACTTATTGCAAATATTCCGACAATCATTACCGACCGGCCTTTTGCGCAAATAGCGGAATACCCTTCGATCAAAAAAGATTATACGTACACTTTTGAAGCCATGAAAAAACTGAAGTTTGATATTTGGCTCGCGGCTCATGCCAGCCAGTTTGATTTGCATGAGAAACGAAGTCCAAACACGCCTTATAACCCGGGCCTATTCGTCGATCCAAAAGGGTATCAGCAAGCGCTTCAAAACGCGGAAGATAGGTTTATAAAGCATCCCTGATCAAATAAAAACCCAACCATTGTCGCGGCCCTAAAACCTGCGATGAAAAGGCTGCTAAACCTTTTCCCTCTATTTTTGTAATTATTCAAATCTTAATTATTTATGGCAGACGAGAACATAGAAAGAATTCATTGTTTAATTATAGGATCAGGGCCTGCTGGTTATACGGCGGCCATTTATGCGGCAAGGGCGAATCTGAAACCCGTTTTATACCAGGGCATACAGCCGGGCGGACAATTGACGATAACCACAGAAGTGGAGAATTATCCTGGCTATGCGGATGGTATCCAGGGCCCGGAAATGATGATTGATTTCGAAAAACAAGCCAAACGTATGGGTGCTGATATTCGCTTTGGTACGGCTACTAAAGTGGATTTTTCGGGGCATCCGCATAAAGTGTGGATCGATGATGAGAAAATGATCGAAGCAGATGCGGTGATCATCTCAACCGGCGCTTCTGCCAAATGGCTGGGCCTGCCGAGCGAAGAAAAATTAAATGGCTTTGGCGTGAGCGCCTGCGCCGTTTGCGATGGCTTTTTCTTCAAAGGAAAAGAAGCAGCGATTGTGGGAGCGGGCGACACGGCAGCAGAAGAAGCGCTTTATCTTTCAAAAATTGTAACCAATGTGCACATGCTGGTGCGCAAGGACGAAATGAGAGCCAGTAAAGTAATGCAGGATCGCGTGTTTAATACGCCTAATATTAAAGTGTATTTCAACACCGAAGCTGAGGAAATATTGGGCGATAATAAAGTAACCGGCGTGCGTATTAAAAACAATCAAACCCAGGAACTGAGCGAAATTCCCATCAGTGCTTTTTTTGTGGCGATCGGTCATCAGCCCAATTCTCAAATTTTTAAAGACTTTTTGGAAATGGATGAAACCGGTTATATAAAAACCATTCCGGGTACTTCCAAAACCAATATTGAAGGCGTTTTTGCAGCAGGAGATGTGCAGGATAAAATCTATCGTCAAGCCGTAACTGCCGCGGGCAGTGGTTGTATGGCCGCATTAGACGCCGAACGGTATTTGGGAGAAAAAGGACTATAAAAACCATTTTAAAAAATGTCCCCCGAAATGGGGGCTTTTTTATGAAATAAAATCGCTAAAATGCTAATAACACTTCATCTCGAAAAACTACAGTTCTTCGCACAACATGGCCTGTATGAAGAAGAGAAAAAACTGGGGAATGAATTTGAGCTAAACATTTGGCTTTCTTTTCATACTACGCAAACGGTTATTACCGACCTGGATGAAACGATCAACTATGCCGAGGTATATGAACTGGCAAAGGCAGCAATGTTGCAGCCCCGTGAATTGCTCGAAACCTTTCTTTCCGACCTCGCGGAAAAGCTGAAAACCCGGTTTCCGCAGCTGGTAAAAATAAAAATGAGTTTATATAAGCTGCAAATGCCTTTAGCCAATTTTCAGGGGAAAATCGGAGTAGAAATCGAGAAAGAATATTGATTTATAAAAGATGGCCGCTGCCAAAAGCCAATGGCAACAAGTGTTTTACAGTGTCAATTATATATACCGGCCCTTCAGCGCCAGCCAGCAAGAGACGTATGGGATGGTTGACCCTTGCCTCATACTCTAATAAACTTTGCCGGCACATGCCACACGGCGAGATAGGCGTGTTACTTTTTTCATTTTGCGGCTGATATGTGATAGCGATCGTTCTTATAATTTCGTTAGGATATTGCGTGCCCACGGCGGCAAGTAAACTGCGCTCTGCGCAAATGCCCACGGGGTAAGATGCGTTTTCCTGGTTAGTGCCCCGCACCATGGCGCCGTTGGCCAGTAGCGCCACGCTTGCCACATGAAACTTAGAATATGGCGCATATGCCACAGCAGTCAGCTGTCTCGCTTGCTGCAACAGGTCGGCATCGGCAGCATCAAGTTCGTTGATATGCGCTGCTATTTTAAAACTAAAATGGTGATTCTTTTCCGTCATGATGTAAAATTATCAATGCTATGGAGTTATTTGCCAGGCTTGCAAAAGAAAGCTGTTAGCATTTAATGCTATTAAAGATACTATTGTTATGTTCACGTGCACTAAAAATTTATATTTGTACCATTCAAAAACATAAAAAAATTCTCATGTTTAAAAAAGTAGTTGTATTTGCTATTGCCGGTTTAATCAGCGTAAATCTATGGGCTATGAAACAAGAAGACCTCATTGGAAGATGGGATATAACAATGAATAAAGACGGGCAGGAAAAACCATCCTGGCTGGAAGTTAAACTATCCGGAATCAAGACCCTGGTGGGCTATTTCGTAGGCGACGATGGCAGCGCCCGCCCGGTTTCCGAAGTGAAATTTGATAATGGAAAATTTTCTTTTGCCATCCCGCCCCAATGGCAGTCAGAGCCTAACGACCTGGTGGTAGAAGGGGAACTAACAAGTAGCGGGCTGAAAGGCACTATGGTTTATCCCAATGGGAAAAAGTATAACTGGACAGGCGTAAAAGCTCCTTATCTAAAAAGAACGAAAGCGCCGGTGTGGGGCACGCCGATAAAATTATTCAATGGCAAAGACCTTACCGGTTGGAAAGCTGTAGGTGCCGAAAATCAATGGGTGGTGAAAGACGGCATTTTAACCAGCCCCAAGTCCGGCGCGAACCTAATTTCTGAAAAGAAATTCGAAGATTTCAAGCTCCATGTAGAGTTTCGCTACCAAAAAGGCAGCAACAGCGGGGTGTACCTGCGTGGCCGCTATGAATTGCAGATTTTGGACAACGATAAGTCTGAGCATCCTTCCAACGTGTTGTTCAGTGGCATCTACGGGTTTATTGCGCCCAGCGAAATCAATTCTAAAGGCCCTGGCGAATGGCAGACTTACGATATTACACTTATTGGCCGGATGGTAACCGTTGTGGCGAATGGCAAAACGGTGATAACCAACCAGGAAATTCCCGGCATTACAGGTGGCGCGCTCGACAGTAAAGAAGGAGAGCCCGGCCCGCTTTATTTCCAGGGAGATCATGGCCCGATCCAATTCAGAAATATTGTCATCACACCGGCAAAATAAAAAATAAATGCCCTAAGGCTTTGCTGCTTCAAAAAAACCTCGTATATTTGCATCGCGAGGTAGAGCAGCGGTAGCTCGTCGGGCTCATAACCCGAAGGTCCCAGGTTCGATCCCTGGCTTCGCAACAGAAATAAAAGGCCGTTCGCTTCAAGGTGAACGGCCTTTTTTGTTGAATTGAAGATTAGTTTATTTTTGATCCGGCCGGGAATACGTGGCGTCGGTGTTGCTACGCTCAGTTGAATTGTAGTACAAATGGCAGCCCCACTTGCTTCGAAATCCAATTAATTTAAATAATACAACGATCATAAGATTTGAAATCAGGTTTTGTAAATATCTTCGGAAGGCCCAATGCGGGCAAAAGCACTTTGCTAAATGCGCTGATGGGAGAGAAGCTCGCCATCGTGTCGCATAAAGTACAAACCACCCGGCACCGCATCAAAGCTATCCTTACCGAAAAAGACTATCAGATCATTTTTAGCGACACGCCAGGCATTATCAATCCCGAATACAAATTGCATGAAAAAATGATGCAATCTGTAAAAGGCGCGCTTGAAGATGCCGACGTGGCCTTGTTGATTGTAGATGTAAACGATGACTGGGAAACCTGTGACAGTATTTTTAGTGCGCTCAGGCTTCGGGTGCCGGCGGTGCTGGTATTGAATAAGATTGATCGGGCTTCACAGGAGCGCATCCAGGGCGCCAAAGATTTTTTCAGTGCAAAACCCTACTGTAAAAACATAGTGGCCATCTCTGCCTTAACCGGTATTAATTTTAAAAAATTCCTGCAGCCCATTCTTGAGTTATTGCCCGAAGGCGCTCCTTTTTATGAAGACGATAGCATCAGCGATCTTCCCGAAAAATTCTTTGTTAGTGAATTGATCCGGGAGAAAATCTACGAATTGGCTCAGGATGAAATCCCTTATCACACGGCCGTATTGATTAGGGAATTCAAGGAAAAGCAAACGCTGACCAAAATCGTAGCCGACATTATTGTGCATCGCGAAACGCAGAAAATGATCCTGATCGGCGAAAAAGGAAGTATGATTAAAAAAATAGGAACGATGGCGCGTGCCGATATCGAATCTTTTTTAGACAGGAAGGTATTTTTGGAGTTGTTCGTGAAAGTGAAGCCCAAATGGCGTGATAATGATTTACATTTAAGGGAATACGGCTACGGGCAGTAGTAAAAACGCAGTAGCTGCGGAGCAGCGGAAGATTAATAGCTGCAGAGCAGCGATATATCCATAGCTGCAGAGCAGCGAAATATCCATAGCTGTGGAACAGCGAAATATCCATAGCGGAAGATTAATAAAACAAAAAAATAAATGGGTTTTACATTAGCAATAGTAGGCAGGCCAAACGTGGGAAAAAGCACGTTGTTTAACAGGCTGCTCGAGCAGCGCAAAGCAATTGTAGATGACGTAAGCGGCGTGACACGCGACCGGCAATATGGCATCAGCGACTGGAATGGTAAGCCGTTCAACGTCATTGATACCGGCGGTTTTGTGCACGGCAGCGAAGATGTGTTTGAAAAGGAAATTGCCAAGCAGGTATTGATCGCAGTGGACGAAGCCGATGCCATTTTATTTATGGTCGATGCCGGAACCGGTATTACACACCTGGATGAAGAAATGGCCAATGTGCTGCGCAAAAGTGTTAAACCCGTTTTTTTAACGGTAAACAAAGTTGATAATAATGACCGGATGCTCGATGCTACAGAGTTTTATAGCATGGGTTTCGATGAAGTCTATTTTATTGCTTCGGCCAGCGGTAGCGGAACCGGCGAGTTGCTCGACGCGGTTGCAGCGCTGATTCCCGAAGAAAAAGCGGACGAGGGAGAGAAAGACGAGCTGCCCAAATTTGCTATCATCGGCCAGCCCAATGTCGGCAAATCTTCTTTGCTGAACGCTTTGGTAGGAAAGGAACGTACCATTGTGAGCGATATTGCTGGCACCACGCGCGACACGATTCACACGCATTATAATTTATTTCAGAAAGAATTCATTTTGATTGATACCGCCGGTATCCGGCGTAAAGCCCGTGTTCATGAAGACCTGGAATTTTATTCAGTAATCCGGGCGATCAAAGCGGTCGACGAGGCTGATGTTTGCTTGCTGCTGGTTGATGCCGAAAAAGGATTAACGGCGCAAGACCTGAATATTTTCAGCCTCGCAGCGAGAAAAGGAAAAGGGATTTTATTGTTGGTAAATAAATGGGACCTGATCAAAAAAGAAACCAATACGGCAAAAGAATTTGAAGAAGCTTTGAAGAAAAAGCTGGCTCCATTTAGCGACGTGCCTGTGGTATTTATTTCGGCATTAGAGAAAACCCGAATTTTCAAAGCCATGGAAACGGCATTGGAAGTTTTTGACAACCGCAAGAAGAAAGTTTCAACATCTAAATTGAACGATGTGATGTTAAAAGCTGTTCAGGCCCATCATGCGCCTGTGGTGCGCGGCCACGCGATCAAAATTAAATTTGTAACCCAGCTTCCCACGGTCGTGCCATCCTTTGCATTTTTCTGTAACTTTCCGGACGATATTAAAACGCCTTACAGGAACTATCTCGAAAACCAATTACGAAAAAATTTTAGTTTTAGTGGTGTTCCCATACGCTTGTTTTTCAGAAAAAAATAGCAGGGCGGGTGCGATTTGTTGACTTAAAAAAATAATTATGCGTAAATCAAATAGTCTATTTTCTATTGTGTTGGCCGCGGCGCTTGTTTCTTGCGAAACGGCCTCTACTGTTAAGGAATCTGAAGAGGATTCGCTCAATGCAATCGATCATACCGTAGTAGAAGCGACTCCGGAAACGGATACCACGTTGGCCGGTATCGGGGACTCGTTGAAGGCAGATATAGACAGCGCGGCGTATCGCATTAAAGAGCATACAAAAGCATTGGGCGATGCAGCCCGCCAAAAAGCCAACGAAGGGGTTGAGAAATTAAAAGAAGGGGCGCAAAAGATCAAAGAAGCGGCCCAGGCTGGCGTGGATGCGGCCAGGGATGAATTAAAAAAATAATGGGTTCACAGCATTAAATTTACGGCCGGACTATCAAAGTCTGGCTTTTTGGTTTTATGTGGGCAAAAAAAAACTCCAACCGTTTTGGGTTGAAGTTTTTTTAAAAAGATTTATCACTTATTTTACTTCGATATTGTTGTGCAGCTCTTCATCTACCAAAATACGGCCACAGTTTTCGCACGCAACAATTTTCTTGTGCTGTTTGATTTCACTTTGTTTTTGAGGAGGGATCGCGTAAAAGCATCCGCCGCAAGCGTCGCGAACGACAGGCACTACCGCAAGGCCATTGCGGAAATTTCCGCGGATTTTCTCGTAGCTCGATAACAACCTGGGTTCTACTTCCTGCTTTGCAGCTTCAGAAAGTTTTAAAAATTCTTTTTCCTCTTTTTCGTTAGAAGCGATTATTTTCTCCAGCTCAGATTTTTTCAACTCGAGCGAACCTTCTTTGGTCACGATGTTTTTCTTCGCTTTTTCTAAGAGCACAACCTTCTCGGCTATTTCTTCGTTGGCATCTTTGATATGCTTTTCAGCCAGCTTGATTTCGAGCTGCTGCATTTCAGTCTCTTTATTGATCGCTTCAAATTCGCGGTTGTTTTTTACATTCTCGCTGTCCTTCTCGTATTTTTTGATCAGCGCCTCGCTTTCTTTGATGGCATTTTTACGTTCCTCGATAAATTCTGTTACGCCATTAATTTCCTCTTCAATGCGCGTTTGCCTCGCACGTAAACCCTGAAGTTCATCTTCAAGATCTGCTACTTCCATGGGCAGTTCGCCTTTTAAGATTTTAATTTCGTCCAACTTGCTGTCTACTTTTTGCAAATTGATCAATGAACCTAACTTTTCTTCGATGGAAAATTCTTTTAATTGTGCCATATGTTTAAAATATTAATCTTTTAAAATCTTAATTTAAAACGATTCTAAAAGTACTGAACAGGATTGGTATTGATCCCTGTTTTTAGGACGGCAAAGGTAGGGAATTTTTCCTCTAAAAGATTCGACAGCAATTCGATCGTAAATTGTTCGCTTTCATAATGCCCGATGTCTGCCAAAAGAATTTGGCCATCCGCATCAAAAAACTCATGATATTTTATGTCGGAAGTTATATAAGCGTCTGATTTTGATGCTAATGCGTTCTTTAAAAGAAAGATGCCTGCACCGCCGCAAATGCTTACTTTTTTGATTGGTTTTCCTGTTGTCCGGGTATGTTTCAGCATAGAAAGCCCGAAAACGTCTTTTAGCTTTTGTAAAAATGAGATTTCGGGGATCGCATCTTTCCATTCTCCGGTGATGCCTGCTCCAATTTCCTGGTGCAGGTTATTGAGCCCGATAATCTCATAGGCCACTTCTTCGTAAGGGTGGCTGCTTTTGAGCGCGGACAATACCTGGTGCTGCAAATAAGCAGGAAACAGCATTTCCACTTTTACCTCTTTGTCTTCATGGCGCTCGCCTTTTGTTCCGTTAAAGGGATTGGCCTCCATGTTGGGCTTAAAAGATCCGGTTCCGCTGGTCTTAAAACTGCATTCACTGTAATTGCCGATATTTCCGGCCCCGGCCGCAAACACCGCGTCGGTTACGGCAGCTTCATGCGCTTCGGGCACGTAGAAATAAAGTTTGCAAAGTTGTTGGGGTTTGGGCGCGAGAATGGAAATATTTTCAAGGCCCAGCATAGCAGCTATTTTTCCGTTGACGCCGTGCAATACATGGTCCAGATTGGTATGAATGGCATAAATAGCGATATCATTTTTGATGGCTTTAATAATGGTTCTTTCCACATAGCCGCCGCCGGTGAGCTTTTTAAGCCCGCTGAAAATGATAGGGTGGTGGGCCACGATCAGGTTACATTTTTTCTCCACCGCTTCGGCAACGACTTCTTCTGTCACATCGAGGCAGCAAAGAATTGCCTGGCAAGGCCAGTCGGGGTTGCCTGTCAGTAAACCGGCATTATCATAACTTTCCTGCAACGCCCTGGGCGCAATGGTTTCTAAAAAATCGGTGACCGTTTTTATGCTCATCATATCGGTAAAACTGAGTTCGTTTTTATAAAAAAAGAATTAAACAAAGCCAGTTCCACAAACCAGTTTGCTTCAAACAAAAATAGGGATAAAAGTATGCGCAGGTTGAACCGCCAGGTATTTACTCCACTGTTTGTTCTAACATCAGGAGCCGGCCGTCCTCCGTCACGCCTTCGGCCACGATTTTGATTTTTTTGGTGCGATCTGTATTATAAAACCTGACGGGTATCTGCTGCTGTGTTGAATCGACAATTACTTCCGGCTGCCAGTCCAGCGTCAGCCGGTTATCGCGATAATCAATATCAGGTGGCGTGGCATAATCCGGACTATAAAATTCTTTTATAATACTATATCCATCATAATCGACGATATCGCCCGACCGCTCCATCTCTTCGTTCAGATCATCGCCGCGTTTGGTATAAATCGCCACCGCTGCGTTGTTGCCACGCGCACCAATAAATTGCGGATAAATTTTAATAAGCGCAATTTGATTTGGAGGAATGGAAGCGATAAAGCTGGCGTCCTGCATGCGCATTTCATCGAGGAATAATTGAACCGGCTGCCTCCGAAAATACAATTGATAGTTATCAAAAAACTGGCTGTTCCTTTGAACGGTAAGGCCGGGTACGCGGCCGATAATCCATTCAAAAATATTAAGCTGCGGAACAAACTGGCCGGTCAGGTTGATGGTTCGCGCGTTGATGTTCCCGGCAAACATGCCCGACATATATTTTTTTTCCAATTCTTCAAGCGTTAGCCTGCGGCCGGCGATATTTACATTATCCAAAAGAACACCGCTGCCGCGGTTATAGCTTGCATACGCGCTTTGCATGTTACCCGCCAGGGAAGTGTTGGTATTGGTGAAGCGCGGCGTTTGTAGCCGGGGCAGGTCGAAAGTTTGATACAGCGAATCCGTATCAAGTTTTACAGTAATGAACTTACTTTTATCGCCCATGACATCGCTGAACAGTATTTTGGCTTTGTCAAAAAACACGATGGAATCCATTTTAAAACGGCCTTCGGCATCTGTTTTAATCATTTCTATGGAACGACCCGAATCCGGCGTTGCCATCCATACAAGCAACTCGCGTTCCGCAAAATTCTTTTTGGAACCACGCACATTCACCTGTCCTGAAAGAGAAATATAGCCGGGATCTTTGTAAAGCGGCTTCTTATCTTCCTCGTTTACATTCTTCCAGTTGAACCGCCGCCAGCCATTGGTCAGCATCACCAGGTCGATCGCGCGGGGAGCGTCGGCCTGTCCACTGAAATAAAACGCAGGGTTGTGTACATAACCCGGAATGTCGCTGGTTAATAAAAAAGAAGAAATAATATTGTTTTTTCTCGGCCCGGCTTCGTTAAAATTGTCGTCGGTAACCGCCACCGAAAAATTGCCAGCCAGCGCTTCGTTAAATAAAATCGACCACTGGTTCTTACCCCTTGGTTTCATGCTAAACGCTTCTTTTTCCAAGGTGGCGTTGAGTCTATATTCCTGGTTATTAACAAAAACCAATCGCTCTGCCAGCGGCAAGCCTTCCGTATTGAAAAAAGTTAACTGTAAAACTCCTGAAGGGAGCTCGCCCGTATTCATTTCACCGCTGGTGCCGGAAACCGGTTGTTTGAACATCGTAATATGCTGCATTTGGCCGATGACATAAGCCGGAGCATACATTGGGCCGCCGGCCGATTGCCAGGTATAAGCGAGGCGATTCTCAGATGATTTTACGGAAACGGCAAGACCCGATGAAATAGGGACGGGCAAACGAAAAGTGCCGCCTTCAAAAGAGACGGAGTAAGACTTATCGCTGCGCGGAGTAAGGTTAAAGGATCCCATTCCGTCATGAAAACTCTGCAAGGTTGCAACGGTAGCGCCCGTTTCATCTTTAACCTCGGCTGTAATATTCAGCGGCAATCCGCTGGCATCTGTGGCTTTAAATGCGATGCGATTAGACACGCCGGCAAGCAGGTTGCCGCCTTCCGGGAAAAAGTTCAAATGGCTGGAACCCATACTTTGATCTTTCTTCCCTGAGTTTTTGCCATACACCCGCAGTGGCCTGCGATACAGATAGCTTTTATCATGATTTAGCATCAGCGGCGAATAGGCTCTAAAATGATAGGTGCCGGTGCTTAAGGTATCAGGCAATTCAATTTGCCCATAGGTTACGCCGTTGAAAACCGGTAATACTTTTTTGGCTAAGATGGCGCCACTGCTGTTGATAAGCTCCACAAACAACGTCGAATTTTTTTTTGAGGGCATAAAGTCGGATAAAAAATATCCTTTGAACCAACTGGTCTGGCCGGCAAAATAATCCTGGCGGTCTAAATGGAGGTATACTTTTTCAATGGGGTTTTTTTGATGCCAGCTTTGAAGACGGTCTTCAGGCAGCTGCGCCATTGAAGGTTGCAGCGCCAAAAGAGCGAGGGCGGCATATATTATTTTCAAATAGTTCATAGAGCATTGTTAAGTTACAAAAAAATCGCGGGTTAGCGCCCGCACTTCACATTTTAAATGATGCGCTTAACAACGTATTTGCACAAATGGCGTGCAAAAATCAATTTTGGCCGGGTTCAATGATTTTTTCAAACATTAACATGCGCCCGTCTTCAGTAATCCCTTCTGCAACAACCTTAACTTTTTGGGTACGGTCATTATTATAGAAAATGATGGGGATATTAGGTCGGGCAGGGCTTACAAAGTGAGACGGCTGCCAGCTCAGTGTTAAACGAATATCCGCTTTTTCGGTGTTGGGATTTTTGTCATAGTTCGGGTTATGAAATTCTTTAAAAATGGTGTACCCGTTATAAGTGATAATATCTGTTGCCGATTCCACCGATGCCGTATAATCGTCGCCCTTTTTCGTATAAATGGCCAAACCCGTGCCATTGCCCCTAACCGCAACACTTTGAGGCATCAGCTTAATCATAGCAATTTGGTTGACGGGAATTGACTCCAGCATTTGCGCGTCTGTTTGCATTTCGTCCAGAAACAAAGACACATTGCTGCCGCCGAAGCCGCCACCGCGATAGTTAAGCGTATAATTGCCGGGCGTCCCCGTGACAGACAGGCCGGGTATCCGCCCTTGTAAATACTGGAAAATATCGCCTGCAAATATTTCGTTGCGCACATCGTAAGTGCGGCTGTTAATCCCGCCGGAAAACAAACTGCTGGTGTAGCGTTCATCCAGCTTTTCGATTTCTGATTTCTGACGGACCCGCACCACTACGTTTTCCAGCGTTTTGCCCTCAGCTCTTAAATATTCATCGAGGGCGCTTTCCATTTTTTCACTACTTACCAATTGCGCCGAATCGAGCGGAAGCAGCAGCGGATCGCTTACAACCGGAAACTTGCGGCGGATAGAATCTGAAGCAAGTTTTACCTCAATAAATTTGCTTTTCTTGCCGCGGACTTCCGAGAAAAGAATGCGGTATTTGTCATAAAAGATCTGGGAATCCAATTTGAAACGACCGGTAGAGTCGGTTCTGATCAGGCCGGGCAAACCTCTTCGCTGTGTTGTGTCCATCGGCGACATCAATACAATAATGTCGGTATTGGGAAGCGTCTTTTTCCGTCCTTCAATCGTGATTTGGCCGCTCAGGTCAATATAGCCCGGATCTTTAAACGCCGGCGGCGGAAGCTTGTTTTGCGGCACGTCGGTCCATTTGAAACGAGTCCACCCATTAGTCATCATCACTAAATCCAAGGCATTGGAAGCCGCGCTATCTGTAGGATTAAAATAATAGGCTGGATTATGAACATATCCTTTGATATCGCTTTTCAACAGGAACCAGGAGTAAATATTTTGAGCCCGCCTTGCGGCGCCGTCGTAATCGGCATCTGTAACCGCTACCGAAAAATTGCCAACCACCGAGTCGGGCAATGAAATAGTGAAGCGGTTGCGCTGACGCGGCTCCATATTGAGCGTATCGGTTTGTAGCGTCACCGGTAAACGGTATTCGCGGTTGTCCACAAAGGTCAGCCGCTCGGCCAGCGGCATATAATCTTTATTGAAAACGGTAAGATGCAGGATGCCTGAAAGCAGGTCTTTGGTTGGAATGATGCCGTTGATTTCATTTTTATTCGCAAGCTCATGGGTGAAAAGAATTTCATTGTTCATTTGACCGACTAAAAAAGCCGGTTTGAAAACGTCCTTGACCTGCAGCTTTTGAATTCTGAATTGCTTTCCGCGTGCGTTATTTTTAACCATGAAAGCAATGCCATCGGCTGTTTGCGCAGGCAGCGGATACTGCCGATCGGATCCCCGCAGCGTAGCATAGTAGCTGACGCCGGCCTGAGGTATTAGGGGAAAGACGCCCATGCCGTCATGAATCGTTTTAAACTGGCAAACAAGTTCGCCTTTATCACTTTTAATTTCCCCTTCCACCTGCCAGGGCAGACCATTGGGATCGGTGGCTTTAAAAGCAACCAAATTGAGCAGGCTGGTAATCAGGTTGCCGCTTTCCGGGAAAAAGGTGATGCTGTTTTCCATTTTTACCGCCTCACGCTTTTTCTTTTTCTCTTCTCTGCCAAATACAGCCAGTTTTTTAGTGAAAACAAATCCAGGCTGGTTTAACATCAAGGGGGAATAGGCCCTTAGCAGATAATCGCCGCCGGGCAGGTCTTCCGGCAATTCAACCTGGCCTGCCGTAACAGACAGGTTTGCGGGAAAAACGTTCCTGATTAAAACTTCCTGCTGGTTATTTACCAGCTCCACATACACGGTTGAGTTTTTATGCGACGGCGCCCAGGCTGATAAAAAATACCCTTTAAACCAGATGGTCTGCCCGGCAAAATAACTGTCGCGGTCCAGATGTAGATATAACTTTTCGACAGGGTTGGTGCTACTCCAGGCAGCTAATTTGTTTTCAATGGTTTGGGAAAATAAAAGTCCGCTTAAGGCAATGCCAAACAGAAATAAAAGCAGTTTTTTTTTCATATAGATTAAATGATCTTGTGAAAATAAAATAAATGACCAAATAAAAGCACAGAAGTTTAGCGCAGACAGCTTTTTTTGTATTAAACGGACATTTTGTCCTCATTTTTTCATTGGCAATATTATTGACGTCCTTAGCTTTGCTGAAGAATCTGGCAGTGAATCGCCATTCATAGTCAAAAAATAAAATCTATACAGAGGATGAATCAAAACAATGATAATTTGTCAGAACAGGACGGGCTGAACATCAACGCAGATGAAAATTTAAGTGGAACGGAACACCTTACGGATCCGGTTGAAGAAACCCAGCTTAATGAGCTGGAAGCCGAATTGAATGAAAGTAAGGACAAATATATCCGCCTTGCCGCAGAGTTTGATAATTTCAGACGAAGAACCAGGAAAGAGCGCGAAGAATTTTCGCAGATTGCCAACAAGGATATGGTGCTAGCACTGTTAGAAGTATTGGACGACGCTGATCGCGCTATGCCACAAATAGAGGCGAGCGAAGATGAAAAATTAAAAGAGGGCATCTCTCTGGTTTTTAATAAATTAAGAAGCTCACTTCAAGCAAAAGGCCTGAAAGAAATGCAATCAAAGGGCGCTGATTTTGATCCTGACTTGCACGAGGCTATTACAGAAATACCAGCGCCTTCTGAGGATTTGGTAGGTAAAGTTGTGGATGAGGTGATCAAAGGTTATTATTTGAATGACAAGATAATACGTCATGCTAAGGTTGTTGTCGGAAAGTAATTTAATTTAAGATAGTTTTATTTAAATAATTGATTATCAAATTTAAATTATGTTTATTTCAAAATAAAATAGATGTCAAAAAGAGATTATTACGAGGTATTGAGTGTTTCCAAAACTGCTTCTGCTGAGGAGATTAAGAAATCTTACCGAAAAGTAGCGATGCAATATCATCCGGATCGAAACCCGGGTGATAAGGCTGCGGAAGAGAAATTTAAAGAGGCCGCAGAAGCCTACGAAGTTTTGAGCGATACGGACAAGCGTGCGCAATACGACCGCTTTGGCCATGCCGGGTTAAGTGGGGCCGGTCGCGGTGGTTTTGGCGGCGGTATGAATATGGATGACATCTTCAGCCAATTTGGCGACGTATTTGGCGACGATATTTTCGGCAGCTTTTTCGGTGGCGGCAGATCTCGTGGTGGCGGCCAGCGCGCCAGAGGTGTGAGAGGGAGCAATCTCCGGGTGAAATTAAAGTTAACCTATGAGGAAATTGCGAAAGGCGTTACTAAAAATATTAAAGTAAAAAAATATACTTCCTGTGACACCTGTAGTGGTAGCGGCGCTAAAGATAAAGGCAGTGTGCAAACCTGCCGCACCTGCCAGGGTAGCGGGCAGGTAAGAAGGGTGCAAAATACTTTTCTTGGTCAAATGCAGACTGTGACCACCTGTTCGGATTGTAACGGCGAGGGAACAACTATTACTGCTAAATGCTCCAATTGTAAAGGTTCCGGACGCGTGTATGGTGAAGAAACCATTACCATTGACGTGCCGGCGGGCGTTCAGGATGGCATGCAACTAAGTGTTGGCGGTAGGGGAAATGCCGGCGAACGCGGCGGCGCTTCGGGCGATTTGATTGTGTTGATTGAAGAAGAATCGCATGCGGATTTACAAAGAGAAGGTTTAAATGTAGTTTACGACCTGCATATTTCGTTTACGGATGCCGTGTTCGGTACGAATGCAGAAGTGCCGACCATTGACGGCCGCGCTAAAATAAAAATCCCACAGGGAACCCAGAGTGGTAAGATTTTCAGATTGAAAGGGAAGGGTTTTCCCAATGTGCATTCGAGCTATGAAAAAGGCGATCAGCTTATTCATGTAAGTGTATGGACGCCTCAAAATCTTAGCGACGAAGAAAAAGATACTTTGGAAAAACTCGCCGAATCGCCCAATATGAAACCGCAGCCTGAAAAAACGGAAAAAGGTTTCTTTGATAAGATCAAGGACTTATTTAATTGAATAAAACAAAAAAATTATCAAAGCTGTTACAATTTTGTAGCAGCTTTTTTTTGGTCACCGGCAGCTTTGCAATTCCATTTTAGTATCTTTCCGCGATCAAAAAGTTCACAGCATGTTTCAGTTAAAAAATAAAAAAGCGATTGTAACGGGCGGCGGCAGCGGTATAGGAAAGGCCGTATGTTTATTATTTGGAAAATCCGGCGCCCAGGTGTTTGTCGCCGACCTCAATAAAGATGCCGCAGCACAAACGGCACAAGAAATTATAAACGCCGGTGGGAACGCCACAGCGATGCCGGTAAATGTGGCCGATCAGGCCGAGGTTGTGAAAGCTTTTGCCGACGCCGGTTCTATCGATATATTGGTTAATAGCGCCGGTGTTTCGCATATTGGGAAAGTGGAGACCACTACGGCGGAAGATTTCGAGAAGGTTTTTAATGTAAATGTGAAAGGCGTCTACAACAGCCTTTTCGCGGCTATCCCATTAATGAAAGAAAAGGGTGGCGGTGTTATTTTAAATCTCGCTTCTATTGCGTCGAGTGTGGGCATTCCCGACAGGTTTGCCTACAGTATGAGCAAAGGCGCCGTGTTAGCCATGACGCTTTCTACGGCCAAGGATTATATCAAAGATAACATCCGCTGCAATTGTATTTCACCGGCCCGCGTGCATACTCCTTTTGTGGATGGATTTTTGGCCAAAAATTATCCGGGCAAAGAAGCAGAAATGTATGAAAAGCTATCGCAGACACAACCCATTGGCCGTATGGCAAAACCCGATGAAATTGCTGCCTTAATTTTATATTTATGCAGTGATGAAGCATCCTTTATTACCGGTTGTGATTATCCGATCGATGGTGGTTTCATCAAACTGAATAACTAAGGGTATTTTAAAAGTATTTACAATAGGAAATAGTCATAAACCTACTTTGCGCCCGAAAACAGGATTATAGCTGTGAGCAGCAGAAGTAAGACAACTAAAAAAGTATAAACATTTAACACATGAAACTGATCAGATTTGGCCAGGCCGGAGAAACGGGAACAGGCGTCATTATCGACGATGTAAAATACGATACCTCGGCTTTTGGCGAAGATTATAACGAGCGTTTTTTTGAAACAGGTGGCTTGGCCCGTTTGGAAAAATTTGTAAAAGATAACAAAGGAAGCCTGCCTAAAATCAACGATAACGAAAGGCTTGACAGCCCGGTGGCGCGCCCTTCAAAAATACTTTGCATAGGACTCAACTACGCAGATCATGCCAAAGAAACAGGCGCTGCGGTGCCGGCCGAGCCCGTAATTTTTATGAAGTCTACTACGTCGCTTTGCGGCCCCAATGATAATATCGTTATTCCAAGAAATTCGGTAAAAACAGATTGGGAGGTAGAACTGGCGCTGGTAATTGGAAAAAAAGCCAGCTATGTGAGCGAAGCTGAAGCGATGGACTACGTAGCCGGATATGTGTTACACAATGATGTGAGTGAGCGCGAGTTTCAGCTGGAGCGCGCCGGAACCTGGGATAAGGGTAAGGGTTGCGACACTTTTGCGCCGCTGGGGCCTTTCCTGGCGACCAAAGATGAAATTGGCGATGTAGATAACCTGCGTTTGTGGCTGAAAGTAAACGGGCAAACCATGCAGGATGGCACCACTGCTAATTTCATTTTTAAGCTGCCCTATATTATTTCTTACGTGAGCCAGTTTATGACGCTATTGCCTGGCGATGTAATTTCTACAGGAACACCCGCTGGTGTGGGCATGGGCTTTAGTCCTTCGGTTTATCTGAAACCCGGCGACGTGGTAGAATTAGGAATCGACGGATTGGGTACTTCAAGTCAGACTTGTGTTGCATGGAGTAAATAATTTTTTTCCGCCTGATAGGCGGGTTGTTTACAGGCCTTACTGGTTTAATATTAGTAAGGTCTTTTTATGGAATAACTTTTAAGCAATTAAATTATGGCGCAGACAATTGACGCTCACCAGCATTTTTGGATATTTGATCCCGTTCGCGATAGCTGGATCGATGAGCCGATGAAAGCTATTCGAAAGGATTTTTTACCCAAAAATTTAAAGCCGGTTTTAGCTGATAATGGCATCGATGGATGTGTGGTAGTACAAAGCGATCAGTCGCAGGTTGAAAATCTTTTTCAGCTTACCAATGCGATGCAGCACGACTTTGTAAAAGGAGTGGTGGGATGGGTTGATCTGCGGGCCAGAAATATTGAAGACCAATTAGCGCATTACCGTTTTTATCCGAAAATGAAAGGCTTTCGCCATGTGTTGCAGGGCGAGAAAGACAGGGCTTTGATGTTGAAACGCTCTTTTACGAATGGCATCAGCAAACTGGAAAACTATGGCTTCACATACGATATATTGATTTTTCCCGATCAGCTGAAATATGCAAAAAAGCTGGCTGCTGCCTTTCCCCACCAAAAATTTGTGATCGATCATATGGCGAAGCCTTATATAAAAGACGGCAGGATAGATGACTGGAAAAAAGATATGCAAGCCATTGCCCGGCTCCCTAATGTTTATTGCAAAATAAGCGGGATGATCACTGAAGCCGATTGGAAAAAATATAAGCCTGCCGATTTTACGCCGTATATCGATGTTGTCGTAGAAGCCTTTGGAATGAAGAGACTGATGTTTGGCAGCGATTGGCCGGTCTGTCTTGTAGCAGGATCTTATAAAAAAATGAAAGCCATTGTTGACGCGTATTTTAACACGTTCAGCGAACGCGAAAAAGCAGCTTTTTACGGGGGCAACGCTATTAAGTTTTATGGCTTATTGTAAAGAAGCACAACGTTTGTTCAGTAAATAAAAAGAGCCGGCGCTTATCAAAGTCCGGCTCTTTCTCTTTTGTAGGGTAAATATTATTCGCCACCCATAGCTTCCAAAACTTTTGGCGTTACGCCGGTAAAGCTAAAGCCGCCGTCGTGGAAAAGATTCTGCATGGTAACATACTTTGTCAGGTCGCTAAACATAACCGAAATATATTCGGCGCAAGCTTCAGCTGGTGCATTGCCCAACGGGCTCATTTTTTCCGCATAATTTATAAAACTGTCAAAGCCTTTAACACCACTACCCGCAGTTGTTGGCGTAGGAGACTGAGAAATGGTATTCACGCGCACTTTCTTTTTCTCGCCATAGTAATAACCAAACATGCGTGTAACGCTTTCCAGCAATGCTTTGGCATCGGCCATTTCATTGTAATCAGGGAACACACGCTGTGCCGCAATATAAGTAAGCGCTACCACGCTCGCGTTTTCGTTTAAGGCATCCAGGTCCCAGGCTGTTCTCAAAACCTTATGCAGGCTCATGGATGAAATATCAAATGTTTTTTGATTCCATTCATAATTCATTTCGGTATAATGTTTTCCCTTTCTCACATTTAATCCCATACCCACCGAATGCAAAATAAAATCGAGCTTGCCACCAAAATGTTCCATTGATTTTTCGAAAAGGGTTTTCAAATCGTCGAGGCTGGTGACATCCGCGCCAATAACAGGCGCATCGCCACATGCGGCTGCCAGTTGATTGATCGCACCCATGCGCAACGCTACCGGCGCATTGGTTAAAACGATTTCTGCTCCTTCTGCATAGCATTTTTGCGCGGTTTTCCAGGCAATGGATTTCTCATCAAGCGCACCAAATATGATTCCTTTTTTACCTTTTAAAAGATTATAAGCCATAGATAATTATTAGGGGGTAAATGTAAGAATGATTTTTGATTTAGGTTGGGAATTGTCGGTCGATTTGTATTTTTTAAAACGACTTTCAATAGGCGCTTAAGCGACGCTTTTTCTTCCCGATCTTATAAACAGCCTTTGTCGCGAAATAACCCAGCGCTGCGCCTAACAATATATCACTGCTCCAATGCCGTTTTTCGTACACACGCGAAAGCGCCGTTAAAGACGCAAGCGAGTAAGCAACCGGCGGAAGCCACTTTTGATCAGGAAATTCGGAGGCAAGCGTTGTTGCAATAGTGAATGCCACGGCTGCATGTGCTGACGGGAGCGAGGTGTATTTCGGTTTAGCAAAGGGCAGCGCAAACTGGAAAGGCTGATCCGTCGCATCCGGGCGTTGCCTTCTGATCAGGTTTTTGGTGACAAAAGCCATTGTCGTAGAGATCGCCATGGCCTTGCTTCCGCGCAGCCCCACACTTTGAACACGCGGGTTCCTGATCGCAAGGCCGGTAGCGTAAACAACTGGGAAAAGGGCAATGCCGTAGAAGCTGCCAACCGGTTCGACGAACTCCGCCACACCATTGGCAAATGTCGATCGATGGGTTAACGCCGCATGCCGCAGCTTTTCGTCAAAAGCCAACAGGGTGCCGGTTCCTGCTAATAGGGCTGAAAACCTGAGCCAGTCTTTTTGCTGCCAATGAGCCGGCCGCGCAGCTACGGCTACGCCATCTTTTACACCGTTAATTAAAAAATTCTGATCAAGTTTTTCTAAGGGTAATGACGTATCGGCCGATTGTTTTATAAAAAATGAGTGATGATCAGGTTTATACTGGCTGTCTGTTTGTGCTGCAGCAGTGAAAGCGCAGGGGAATTTCAAACAAATCCATATAGCGGTATAGAAAAAATATCCTTTTAACAACAGCATGAGGGTTTAAGAGGAGAGGTAATTGTAGAGCCAAACGATCGAAAAAAGCCCGGCGAAATAAATGCCTGCCATTGTCACAAAGAGCAGGAGCGCGAAAAAAATGAGGCCGAAACTACTGCGGCTTGACATCAGCTTATCGTTTAAATAACGATAGGTGTAAATGCTGCCGATCACCATAATGGCGAATACACAAAGTATGATGACAATTTTCAGGCCCATGAAGCATTTTTATCCGGCCACCATTTCCCTGGCATTTTCCAGAGCGGCCGCTGTGGGATTTTCGCCGCCCAGCATTTTAGCAATGGCGCTGATTCTTTCATCGTCATTCAACCGGCGGATATTGGTTTTCACTTGTTCTTTTTTTAGTTCTTTATACACAAAGAAATGAGCATCTGCCTTCCCCGCAATCTGCGGTTGATGGGTAATGCATATAATTTGCCGGTTGGCCGCCAGCGATTTCATGATCAATCCAACCTGCTTGGCCGCTTCGCCCGATATACCCGAATCTATCTCATCGAAAATCAAAGTGGGCATATCCATTTTTTCGGCGACCAGGCTTTTGATGCATAGCATCAATCGGCTCAGCTCACCGCCGCTCGCCACTTTGCTTACCGGCTTGAATTGCCCGCTTTTATTGGCATCAAATAAAAACTCTATTTGGTCCATACCATTTGGCGCAGGCTCTTGCGATGTTGCCGATACTTTCAGGCGCGCGTTGGGCATGCCGACCTGTGCCAGCATTTGATTGACTTTTTTTTCAAAGGCGGGCAGCTGCTTGCTACGTTGCTGGCTGATTTGCGCACCGGCAGTGAGGACTTTTTCTTTCGAAATGGCTGCCTCTTTTTTTAGTTGATTGATTTGATCATCTATATTCAAAACAGCCTGCAATTTCTCTTCGAGCTGTTTCTGGATTTCCAACAATTCGTTGGTCGACTGAACGCCATGTTTTTTTTGAAGTCGGTAACCCGCCGACATGCGCTCATTTAACTGTTCAATTTTTTCGGCATCATATTGAACACTGTCATTCAGTCTTTCCAAATCGGAAGCAATATCATCCAGCTCAATTTGGGCGCTTCGCAGGCGGTCTGTTATATCCGGCAAACCTGAATGATAACGGTTGTAACTGCTGAGCAGGTTAGTCAACCGTTTCAATTGCTGGGTGAGGGGCTGTTCGCCTTCCGAAAGCTCCGCATAAACACTGTTCAAAGTAGATTTGATTTCTTCGGCGTGGGTCAGTGTTTTTAATTCGGCATCGATGGTTTCCAGCTCATTTTCTTTCAAATCCAGCGTGGCCAGCTCATCCAATTGAAACTGGTTATAGTCGCTTTCTTTTTCGAACTGCTGCTGTTGCAATTCGAGCGCCGAAAGCTGCTTCAAAGTTTGCTTCCATTTTATAAAATCGGCGCGATAAGCGCTGAGCTTCGCTTGCGTATCTGCCAGTGCATCAATAACGTTTACCTGGAACTGGCTGTCGCTTAAAGAAAGGGTGTCAAATTGCTGATGCAGATCAACCAGTTTTTCGCTGAGTTCATGAAGCTGGCTGAGGTTCACGGGCGTGTCGTTCACAAAAGCGCGGGTTTTGCCTGCTGTAGTGATTTCACGCCGAATAAATAACTGGCCCTGCTCGTCGAGGTCATTAGCTTTCAAAAAAAGGTCAATATCTTTTTGATCCTTTGTGTCGAAAACGCCTTCAATAATACATTTCTGTTCTTTATTCACTAATGCATTGGTGTCGGCCCTCGCGCCTAAAATCAGGTTTAAAGCGCCAACAATGATTGACTTTCCCGCACCTGTTTCTCCCGTAATGATATTCATGCCCCCGGAGAAATCAATGTCCAGCGCATCAATAATTGCGTAGTTATTTATGGATAAATGTTTCAGCACGAAGCAAATTTAATGATAAGAACATTTCGCGACGACAGGAAGGTGTAAATTAGCGCCTGTAAATTATAATATTGACTCAATCTTATCATATCGAAAACGAGCAGATTACCGCAACTTTCACATCCGGCGTTGTACGCCTTCGCGCCAACGCCGCGCTGCAACGATTAATGCGTAATAATATAAAAGGGCTTTCGTCGCTGGCTTCTTTTATTTTGAGGGATTATGAGCAGTACAATCAAAAGCGCCTGGCGATAAAACCCGACTCGTTGATTGTTGAAATAGCAGGCCATGTGTACGCCTATCAGCTATTAAGATGGCTACGGCGCAAATGGCCTGCCGCGTTTTTAAAAATGTTATCACTGCGGGCCTGCACCATCGACTGCGGTGATCGGGTGAAAGACAGTAACCGCTGGTTTTGGGACTTCTTTCGGTTTATAAAGCCTTTGTTATTTGTAGTAAACCGATCAAAAAATGATGAGGATGCAATTCGTGGCAGTTAATCAAATTACAATATCTTAGCTTTTTATAGGCGCTCTATTGATTCAAAAAGAAAAAATTACAACATGACTATCGCCATTATTAATGGCCCCAACCTCAATTTATTAGGGCAAAGAGAGCCCGGGATTTACGGCTCCGACAGTTTTGAAACATTCTTCGGGCAGTTGAAGGCGCGGTATCCCGATATTAATTTTGAATATTTTCAAAGCAATGTGGAAGGCGAACTGGTAAACGCGCTGCAAAAATTCGGCGGTGTAGCGGACGGCATTGTGCTCAACCCCGCGGCTTACACGCATACTTCAGTTGCGATTGGCGATTGTATTGCCGCCATCAAAGCGCCCGTGATAGAAGTGCACATCAGCAATGTGCATGCGCGCGAAGATTTCAGGAAGCTGTCTCATGTAAGCGCCAAAGCGGCGGGCACCATCTGCGGACTTGGCCTCGACGGTTACCGGCTCGCGGTAGCCCATTTGCTTGAAAAAAAACAATAACTCTCTCTTCAATTTTTTGTTGACCATGCTTGCCGATCCCATGCATCAGAAAAAAGTATCCCTGCTCAATTTGACCGTTGTGGTGGCGGCGCTGGGTTATTTCGTAGATATTTATGACCTGCTGCTTTTTGGAATCATCCGGATTCCCAGCCTGCGCGAAATGGGGTTAACGCCCGATCAAATCACTACCGATGGAGAAAGTATTTTATCCTGGCAAATGTTTGGCTTGATGCTGGGCGGCATTTTGTGGGGAATTGTCGGCGATAAAAAGGGGAGAAGCAGTGTGCTTTTTGGCTCTATATTATTGTATTCTTTAGGCAATATCGCGAACGGTTTTGTGCAAACGGTAGAGCAATATAAGATCATCCGCTTTGTGGCCGGCATTGGGCTGGCTGGCGAATTGGGAGCGGGCATTACGTTGGTCGCAGAATTATTACCTAAAGAAAAACGGGGCATAGGAACGTCAATTGTCGCAGGATTTGGTATAACCGGGGCGGTGGCAGCTTTCTTTATAAAAGAAAACTTTCATTGGCGCACCTGTTATTTTATTGGCGGCGGATTGGGCCTGGCATTGTTGGCGCTTCGTGTGTCGGTGCTCGAATCGGGCATGTTCAAAACAATGAAAGCAAAGGCGGTTAAGCGAGGAAATATCATGATGCTGTTAAACAACCGGGACAGGCTTTTGCGCTATGTGCAAAGCATTTTGATTGGCGTGCCTACCTGGTTGGTGATCGGTATTCTTATCACTTTTAGTAAAGAATTTGCGAAAGAATTCGGTATTACCGCGGAGATTGATCCCGGCAAAGCGATTATGTTTGCCTACGCGGGCCTGGCTGTTGGCGATGTTAGCATCGGCCTCGTGAGCCAATGGCTGAAAAGCCGGAAAAAGGCCCTTTATGTTTTTTATTTTCTGACTTTTATTTTTATGATATTGTATTTTACAATACAATGGAACGGCAGCGCATTCATGATGTATTTTCTTTGCACCATGCTGGGTTTTGCTTCCGGGTTCTGGGCCATTTTTGTAACGATTGGCGCCGAGCAGTTTGGTACCAATCTACGCGCTACAGCCGCTACCACCATTCCCAATATGGTAAGAGGAACGGTTCCTCTAATGCTGATGCTGTTTCAGTTTTTGCGCGGGTTGCCCGGCGTGGGCTACGTAAATGGCGGTATTTACACTTGCGCTATCGTATTCATTTTATGCGTGATAGCAGTCATCACCTCAAAAGAAACTTTTCATAAAGATTTAAATTTTGAAGAACATTAAACCCTCCGTATTTTATGCACTAATGTTGATTGTTGTCACAGGATTATTTGCCTGCGGCGCTAAGATTACGACGAATGTCACCAACCCGCAGCCTGCCTTAGCCGATGCAGAGTTTGTCCTTGTACTTCGTCAAAGCGATGATTTTATTAATGATGGAATAAAAATTGGCGCTATCAAATCCGTGGATAACGGCTTTTCTACAAACTGTTCCTACAACGAAGTCATAGGAAAATTACGGCAACAAGCCAGAGCAAACGGAGCGAATGTTATCAAAATCACCAGGCGCATACCGCCGGATAAAAAAAGCACCTGTGAGCGCATCTATGCTGACATATATCGCGTTCCTGATTTTAGAAAACATGAACTGGAGATAGACTGGAGCGAAGGCAGAAAACTCAGTTGGGACGATTTTAAAGGCAGCGTGGGAACGATAGCCCAGAAAGTATGGTTTGGGGCAGGCACGTTGTGCGATATCGGTTATGAAAGCAATGTGCTTCATGCGTTTGCCCAGCCCAAATTTTATACCTATGCAAAATTTATCACCTTTTCGAGCTGGGTAAATCCCGCGAAGAAATCAGATTCGTTGTTAACCCATGAACAGGTTCATTTCGACATTGTCGAATTATACCGCCGGAAATTACAAGCGCAGCTGGATAGCAGCGACCTGAAATTGTCTAACGCTGAAACAAAAGCCAGGGAAATAAGCAGGGTGATATCGAAGGCCTATCACAACGAGCAAGCGGTATACGATGAAGAAACCAGGCACGGAGCAAACGCGACAAAGCAAAGGGAGTGGGAAGAGCGCATTGCGTCAGCTTTAGCCGAATAAGCGGCATCAGCCAGATGGTTGGGTTAGTCTAATTCGTTGCAGAACTGAACAATTTCTTTTTCGTTGATATCATTCATACATTTAAAATGACCCAACGGACATTTGGGCAGGCCATATTTGGAGCAGGGGCGGCAGGGAAGTTGCACGCCAGCGACCAGGTAATTGTCTATTTTATAGGGCTGAACGCCCAATAATTCCGGAACCGTACTCCCCCAAATAGACGCAATAGGAAGATTGAAAGCTTCCGCAATATGCGTCAGGCCCGTATCGAACCCAATAACGGCAGCTGCTTTTGAAACCAGGAAAACAGACTCGTCGAGGTTTGTAGCGCCACAGGCATTATAAACCTGAGCGCCAAGCCGGGCCGCCACAAAATCTCCGTTTTCTTTCACATCGTTTCCTCCCAACAAAACCACTGGCTTTTTCAGTTGCTGACAAATGGCTACAATCTTTTCATTGGGCATACGCTTGGTAAAATGCGCAGCGCCGATAATAAAGGCAATATAGTGCTGCTGATGGCTTTGGGGCAATAAATCGGTGAGTTGATATTGGTTTTTGATAAAATAATCAATGGGGCGATTATCGTTGACGACGCCCAGCGGAGCAGCCGCTTTTAAATAACGGTCTACCAAATGAACAGGCGGCACCAGTTGTTTGCGCAGTTTTAAACTTAGCCACTTGCGGATGGTTTGCTTGCGATAAGTGTAAGCCCTGATCCCCGTTCGCAGTTTGATGATGCGGGTTCTCAAATTGCTATGCAGGTCTATGATGCAGTCGTAATTTTCCTTTTTGATCTCCTTTATCGTTTCATTCAGCGAGGGCCGCAGCAACAGCAGTTTATCAATGTAGGGGTTTCCTTCATAGATATATTTAAACTGCGGTTTGGTAATAAAATGAACCTCCGTATCCGGCAGCTGCTGTTTGATACAACGGACAACCGGCGTGGTATAAATCACGTCGCCTAAGGAACTAAAACGTATGACCAATATTTTTTCAGGGCGAATCAAAATGGGGATTTATGGGTGGTTAATTATAAATGCTCCTTTATTTTAGCCACGATATGGGTCGTCGAAAGTCCGTCAACAAAAGGCATAATTTTCACCTCGCCTCCATCAGCCAAAACCTCTTTGGCGCCCACAATGTTTTCAATGGTGTAATCGGCTGATTTTACAAGCACATCAGGCAACAAAGTTTGAATAAGGCGCAGCGGCGTATCTTCTTCAAAAAGAATAATCATATCGACAAAAGATAGAGCCGCTAAAAGCAGGGCGCGGTCGTTTTCCTGAACGACAGGCCGATGCGGCCCTTTTAATCTTTTCACAGATGCGTCGGCGTTCAAGCCAACGATCAGCCGGTCGCCGTGAGCGCGGGCGTTCATCAATGATTGTATATGGCCGGCGTGTAAAATATCGAAAACACCGTTGGTAAACACCACTTTGCTTTGGTCTTGCTTCCACCGATTCCGCCGCTCGACCGCATCAGCAAGCGATATGATTTTGGCGCGTACTTGTTTTTCTATATCAGGATTCATGAGCGTCCATTAAGGATAAAATTTCATCTAAAGTAACAGCTACGCTGCCTACGCGGCTGACAGCAATGGCGGCGGCATAGTTGGCAAGTTCGCAGGCCGTCTTCAGTTCGAAGCCCAGCGCTACAAAATAGCCCAGCGTTGCAAACACCGTATCTCCCGCGCCCGTTACATCAAAAACTTCTTTTGCCTTTACGGCAAAATGGTGCGCCGATTTTTTTGAAATCAGGGAAATGCCTTCTTCAGACCTGGTTACAACCAGGTGCTGCGCTTTTGTTTTGGAGAGCAATCTTTTTGCGGCAGCAATCAACACCTCTTCTGTGGTGATTTGCTCGCTAACAGTAGCTTCGGCCAATTCCCTTTTGTTGGGTTTGATCATCCACGCCCCTTTATATTTTTCATAGTGAAGGCCTTTGGGATCCACGATCAGTTTTTTGCCGGCGCCTTTACAGCGCTCAATGATTTCGGCGGTAACATTTTTCGTGAGCAATCCTTTATTATAATCAGAAAGCAGTACAATGTCAGCTGCTTGAATTTGCGCTTGGAGGCGGGAGAGGAGGCGCTGCTGAATGTCCTCATTAATCTCCGCGTTGGTCTCCCGGTCCACACGCAGCAATTGATGGGTGCCCGCCATGATGCGGGTTTTCAAGGTGCTGGGCCTGGTACTGTCTTCGATGATGGCGCGGGTGTCTATTTTTTCTTTTTTGAGTTGTTTCAGAATGACCGGTTGCATCGCATCCTTGCCCGTAACGCCGCTTAGCGATACATTTGCATGCAGTTTGGATAGATTTTGCGCTACGTTGGCTGCTCCGCCTAGGGTGATAGTTTCGTTTTTAACAGCCACTACCGGAACCGGCGCTTCAGGAGAAATGCGGCTGGCGGATCCCCAAACATAGCGATCGGCCATGATGTCGCCAATCACCAAAATTTTTGGCTTTTTTCCGGAACGGACACGCTCTAAAATTTCTTTCTTGTCGATCATATATCGGATATAGTTGCGCTAAAGTAAGCTTTTGTATATTTTTTTACAGAAAGATGATAACGAAGCCGCTAAGTATTTATGAAAACTGATGGGGGAATGATGTACCTTTAAAATAAAATCCGTATATGTTAACCAAAAAATGGGGTCTGGCATTGTTGTCTTTGCTTTTTATGATGATTTCCTGCGACCCTACAGATAATGTAGATATCAAACCTGAGCCTGAACCGGAACCGGAACCGCCGGCGCCGGTTGTAAAAACTTACCAGGAATTGCTCGCTGATTCCTTATATAAATATGCAAGGCAAATTTATTACTGGAATACGCTTATCCCGGATAGTTCAGTATTCAAACCGTTAAGCTTTGTAAGGCCTGATACTATGCAGGGGCTGGAAAATGAACTGCTGGCAATTACATCAACCAACTCGTTTGAGCCCTACACTTATACCGTTAACGGCGCGACGATCACGGATAGCAAATACTCTTATCTGGCCTTAACCTCTGACCTTTATGGAGGTGGTGCAACCAGCGTTATTTCAAATCAGCATCAGGTCAGGCAACTTAAGATGACCTTGGATGGGAAAGAAAATGAACTTGGGTTTACCATTGGGTTTGCGCGCGTTTCTTATTTGCGCGGAACGCCGAGGGAAATGCCTACGGCGCCTCAGGATAGTGTTATCGCTTTGGTGCGCATTGTTACAAAAGGCTCGCCAGCGTGGGATGCGGGCGTTAGGCGAGGCGATTTAATTTCAAAGTTCAATGGTAACAAATATGCCTATCCCACCGACCTCAACCAAATCAGCAATGCTATAAATGGAAATAGTTTGGTATTATCTGTTTTTGATCCGGCGAGCAAAGTCGAAACAGACCGGTCTTTTACTAAAGCCGTCTACACGTTTAATCCGGTTTATAAAGATACACTTATAACAGTCGGCGCAAAAAAGATTGCCTATGTCGCATACAAATCTTTTACTGTGGGAACAAATACTGAACCTGCCCTGGAAGCTGCTTTTAATAAATTCGATAACGCCACAGACTTAGTGGTTGATTTGCGATACAATGGCGGTGGTTACGTAAGCTCGGCAGCTTATTTTGCAAATGCGATTTTACCGACAAGCGCTAACGGAGGCGTATTATTTAAAGAAATTTATAATGCCACGATGCAGAACAAGCAGGCTACGCTTCTGAGCCAGCAACCTGTTTATCTTAATAATGTTAAACAATCTTACAGTTATTTCGACATTGATTATTCTGAAGCAGCAAACACGGAAAAAATTTCAAAAGAAGGAAATTTTAACAGCAGCGGAAATATAACTACTGTTTATTTTATCGTGAGCAGCAATACAGCATCTGCTAGCGAATTGTTGATTAATAGCGTTAAGCCGTATTTCAATGATGTACATTTAATCAATGCACCGTTTTCTGCCAGTGACAATCCCAATTTTACGTATGGTAAACCCATCGGATTCTTTGAGATTCGTTTAGGAAAGTATAGCATTTATATGTCCAATTTCGAATCTAAAAATAAAAATAATGAGGGCGGTTATTACGACGGAATGGCGACTCACACTACAGCCAACGATGATATAAAATACGATTTGGGAAATCCTTCCGAAGCGGCTTTTCTGGCTGCTATCAGGCGTATTACTGGTAACAGCGGCTATCAACCGGCCACGTCTTCGGTAGCGCGTTCTGTATATCGTTCTTCCTCGCTCGGCGTTGACGCCATCGGCGAGCCGACCAAAATTTTTGACATGGTTAGAACACCTGGCATCCACTAGCGATTTTCTAGCGAAGAATCGCGTAGCTCCATCGAAGGCGGGTTATCTTTTATTTTCGGATCTCTTGTATTCCGATCGGGCAACGCGTCTTTAGCTGCCGGGGTTTTCTGCGGTTTACTGCAATGGCAACAGGAAGCTAATGTCAGGGATAGCGCAAGTATCAGGAAAAATTGGAACAATTTCATTTTTATTATTTTAATCACCTAATCAAACTCAACCGAAGCGCCCAGCCAGGCCATCATGCCCATGCCGGTTTCAATTGCGGCCTCGTCAATATCGAAATCAGGCGTATGCACATTCCGGATATTTTGCGGATCCTGCATCACGCCGAGCCGATAAAAACAACCGGGAATTTCCTGGGTGTAATATCCAAAATCCTCCGCGCCCATACGAATTTCTGTTTCTTTTACAAAGTCGGTTCCCATGTAGCGAATCGCGTTTTCAGTGGCTAATGCCGTCAGTGCTTCGTTATTAAAGACATTGGGGTAACCTACGTCTATATGTAAATCCAGGTCGCCGCCCATGGAGCTTACCAGGTTTTGAGAAATGGTTTTGATGATTTCATGCGCTTCAAATCTCCAGGTTTCGTCCATAGCTCTGAAGGTCCCCATCAGCTTCACTTCACCCGGAATGACGTTGGTAGTAGATCCTCCGCTGATAGCCGTGATAGAAAGTACCGACGGGTCTAAAGGATTTTTTCGGCGGCTAATCACCTGTTGCAGCGCGATCACCAGGTGAGATGCAATGACAATAGGGTCGATACAGGATTGGGGGGCAGCAGCGTGACCGCCCTTGCCCCTGATGGTAAAATACAACTCGTCAGCGCTGGCCATGATTTTGCCCGGGCGGAAACTGACCTGCCCCGTTGGCAACGCGGGATGCACATGCAATCCAAAAATCGCATCGGGCCTTGGATTGGTCAACACCCCTTCTTCGATCAACAAGCTTGCGCCGCCGGGGTTTTTTTCCTCGCCCGGCTGAAAGATCAATTTTATAGTCCCTTCCCATTCGCTTTTGAGTTCGTTGAGAATTTTGGCCGCACCCAGCAGGCAACTGGTATGCACATCATGCCCACAGGCATGCATCACGCCTTCTTTGGTTGATTTATAGGGAACATCATTGGCTTCCACGATCGGAAGCGCATCCATATCGGCTCTTAAAGCGATTGTTTTTTTATGAGGATGATGGCCTTGGATGAGGCCCACAACGCCGGTTTCGGCCTTTATTTCAAAGGGAATACCAAGCGCCGCCAAATGGCGCTGTACAAATACCGAAGTTTGAAATTCCTGGTAGCTCAATTCCGGATGCGCATGCAAATGGCGTCTTACTGCTATAAATTCAGGTGCGTATTTTTTCGCCAACGATCGTATTTTCTCAACCATCAGACAAACCTACTGAAAATTTTAATCCGCCGCCGGATCCAATCAGGAGAAACCGGGTAACAGCTGGATGTCGAACAGCATTAATCGAGCGAATCAAGATCTTCCGGTTTTACTTCCACCACATCATTCATAATAAAAATGCTGCCGGGAAACATAGAAGAAAGTCTTTTTTGATAAGATTGCGCGTCGTTGCGCGAGGTAAAATTACCTGCCTTCACTTTGTAGTAAGGCGCCTGGTACCACATATAAGCTTTCAGTTCGGGAAAATTAGATAATATCTTGGTGCGGGCCGCAATAGCTTCTGCCCGGTTGTTGCTGCTGATAACAAGGAGCCTGTAACCTTTAGCTGTGCGGCGTTTCGCGGTGTTCCGGGTAGAAAGGTCATTCGCTTCAGCCTGCTTTTTTAATAAAATTTCAATCCGCGGATCTTTATACACTTTAACGGTCGACACGCTTTGCGCCGATAATCCGAACGCGAAGAAAATAAATACTGCTGTGAATAGGCTTTTCATCCGATATCTTTTTATGTTTTTAGGAGTCGCATGAAACTTATCAGGTATAAAATTTTAATTCCTTTTGAAAAACCAAAAAATTATAAGAAACGTTTCATCTCGACATTTACTATTTGCCTGGCTTTGGTAGCGCGTCTTCAACGCTACTTTAATCGCGCCGGTCTTAATAATTTTAAATTAGTATTTTGTAGATTGCTTTTACGACGCAAACGTTGCGCCAAAATTAGCAAACCGCTTCAAATTGACCTTCAAAAGATTTTATATGTTAGAAATTGTGGATATCGTGGGTTATTCGGCAACCTTACTATTGGTTGTTTCCTTTTTGCCGCGCCAAATGACCAAGGTTCGCATTTTAAATTTCTTTGCCTGCATTATTTTTATCATTTATGGTGTGATGCTGGGGCTGAAATGGCCCATTATCATTAGCAATGCAGTGATTGCCGTCATTCAGTTGTATCATCTTTTTATAAAAGAAAAACGCTGAACGCTAAAGGAATATAAAGGCTGCAAGAGGGCATATTCCTATTTTTGCGGTTTTAGAATGATGCATTCTTCAGTAGCTATAGTGATTTTAAACTGGAACGGTAGGCGATACCTCGAGGACTTTTTGCCTTACCTGGTGTTGTCCACCTATGCAAACTACAGCATCATAGTAGCTGACAACGGATCGACCGATGATTCTGTTTTATTTTTAAAGGATCGCTATCCCGATATTGACATCATACGCCTGGATAAAAACTACGGATTTGCCACTGGTTATAATTTAGCCTTGCGGCAGGTGCAAGCAGATTACTACCTATTACTCAATTCGGATGTTCAGGTAAGACCAAACTGGATAGAACCGATGGTGGCGTTGTTGGAGAAGAATTTGGAGATCGCCGCCTGCCAGCCCAAAGTATTATCCTACGGCCAGTCCGAATATTTTGAATATGCGGGTGCGGCAGGGGGATGGATCGATCATTTCGGTTATCCCTTTGCGCGGGGAAGGGTTTTTGATGTGTCGGAAAAAGATACCGGTCAATACGATGAGGAAGTGCCTGTGTTTTGGGCTACGGGCGCCGCCCTTTTTATCAGGTCGGCGGTTTTTCATGAGGCCGGTGGATTTGATAATTACTTTTTTGCACACCAGGAAGAAATTGATCTCTGCTGGCGGATACAGTTGTTGGGATATCAAATTTATAGTTGTCCTGCTTCGGTTGTATATCATGTGGGAGGAGGCACGTTGCCCAAGGGAAATTCTTTAAAGACTTACCTGAATTTCAGGAACAATAATATAATGATCTATAAAAACATGCGGGGCATACGGCGTCCGTATGTTTTAATGATAAGGGCTTTGCTGGATTTTGTGTCGGCAGTCAAAAGTTTGTTCAAAGGTGATGGGGGTTATTTTGTAGCCGTGTTCAGCGCCCATTTATCGTTTATGAAATGGATGGTTTGGGATCGCAAAAAAAGTGTATTCCCAAAAAAGAAATCGGCGTCGTTGCAGGGTTACTTACAAAAGAATATTGCATGGGAGCATTTTGTAAAAGGGAAAACAAAATGGTCGGAGATTGTAGAAGAGAATGGTTCAAAAAAATGAAACGATAAGTATCTTTAATTAAACCCGTTTCCTTTATTTTTGCAGGACAATTTTATGACATGGAACCACTTGATGTAGAAAAAATAAAAGAACAGGAATACCAGGAAAGTTTAAAAAATTACGAGAAGAAAGATTTTGGCCAAAGCTGGGTAAGGGCGTCTGCTTATATATTTTATTTAAGTATTGCATGTTTCTTTTTGATGACCTGGGGCGGTTGTTACCGTCTTTATACCAAGAAGTTTGAGAAGCCGCAGGTTCAGATTCAGGAAAGTTCTCTATACACTCCGAAATACAAATAATTTTTTAAAAATTATTTTGACGTACAATCAAATCCCCTTATTTTTGCATCCCCTTTCGGACGAAAGGTTTTCAAAAAAAGTTCTTTAAAGCGGAAGTAGCTCATTTGGTAGAGCACGACCTTGCCAAGGTCGGGGTGGCCGGTTCGAGCCCGGTCTTCCGCTCTAAAAAATCCTCTCTTCAGAGAGGATTTTTTTTGACGAGTTCCGTCAGCCCTGGTGGTGGAATTGGTAGACACGCAGGACTTAAAATCCTGTGGGCAGCAATGTCCGTGCGGGTTCAAGTCCCGCCTGGGGCACAAAAAAAGCCTTGTAATCAATTGATTTACAAGGCTTTTTGATTTTGCTCGTGTCAGATTTGTGTCAGTTTTTTACGCTTTCTCCCACATTTTTTGACACAAAAAAGACACATGAAAATGGGCAAAATGACACACGGGCCTACAGACCCCAAATTTTTGAAAAAATTTTCGGTAATCCAACCCCCGTCTGCAATCCAGACAAAAAAAATCAAAAATCTGACACACGCAGCCGTCGGCACGCAACAAGATCAACACCGGCACAGTAATTTTAGACACACGCTACGACACGCAGCCCTCAAATTTCTGACACACCATTTAGCAGGACTTTACGACCGTACAAGCCTGTCTGAATGTCAATACAGCACTGGGTTTGAAAGATTTTGCAATATTTTAAATGTGAGCATTTTGCTCTGTTTTTACCACAATTTTCCGGTAGTATGTTTAACGTTACTCCACCGGGACTGCAAGTATGTATTTCAAAAACTGGCGGCACAGACATTGCTGTCACATTGTTTCACCTTTAAAAACGTGCAGCCATGAATTTTTTGAAAAGATTAAGTAAAAACGGTGAGAAGATTACTTTTTATTATGATTTTGGACGGGGGCGCGGGCAGCGTCCGAGTACCGGGATCTTCGTTTATGTAAAACCTCAAAGCCCCGAAGAAAAAAGACACAATAAAGAAGCGCTTGCATTGCTTAAAGTAAAAGCATCCGAAGCCATTATTGAAAAGCAGGCCATAGGTACACCATTTATGCCTACCCATAAATTCAAAGAAAACTTTTATGAGTATTTTACCGACTATGTAAAAAAGCATAAGCGACCCGGCAACCGCCATCTCCAGGGGGCTTTGAAACATTTTAAGGATTTTGTGGGCAAGGATATTGTTCATCCTTCTGCCATTACAGAAAATCTATGTATCAGTTTTCGAAGGTATCTCCTCGATCACTTCAATGGTGAGACTCCAGCAGATTATTTTTCTGAGTTTAGACGCGTGTTGCAGGCTGCTACATCAGATCGATATTTTCGGGTAAGTCCGGCGGAAAAGGTCTTTTCAAAAAGAAACCCTTCAACACAACTTAAGGATTTTTTGGAAGCTGAGGAATACCTGGAGCTTATGGATACCCCATGTCCAAACGAGCAGGTTCAATTGGCGTTTATGTTTGCATGCTATACCGGACTACGATGGGTGGATATTGAAATGATAAAGTGGTCAGATATTCAGGATAATAAAGTGACGACAAGAATTATTCAGCAAAAGACCGGTCGGCCGGTTGTACTAACTTTACATCCAGTTGCTCTGGCTATTGTAAAGAAGATGCATTTCCTGACCTATTTTGAAGCGTGCGACAAGTTTATGTTTCGGCTTCCTTCCCGACGAACCGTGGGCGTAGTGATGGATAAGTGGGTAGCCAGGACCTCTATAAAAAAACATATACGTCCATCGAGTGCCCGTCTTACTTTTTCAATTTTGTTGCAGGATAAACTGGTCGATGATGCAACCGTCGCCTCATTATTAGGACACACAACAACGGAACAGGTTCGTAAAATTTACAAGCGACATCGTCCGAAAAACGCAGAAGCGACTATTTCTCAATTGCCTACTCCTAAAAATCTTCCCTATTATTTAGAAGTATAAGGTAGCACCATACAGTTAAAAGGCGATGTATTTTCATCGCCTTTATTTAATATTGTTTGAGGGAAGATTGTATGTTGCCATTATTCAAAGTGCCCTCTTTGGTATGAACCATTAATGTTTTTGGCTATCTCAAACACGTTACAATCTGTTTGCGCATCAAATTTCTGCCTTAAAAAGAGTTTAAAGCAAATGGCATTATAATTATTACCAAATTGCCTTAATGCTAACCAATTCTTTAATTTATTACTAGCAACTCGATTAAGATCTTAACCTAACCTCCATCAATATGAAATTCAGGTTTTAAATCGAACGGCCGATTCTAAAACTACCCCTCAAGCATTTTATCCAAATCATCTTTTCTAAAATATCCGCTTTGAGTTTTGAAAATGAGATGTTCCTCACATTTCTTAGCAAACTGGGTTCTTCCTAAATTACAATAAATTAAAGCTTCTTCAGGTTTAAGAAAAGGTTTGAAACAAATGGAAATGGCTCTCATTGTTATTAAATCATCTTTTTTTATCATAGCATACTTTTAAAGAAGTCAAGTTAATTATCAATAAAATTTATATTAATCTATGGCGCTGATATAACGCGTTTGGCCGGGACAGCCTCTTAATTCAGTTGTAATTGGAAGCAAGTAAGAGTCCTACTACATTTTAACTTGGGTGCAGCACTAATCAATACGCGTCGAGAAAATTTTCACTTTTGTTTCAAAAATGTCCGTGAATTTTTGGATGTACGCAAGGGTTCGACAAAATTTTTTCTCTTACATCTTGAATTTTTGTGTTCAGAATTTCTTCGAAGTTGAACTTTACCTTTGTTAATAAAGAAATGACTATATGAAAGTCCTGATAATAGAAGATGAAAAAGAACTCTCAAAAAGCATTGTCGAATATCTTTCAGAAGAAAACTATTTGTGTGAAGTCGCTTCCACTCACAAAGAAGCGATGAAGAAGATAGGTATATTCAATTATGATTGCATATTATTAGATATCACATTACCCGACGGGAATGGGTTGAAACTTTTGGAAGAGCTGACAAATGAAAATAAGCAAGATGGCGTCATTATCATTTCAGCAAAAAACTCCATTGATGATAAAATAAAAGGCCTACAGCTCGGGGCAGATGACTACCTTACCAAACCCTTCCATTTGTCGGAACTCACTGCCCGAATCTTTTCGCTTATCCGAAGAAAGCAGTTTAACAACGCTAATAAGATCAAACAAGACGAACTCGAAATAGATCTTTTGGCAAAAACGGTTGTCGTGAACAGTAATCCCGTTGCACTTACGAAAAAAGAATTCGATTTGCTGATTTATTTCATCGGCAATAAAAACCGCGTATTGTCGAAAAGTACCTTGGCAGAGCATCTTTCAGGAGACTTTGCTGATATGCTCGATAATCACGATTTTGTCTACGCCCATGTTAAAAATTTGAAAAAAAAGCTAAGTGAGGCGGGATGTGAACCCTATCTAAAAACCGTTTACGGTACAGGCTATAAATGGAAAGGATGAAAAATCTACTTCAAAAGTCGCTCAGACAACTTACCATCTTTGCATTTGTTGTATTTGCATTGAGCGTTCCGTCATACTTTCTGCTGGTGGATTGGATTTGGCTAAAAGAGCTCGATGAAAATAATGAGCTAATTGCGCAAAGGATAGAAAACGAATTTAACGATCAGCATATTAGTAGCGAAAAAATAGCTGAAAGTATTAAGTTTTGGAATGAAATACAACCGCTGAGTAACATACAACATATTAATCAGCCATTGCAAAAGGCTGAAAGGTACACCATAAGAAAGAAAAACAGATATACTTCCAGAAATATGGGTAATCGCTTTCGCGATACAAACAAACGTTGGCCATCCGATATTCCTTATAAAGATTTTGACGGCATTGACCGTTTCCGGGTGCTTAAAACTAACATAAGAATTAATGACAGAAATTATAAACTGACTGTTGAAACCAATGTAGAGGAAACGGAAGAAACCGTTGCTTATATTGCGATGGTTACCCTGTTGTTTTTTCTAATTTTAGTGGTTGGCTTTTGGATTTTGAACAGGCGACTTTCTAAAAGCTTATGGCATCCGTTTCAGGACACTTTGCAGAAACTAAAGTTATTTCAATTAAGTAGTCAACAGGTAATAAAATTTCAGAAAACCGATACCCTTGAGTTTGCCGAACTAAACGCAACCCTTGACAAGCTGCTTCAGCATAGCATTGCTACTTTTAAAAGTCAAAGAGAATTTACTGAAAACGCTTCACACGAACTGCAAACACCTTTAGCTGTTCTAAAAAGCAAGTTGGATATATTGCTGCAAAGTAATGACCTGACTGAAAGGCAATACCATATAGCGGAAGAGATGAACAAGGCCTTAACAAGAGGCTCGCGCATTAATAAAAATCTTTTATTGCTTGCGAAGATTGAAAACAATCAATTTGATAGTACAGGGTTTATCAGGTTTGACACTTTGCTCTTGCTAAGTATCGATGGGCTTCAAGAATATTTTAAAGAAAAAAAGCTGGATGTTTGTTTCGATATTCAACCTGAGGTTGCAGTAAAAGGCAATAGTGGGCTAACTGAAGTACTCATCAATAACCTTTTAATTAACGCCATTCGCCATACATCCGAAGGGGGTATCATAAAAATTGTATTATCCAATTCAGACTTTAAAATTATCAATTCGGGGAAAAATGCACTTGACCAGAATTTGCTATTTAAAAGATTTTCAAAAATATCTGCCGATTCTAGCGGGAACGGATTAGGCCTATCTATCGTTCAGGAAATATGTAAGCTTCACCAATGGCAGGTAGCATACAACTTTGAAAATGGGATGCATATTTTTTTAGTAGTTTTTAGATCCAAATAACCGTTCCATATTCTCAGCTCTTAACAAAACATCGCGCCCCCTTCAAATTCTAAATTTCTTCTAAATCCTTCCCGTATTTTACTGCTTATAACGCAAAAAAATGAGAAGTTGGAAGAAATTGCCGGAAATATTTAGCAGGCCTCTAAACGGCCGATTTGCTATTTGGTTTGCTCTTTTGGGATTATATATTGTAATCTCATTTACCACAAGAATTATTTTTCTTATTTGGGCGGCAAAAGATCTTGACTTCAATTTTATTTACATTGTCAGGGCATTCTTTACAGGCTTTGGGTTTGATATCACAACCGGGCTGTCATTTCTTTTACTATATACCATTTATCTTTTGCTTTTTCCTAAAAGGTGGATTGGCACATGGGCGGATAGGATTATTACCTACTTCTATGTTTCTGTAATTCTACTTCTTATTTTTTTCAGCTGGATTGCGGAATTTCCGTTTTGGGATGAGTTTGGAGTGAGGTTCAATTTTATAGCCGTTGACTACCTAATATATACCTACGAAGTTATCTCCAATATCAACGAATCTTATCCGTTGCCATTAATCATTGCAGTTCTAATCGGTTTAGTAATTGGTGCCTTTGTTTTGCTAAATAAGACAGGCATTTTGAAAAATACGTTTTCAGACAAGCGACCTATCCGCGTTAGGGCAGTTTACGTGATTCCGATGTTAACAGTTTCGTTGATGCTATTGCGCACAATGAAAAACAAACAGGCTGATTTCAGTAATAATTTAGTAGTAAACGAATTGGGCAAAAACGGCGTGTTTTCATTCTTTGCTGCATTTAGGTCTAACGAACTGGATTACGATATGTTCTACCCTAAGCTAAAAGATGAGGAAGCCTATACCATATTGAAGAAAATGCTATTACAAGAAAATCAGCGGTATGCTTCCGCACAATGGTACAATATCAGCCGGATAACAAAAGGTGCAGATGAGATAAGGCCTAATATCATCCTGGTAGCAATAGAAAGCTTTAGTGGAGATTTTCTGAAAGCGTTTGGCAATAAAGACAACCTTACACCTTACTATGACAGCCTTACTAACAAAAGCATTTTCTTTACTAATCTTTATGCGACCGGAACGAGAACCGTAAGAGGAATGGAGGCGCTTACCCTTTGTGTTCCACCAACGCCAGGTAACAGTATTGTGAGAAGGCCTCACAACGACCATATTTTTTCTATAGCAACGATACTTAAACAGAAAGGTTATCATTCCTATTTCATTTACGGTGGTGATGGTTATTTTGATAACATGAATAACTTTTTCGCTGGACAGGGCTTTGACATTGTCGACCGGGATAGGGGAAATCCTTTATCCGATCCAATTGGCACACACAGGTACAACATTCCCGACAACGAAGTGCATTTTGAAAATGCCTGGGGCGTATGTGACGAGGATCTTTACAGGCAATCGATAAAATACGCCGACAAAGGTTTTGAAGAGCGTCGGCCGTTTTTTGAATTTGTAATGACCACTTCTAACCACAAACCTTACACATTTCCCGATGGAGCCATCAACCTTCCGAAGGGAAACAGAAATGCTGCTGTAAAATATACTGACTATGCGTTGGGAAAATTCATTGCTGAAGCTCAAAAAAAAACCTGGTTCAAGAATACCGTTTTTGTAATCGTAGCCGATCATTGCGCGAGTAGTGCAGGTAAATGGGAAATTAATATAGATAAGCACCATATTCCGGCGATAATTTACAACCTCCCCTGTAAGCCGCAAAAGATAAACAGACTAGTATCACAAATTGATTTGATGCCGACAGTATTTGGATATTTGAATTGGAGTTACAATACAGTGCTGTACGGGGAGGATATTAACCAAACGGGGCGCGGAAAGGAGCGCGCTTTTATTGCCAATTACCGTACACTTGGTTTGTTAAAAGGAAATACTTTTACCCAAATGAACGACCGTAAAATGGTACAGCAGTTTAAAGTGTCTGAAAAAGATAAAGCTCTGTCCGAAATCAAGAATCCCAATAAAGTGGAGACATCGGAAGCCATCGCCTATTACCAAACCGCTAGTGAGCGGTTTAAAAGTGGAAAGATGAAAATGACTCATTAAAGATTATTGTGTACCTTGTCGATCTAAAATTTTACTAAAATTTATTTAAACATTGCGATCAGGCAATGATAAAAATAGTACAACGAACAGTTCGGGATGTTGGGGCAATAGCGTTTCTCATCGCATTCCCGCACTTTGTACCGTTACCCTTTTATTCGTATGCTATTGTTTGCTTTCTTGTTATTTGGTTTCTTTTACGCAATGATGGCAAAACATTTCGCAGCATCGGGTTGAGCAAAAATGCGCTTACTGCAAAAGCAGTTCTCATCGGGATGGCTTCGGCTTTACTATGGATAGGATTTATGCAATTCATCTATATTCCAGTGATAAAGCACTTATTTGTTGTGCCTGACTATACAGAGTATGATTTCATCAAGGGCAATATTTTAAACCTGTTAATGATTATTACTGCTGCGTGGCTCATAGGTGGGTTCTATGAAGAAGTTGTTTTCCGGGGCTACATTCAGAATATATTGAGGAAGAGGTTTTTCAAAGGTGCTCCTGTCCTTTGGAGCGTCATTGCAACCAGCATTTTGTTTGGCCTATATCATTCGCAGCAGGATGTGTTCGGGATAGCTGCGGCCGCTCTTGGAGGGTTGTTTTGGGGCATTCTCTACACAAAATTTGATAATAATCTTTGGATACCTATCATATCTCACGCCATTTTTGATACGATCACCTTGCTTCTTATTTACTTTGACAGATTTGGTAATCTAATTTAAAACTCATGGGCATCACGATTATAAGCTTTAAGCGAAAGAGCATAAAGACCTGCTTACGTGTTCTGTTTTTCTATCTATTAAGTGTGATTATCCTGATTACTGTTTCAGGTTTAACAAAACGCTTTCCCAAAGAATATCAAGACATATACACAGCTGTGCTTTCGTCGCTACTCACTCTTGCACTGGTTATCTCATTTGCGAAATGGGAGAGGTTCAGGCTGGACCAGGCAGGAATTATGATTGGAAGGTATAGTCTGAAGAGGTTTTCAATGGGGTTCCTGATCGGTTTTTTAATGGCGGTGCTGCAAATGCTCATTACAACCTTATTTGCACATCAATATTTAAAGGTCGCTATAAATCCGGAAATTAACATTGGAGCAATCATAGCAAATGCTACACTCTATTTGTTTATTGCGCTACGGGAAGAATTGGTTTTTCGATCCTACCCTTTAAGAGCTTTAGACAAGGCATTTGGTTCTGTTGCAGCCCTATCCATTATGGTTGTGTTATTTATTTTTGAACATATAGCGTCCGGCATGAACTGGGGCATGGCTATTATTGGCTCTGGCTTGGGTGGATTATTATTTGGTTTGGCAGCTTTAAGAACAAAAGGTCTGGCTTTACCTTTGGGGCTTCATTCCGCGTGGAATTTTGGGCAATGGAGTACGGGATTTAAAAATGAAATAGGTATACTCAAAGCCGTAATCGAAAAAGGATATGAAGCGCACGTAAAAAATGTAGGCTTAGGCGCGTTCGTATTTGTAATGTGTGCAGCAATAACCTTTTTAATGTTTCTTACCCGCCGCTCAAAACTTCAGGAAAATCATTTTAAGTATTAGCACGCTACATATTCCTTTAACCTGCCTGTTTCTAAATTTCTACTAAATTAAAAAATAGCTTTGTCTGAAAAAAGATGAAGCAGTTAAATAAAGTTGCCTCTATTACCCTCTTGTTCTGGTTAATGAAGGTGGTCGCTACGACCCTTGGAGAAACTTTGGGCGATTTTATTTCGATGACGCTCAACTACGGTTATGTTATAGGTATAGCGATTACTCTTGTCGTTTTTATCATTGCCCTGTTGATACAAATCAGTGCCAAAGAATACAAGCCTGTAAAATACTGGTTGGTCATCATCGGTACGACCACATTGGGTACAGAGATTTCCGATTTTGTAGACAGGTCTTTACACCTCGGATATCTATGGGGTAGCATATTGTTAGCCGCTTGCCTTACGGGTACGCTAATGGTTTGGTACAACAAGTATAAAACCTTAGAGGTATATCCGATTTCTGAAAGAAACAAAGAGCTGTTATTTTGGTTGGCGGTATTGTTTTCCAATAGCCTCGGAACTGCTTTTGGAGACTTTTTAAGCGACAACTTAGAAATGAGCTACGTGCACGGAGCGATGATGACAGGTGTCATTATCCTGATAGTAGTGTTACTGCATTATTTTACCAAACTCAATCATATCCTGCTGTTTTGGATTGCCTTTGTTTTCACAAGACCATTTGGGGCAACATTTGGCGATTTCCTTACAAAGCCACGTGAAAAAGGAGGTCTTGCACTTGGCACGCTCAACGCTTCACTTGTTTCCATTTTTCTAATGGCAATAATGATTGCCATAGTGCACAAGAGAACAGCAACAAATCGTTTGGATAGATAGAGTGCTTCTAAATTTCTTCGAAATCTCAATAGAATTTTGTGGTCAACAAGCAAAAAAATTAAAAAATGAAAAAGTTAGCATTTCTATTGGCAGCAGTGGCAAGCGTGTCACTCGCCAATGCGCAAAAGGTTCCTCAAAAAGAAGTTCCCGTAGTTGTAAAATCGGCTTTTCAAAAAAGCTACCCCAATGCGAAGGAACTGAAATGGGAAAAAGAAAAAGCCAATTACGAGGCGGGGTTTGAAGTGGGAGAAACCGATTGTTCGGCATTGATCGATGCTTCGGGAAAAATTCTTGAAACCGAAGTGGAAATAAAAATTGATGAACTTCCGCCGAATGCCAAAGTCTATGTTGCAAAACACTACCCGGGGCAAAAAATCAAAGAGGCAGCAAAAATTACAGACAATAAAGGGGTTGTAACCTACGAAGCAGAGGTAGAAGGCAAAGACCTTATTTTCGATAATACAGGTAAATTTTTGAAAGAGGTTAAAGTCTAAGAAGATGAATAAAATTAGGTTATTTTTTGTACTCATTTCCATACTGGCGGTTTCAGTAGTCAATGCGCAGGTGTCGTCCGTTACCATTTCCGGTATCGTAAAAAACAAAGCGGATAATTCGGCCATTCCTTATGTAAATGTGGTCGTAAAAACTGAAAAAGACAATGCTTTTGTAGCCGGAACAGTGACTAATGATGAAGGTAGGTTTTCTATTGCCAATGTCAAACCCGGAAACTATCGTTTGGGAGTTTCTTTTATGGGATTTGAGAACAGGGAGGAATTTTTATTTGTCGGTAGTCTATCGGCGTTTTTGGATATTCCTGTTATTGAGCTGGGAGAACACTCAACGGTTTTGGACGGTGTGACCATATCTGCAAAAGCAAGTGATGTGAGCAACAAGCTGGATAAGAAAACCTATTCAATTGCCGATAATATCAGCCAAAGCGGAGGTTCGGTTTTACAGAGTATGCAGAACCTTCCTGGCGTTACGGTACAGGACGGTAAGGTACAGTTGCGTGGGAATGAAAAGGTTACGGTGCTGATGGACGGTAAACAGACCGCTTTAACCGGCTTTGGCAGCCAAACGGGGCTTGACAATATTCCCTCATCTGCCATTGATAAAATTGAGATTATCAACAATCCTTCTTCAAAGTATGATGCCAATGGTAATGCGGGTATCATAAATATCATAATGAAGAAGAACAAACAGGATGGGCTTAATGGTAAAGTAGGCTTGACTTACGGAACAGGCTCACTTTGGGTACGGAAAGAAAACCTGCCGACTATTAGACCGCAATATACGTTCACGCCAAAAATCAATCCATCTGTTTCACTTAATTACAGAAAAGATAAACTGAATATCTTTTTGCAGGCAGATAATTTATATACGCAAACCCTGAATAAAAACGAATTCGTAACCAGAAATTATGATGATGGAACGGTAATCAATTCACAATTGAAGCGAAACAGGAATACCAATTACCTTACCACAAAAGCAGGAATTGATTGGAACATCAACGACCAGAACACATGGACCGTTTCGGGAATGTTCGGAAGCGAAAAAATCATTGACCGTGGCGACCAGCCTTTTTTCAACTGGGATGTTTCCCAGCGTTTGCGCCTTTGGCAGTTCTTGGAGGATGAGCTTAAAACTACGGCAATGGCTACGACAGCCTACCAGCACAAGTTTAAGGAAGCAGGACATTTACTGAATGTTGGGTTCAATTATACTTTTCACAGGGAAGACGAGCAATATTTTTACGACAATTACCTGCCCTCATCCACAGGAACTGACGCTTTTAAATTATTATCTGATGAACAGGTGTATGACTTCAATATCGATTATATCAAGCCGTTGAAGTACGGACGTATTGAAACAGGTATCAAACTGAGAAACCGAAGCATCCCTACCAATATGGAGTTCAGACCTGGAGCCAATTCGGTTTTGGATATGGATGCCGGAGGCTGGGCAAACTATAAGGAATTGATACCAGCCATTTACGGAAACTACGTTTTTGAAAATGAAAAATGGGAAGCAGAATTGGGCTTGCGTATCGAGTACGTCAAAATCCAGTACGATGTTAATCCAAACCATAGCACTTATAAAAGCGACGGTTATAACTATACACAGCCGTTCCCTAATATGAGGTTAGCTTACAAGCTGAATGATAACAACAAACTTTCAGTGTTCTATAACCGCAGGGTGGACAGACCGAATGAGGTGGACATCCGCATTTTCCCTAAATATGATGACGCCGAAATTATCAAGGTAGGTAATCCTGCTTTGCGTCCGCAGTTTACAAATTCTATTGAGCTGGGATATAAGAACACTTGGAACAATGGTTATGTATATTCCGCACTGTACCATCGTTTTGCTGATGGCACCATCACGAGAATTTCAAGCACCTCGCCGGGCAGCACGTTAATATATGCCATATTCCAAAATGCAGGAAAAAGCTATAATACAGGCTTGGAAGCTATTTTGAATCAAAAAGTTTCTGATGTTTACTCCTTTAATATCAACGGAAATCTTTACCGCAACCAGATAGATGCTTTCACGGTGCAAAACCTTTATCCTGAACCTAACACTTTTTCAGCTGAACAACAATCGGCAATATCGGGCAATCTTAAACTGAACAATACTTTCCGTTTCGCAAAGGGGTGGAATGCACAACTTACGGCCGTTTATTTAGCACCTGATATCATACCTCAAGGAAAAATATTTTCGAGATTTTCTATAGATGCAGGGTTGAAGAAAAGCGTTCAGAAAGGTAAGGGCGAGATTTTCTTTATTGCAACCGATTTGCTAAATACAATGGTCATCAAACGTAGCATAGACGGATTTGGCTTCAATTATACGAGCGATGATTATTATGAAACGCAGGTAATAAGATTGGGGTATAATTATAAATTTTAAATTAAATACTATAGATACTTTTCCTTAGAGAAGAAAAGCCACTAATAATTTTCTGCAGCACCCGAACACAAAATGGATAAGGCGACAACGGTTTTATAAATTATGTTCATGGTATCTTATTTTTTGAAGATAAAGTATACTGCGGCGATCAATAGTAAAAATCCGATGAGATGATTAAGCTTGAACGTTTCGCCTTTAAAGAAAATCAACATGAAAATTGAAAAGACAGAAAGCGTAATCACTTCCTGAATGACTTTCAGCTGCCATAAATTAAAAGGTCCGCCATTTTCAGAAAATCCTATTCTATTTGCTGGTACCTGAAATATATATTCAAATAAAGCAAATCCCCAACTTAAGAGGATAATACTTAACATGCTTAAACTGCTGAGATGGTTTATTTGTTTAAACTTTAAGTGCCCATACCATGCAATTGTCATAAACGTATTCGATAGTACAAGTAATATTATGGTGGTTAAAGCTTTTCCCATTTGATAGTTTTTTATTAATAAAATGCCGCCTTGTAGTGGGCAAGATCATCAAGGGACTGTACTATTAAAGACGTCAGCATATCCGAAAACTTTGTGAGGCTAGTGTTAATAAGCTTGCTCTAACGACATCAGCATTAATTTGCCCCGGAATGCCTCCATAAATCTACTTCAAAATAATGGAGTGATTTTTTTATAATGAAAAATCCATAGACTTTATACTGCTTTTTTATGTTAGATATTGGTTTCCATATGTTTGTTGATTTTTAATTTGGATGGTTTAGGTTGATTTCGTTTCTTTAAGGCCTTCTAAACAAAAAGCTATGAAAAAAAGTACGTTGACCATTGCTAGCCTATTAATTTCTTTCACACTTTTATCGATTAGAGTTCTGGCTCAGCCCAATGCAGGAGATATGGTCGTATTAGGTATCGATGGGGTGAATGACAAAATTACTTTCGCTACGCTTGTCGATATTCCATCAGGGACAGAACTGAAAATCACCGATAGGGGATGGGATAATGCGACCAATGCATTTACAACGTCCATGACTGGTGACGGAGTTGTGACTTGGACAACCGGAGAAAATATTGATGCCGGAGATATTTTTTCATTGGTTTTAGGTGGTTCGGATAATACGCCTGCAACTGCCTTGGTAAATATCACTAAAAACACAAACCTTACAAGCCAGATTACCGTTAGCGGTTATTCGGTAACAAATACTATCGTTAGTTCCGGGGAGCAAGCATTGATTTATAGAGGTAGTGATACCAACCCTTATTTTATTTTTGGCTTAAATGCAAGTGGAAATATCAACCTCGATGCCAATTACTGGCAAACAAGTATAACGCTTAGTTTGGTTCAATCAACATTGCCAAATGGAGTCGGAAGCCAAAATAATTTAACCGCCGGGTTAAACGCTGTAGGCATATTAACCAACCCTTCTGGAACTAGCACTGCCGAACAACAGTTCGACAATGTCTATTATAATGGACCCGTTAGCCAGGGAAATAAAGCTACCTGGTTAACGCGAATTGCAAATAATGGTAATTGGACGGGTGATGACACGGGAGTTGGTACAACATCTGTAGGGACTACTTTGGGAACAAGCGCTGTGGCGCTACCGGTTATTTTTAACGGCATCTCAGCAAAGAAAGTTGATAATAAACTGACCATCTCCTGGCAGACAGTTTCAGAAAAAAACAATGATCATTTTGACGTACAGGTTTCAAAGGATGGAGTGGCCTTTGAAACGATCGCCACTGTAAAGTCCAAGGCAGCTAATGGCGACTCCGATACACCGCTGCAGTATCATTTTACAATTGATTTGACCGGAGGTGTGGCGTTGTCAGGCCTACTTATGCTGTCTGTTTTTTCAGCAGCATGTTGGAAAGCGAGAAAATGGAGGGCTAGTATTGCCGTAGCTTCACTGTTAGTGATCGCTTCCTTGAGTTGTTCTAAAGGTCGAGCGGAAATACCTACAGGTGATGAACCCATTTATCTGCGCCTGGTACAGGTAGATAAAGATGGGTCGAAAATGTACACAAAAGTAATTGCTGTCAGCAGTAGTGACAACTAAGCCGTTAATCGCGGTGCGTTAAGAAAATTTAGCTTTAATTTGCTCGTAACAAGCAGATTATTGTACTTAAGCCATTGGCGTTCTAATCTTACCAATGTGATTTTGGGGCTATTCTGTTTCTTCTTCTGTGTCTGCAATTTGATCGTCAAATCTTGAAACCGGTTTGTCAGTAGCTTCAGTGGGATCACTTTCAAGTTCGTGCGTCTCTTTGTTATACATTCCTTCAAGCTCATCAATTATGGTCTCTTTCCATAACCGGGTACCGATAAAGTAAGCGGTTCGGCCAATCAAGTGCGCTGCTATTGGTGTCGTTATGATTAAAAAGAAAACTATGGCGATTGCTTTTGTGGTAACCGACGCATCATTCGGGAACATGATAGCGGCGCAAATTAACAACAGGCCGACTCCCAGGCTCGATGCTTTTACCGTTACAGAAAGCCGCAGGTAAAAATCCGGCATCCTTAAAATGCCAATGGAGGCAAATAATATAAAAAGTGCTCCCAATGTGCTGAGCGTACCCAGTATAATGTTAATCATCTTTTTGTTTTTCTATATAATATGAAAAGGCAATGGTTCCCAGGAAAGCGATTAGCGCCAATATAATAGCAACATCGAGCAGTATCTTTTGATTTTGTTGGATACTGTAGACGGTAATAATGCCAATACCAATGGTGATGATCAGGTCAAGCGCAATAACTCGGTCCACTATTGTCGGTCCTTTAAATAAACGAATAAAGACAAGAACCACAGAAACCGTTAGGATCGGAAAAATTACGAAGTCAAAATAAGTTGATAGTGTCATCTTAATATTTCTAATAATCGGCGTTCGATGCCTTCTTTTAATTGTTTAACAAAAATTTCCGGTGTTTTAAGATACATCGCGTGGATATAAAGCGCTTTTTTATCTTCACTAATATCAAGTATAAGAGTTCCCGGCGTAAGTGAGATAAGCGTTGATAAAACATTGATCTCAAAATCTGATTGCGCAGTTAAAGGATACCGTACAATACCTGGTCGGAAAAAATATTTTGGGGTGATCACATCATATGCTACCTGAATATTCGCTTTAAGCATTTGAAATAAAAAGTAAAACGCGAAACTGAATACTTTAGGTACTCTGAAGAAATATTTCCGATCCTGCTCATTTCTATTCATGATCCATAAAACAAAAAAGCCAAGTATAAAGCCAATCAGAAATCCATTGTATGAAAGCGATCCTGTGAGTGCTACCCAAAGAAAAGATAACAATAGATTTAGCAAAAAATTCTTGATCATACACTTTCTTTAATTTTTGAATACAGCATTTATATACGAACTGGTGTCTAGCAATTCTGCCGCTATTCTTTCAGAAATCTGGACAACAGCTTCAGCGTTTAATCCTATATAAACGGAAGCTGCTGCTAAAAGCCCTATCGGTAGTAGTAAAAGTAACTTCCTTAAAACGGGCAGCGGCTCAAATTTATTTTCTTCAATAACACCATCCGGTGTTTGCTTCCAAAATATTTCAGACCACATTTTAGCAACCACATATAAAGTGACAAGGCTGCCCAGTATCAGGGCCGCAATAAAAAAATAGTTGCTATTATTAAAGGCTGCTTGAAATAAATATATTTTTGGCCAAAAACCAGAAAGCGGCGGGATGCCAACCAGGGAAAATAAAACAATCGCAACCAGTAAGGATACTTTTGGATATTCTTTATAAAGGCCTCCTAATTTTTCCATCGTAATAATGCCGCGGAGTTGCATGATAAAGCCTGAAATTAAAAATAGATTTGTTTTAACCATTATGTCGTGAATCAGATAAAAAATGGTGCCGGTCAGTGCCAGTTTGGTGAACATAGAGATACCGCCTACCATAAAACCAATATGACAAACTATTAGATAAGAGAAGAGCTGGCGTATATTCATTTTGTTAAGCGATCCAAATGCCCCTGTTAAAATGGTGAGTACGGCTATGACCATTAACAGATTTTTAGTGAAATCATCGGGAATGAATATGAGACTATTGACACGAAGCATCGCATAAATGCCCACTTTTGTGAGCAAGCCTCCAAAGGTTGCGGCTACTGCCGATGGCGGCGTGTGATAGGAAGAGGGGAGCCAAAAGTATAGAGGAAATACGGCTGATTTAATGCCAAAGCCCAGGATGAAAAATACAGAGGTAATGCCTACTAGTGATCTGTTCTGCACATTGTGCATCTTAATTGAAAGATCTGCCATATTTAATGATCCGGTCATTCCGTAAAGGATGCCAATACCAGTTAAAAAAAACATGGAAGCCAGGATATTCATTGACATATATTTTAAAGCTCCCTCCAATTGATTTCTTCTGCCACCCAGCGTCATTAAAACGAATGAGGCTATAATGATCACTTCAAACCAAACGTATAAATTAAAAATATCACCCGTTAAGAAGGCACCATTTAGCCCCATTAGTAAAAAATGGAATATGGGAAAATAACCATAAAGCATTCGTTGCCGGCTCAGGCCGGTTGCAGAAAATAGCGACACTGCGAAGCCCGCAATTGAAGTTAGCAGCACCATGACCGTCGCTAAAAGATCCGCAACGAAAACGATACTGAACGGAGCTTTCCAGTTGGAAGCATTTATTGTTAAGGTTCCCTGTGCGAATACATGGGCAAATAGCATGATGGCTGATAGCAGCGCAATAAATGCGCCTCCAATAGATAATATCCTTTGAGTAACGGTTTTACGCCAGGCCATGAGCTGAAAGATGGCAATCAACAGATGGATAAAAACCGGAGCCAAAATTAAATTACCACTCATATATCTTCTTCCTCAGGCGTGTTTAAATTGTCTAAATCATCTGTTTCTAAAAGGGCGTATACGCGCTTTAATAAAACAATAGCAAAGGAGGTTAGTGCAAAGCTGATTACAATAGCTGTTAGGATCAGAGCCTGTGGAACGGGATCTGCATAAGTTTTGTCCAAAACTTGCTGTGCGGATCCAATTATTGGAGGTTTAGCCTTAACTATAGCCCCCAGCACAAATATCAGGATGTTTGTAGCACTTCCCAATAACATAATGCCCAAAAGAAGTTTAACCAGACTTCTTCGGAGTATAAAATATATACCTCCAGTGTATAATAATCCTATCACCAGAATTAGCAGTAGTTCCATATCAATCGTCAGTTAAGGAGATCGTGAATAAAATGGTTAAAACTACGCCTATTACGACAAGATACACTCCCAAGTCAAAGGTTAGCGCAGTGCCTATTGAACCGACGATGGGAAAGTTACCTTTTAACCAAAGACCTGTCATAGGCGGTAGGCCAAAAATGACGGGCATTAAAACGCTCAACGTCGCAATCGCTAATCCTATTGGAATAAGCGATAAGGGCTTTCTGCCCAACAGTTTCATTGTAGCGTCCGTGCCATTTGCAAAGCTGTGCAAAACAAATGCGATAGAAGCAACGAGTCCGCCCACAAATCCTCCTCCGGGATAATAATGGCCCCTTAATAAAAGAAAGATCGAAAACAACAACAATATAGGGAGTAGATACCGCGTTGCTGTCTGTAAGATGCTACTTCTCATTTTACTCTTTTTCTGTCGGTTTTAATCTCAACCTTAATAAATTATAAACACCAATAGCGGCGATGCTCAACGCTACGGTTTCAAAAAGCGTATCCATACCTCGAAAGTCAACAAGGATCACATTGACCACATTTTTTCCCTTAGCCTCAGTGTAGGCATAATCGCCGTAAAAATCACTGGTAGCTGTTTCGATAGGTTCGTGATGCACTTGGAGCGCCACCATACAAAGTATCAGTCCAAAACCCAACGCTATAGCCATATCACGATACCGTTCTTTTTTAGTGCCGAGATTTAAAAAAGGAGGTAATTTATATAGAACTAATACAAATAATACGGTAGTGAGCGTGTCAATCGTAAATTGCGTCATAGCCAGGTCAGGGGCGCTGTAAAAAACAAACATTAAACAAATACAATAACCAATAACACTCATAGACACAACCGCGGTTAGCCGGGTTCGTGTCGTGAGTATTATAATAAGAGCCCCAATCAGTAGAATGGCAATAGCCACTTCATAAACACTAAGCATGGCTAAGCCATAAAAATTGATATCTATTGGTCCGCTGAGCCACAGTTTATAAGCCAGCAGTGCTTCGGCAAATAGAATAATCTGCAAATGATAGGACCTTAAATATCCGTTATGAAATTTTTGAGTATACCATTCCGAAAATTTAAAGACGGTAACTGTAATTTTTTTAAATATGAATTCCGGTGAAAAGTTTTTAAATTTTAATAGCCAGAGCGTCTTTCCCTTTATTGGCTTATTAAAGCGGTATAAGACGGCTCCCGTTACTATGGTCAAAAGGCTAAGCAACAGAACGGTATTAAAGCCATGCCATATCTTTAAATTTAGCTTTGTTTCAGTTCCAAGCATCGCTAGCACCGCTTTTTCTGCAAAAAGATTTCCAACCGTATCGGGCATAAGCCCAAATAAAACACCCAGTACAGCAAGCGTAAGAGGTGGCAGCCACATTGAAATATACGGGAGGCGTATTGTTTGATAGTGAATGGGCAGACTTCCTGTAAATGGTTTGATGCCAGCCATAAATCCAGCGGCAACCAGGCAAATATTGGTCAATACCGCAAGCGTGGTTAACCCTAATTTCCAGGAGCTGTTCGCGTGCAACGTAGCTTCGTAGATTAAATCTTTGCCTATAAATCCAAAGGTAAAAGGGAGCCCAGCGCTGGAGCATGCAGCTAAAAAGCCTGCAATGGCAACTGGTAGTAATACCTTTCGAAGGCCAGATAGTAAAGATATATCACGGGTATGTGCCGCGTGATCAATTATACCGGTAATAAGAAAAAGCGATGCTTTATATAACGCATGTACTAAAATAAATACGCTGGCAGCGATGATAGCATCCGCGGTGCCTAGGCCAATTAAAAAAGTCAAAATACCCAACGCTGAAATAGTCGAATAGGCCAGAATACTTTTAAGATCGGTGCGCAGTAGCGCGTGTATGGCCGCATACAGCATCGTGAAACCTCCTACAATCATCAACGTGTAGCTCCAGGCATTCGTGCCACCTAAGATGGGGTTAAACCGCGCAAGTAAATATATTCCCGCTTTGACCATCGTAGCCGAATGCAAATAAGCAGATACAGGTGTTGGCGCTTTCATAGCCCCCGGCAACCAAAAATGAAAAGGAAATTGCGCAGATTTTGTAAAAGCTCCGATGAAAAGCAGCGTAAGAATGAGTGGATATTGCCCGTGATTTACAATAAGGCCGCGTGCATGGATTAGTGCAGAAATATTGTATGTCCCGGCGACATCTCCTAATAAAATCAGACCCGCAAGTAAGAAAAAACCACCTAGACCCGTTACTGAAAGTGCAGTAAGAGCGCTTTTTCTGGAGTCGGGGCTGGTGTTGTTGAACCCAATTAAAAAAAATGAACTTATACTGGTAAGCTCCCAGAAAATAAAGAGCAGTAATATATTGTCAGCGAGTACCATGCCGAGCATGGCGGCCATAAATAAACTTAAATACGCGAAGAATCGGTCGAAATAGGCGTGTCCTTTCAAATAGGTTCGAGCGTAAAAGTAAACAGCTATGCCGATACCGGAAATAAGTAGCGCAAATAGTAACGACAATCCATCTAGTCGAAAATCAAGATTGATACCTAGTGAAGGAACCCAAGAAGTAGATTGGAAAATCTCCTTTCCAAGTGATATGCTTGGAAGATGGGTTAGATAATAAGAAAATATGCCAATTGGTAGTGCCGTCAATACGATACTCAATCCGGATTTAAATGTTTTTCCGAAAGGAACAAAAAAGATAGCTACGATAAGACCAGCTAGTACCGTTAAAAGCATTTATAACAGTTTTATTTTCTGACTTTTTTAAATATAGACAAAGCATCCGTTTCTGCAAAAACTAAAAAAAGCCTTAAATATGATTGCAGAGGAGCGCTTCTCCCGTAACGCTATTGATCGACCATTACTAATCTTGTACTACTTCCACAAGTTTTTATTCAAGAACCAGTATGCCGCTTTAGTTCCATTTCAAGAGCAAAGGTATGATCGTGTTTTTAACACAAGAACAAGGTCACGCCACTTTGGTTTGCCAAAAAATCTCCACCCTTGCGGGTTGTATTTGTTTGGCAAAACCTTGTTCCTGCTAAACACTAACCTTTTTAATGCTCTTAGAAACGAAACAAAGCATACTCCGGCTCTTTAGACGAATAAAAAAAATGTCAGTAATGAAAAAATACAGTATTGAAAACGGTAACAGAGTGAAACGAAACTTCAACATTTCCTCTCATTACCGAATAAATCCAAAAAAAGTAAATCCAAACAAATTTCATAACTCAGAAAAATAGAAAACATGAACATCATCGGACGACTGACAAGGGACGCACAAGTACGCACCACCTCACAGGACAAACAAGTAGTAAACTTTTCGATAGCAACCAACGACAGTTATCGTAATAAACAGGGCCAACGCATTGAGCAAACCACCTATTTCGACTGCTCATACTGGAATAGCTCGAATGTGGCTAAGATACTCACCAAAGGTGTGTTGGTAGAGTTGACGGGAAGGGTAAGTGCAAGAGCATGGACAGGTAGTGATGGAGAAACACACGCAGGACTGGATTTCCATACCTCAAATATAAAACTGCATGGAGGTGGCAGGAAATCAGAAACCGTAAAAGGTGCCGCACCAGTTGCAAGCAACGCCATATCAGGGCAAATCACTGAGGACGACCTCCCATTTTAATGAGGAGTATTAAAACATTTTTCAACATCAAAATTTTAAAGCATCATGGCACATAATATCAATCTTAATGAAAGGACTGGACGCTATTCATTCTTTAGCGTGCAGCAAAAAGCATGGCACGGTTTAGGGCAAATCGTGGAGCAATACCCGTCGAGCGAGGAAGCTATCAAATACGCAGGGTTAGATTATGAGGTGGTTAAAACCCCGTTGTTTACCAAGAGGTCTGGCATAGTTGAAATTGGTAACGAATTGGAGATTGGCAGTAGCGAACTGGAAGTTCCCAACTATTTCGCCAACATCCGCAACGATACCAATGCTGTGTTGGGTGTCGTGGGTAAAGATTATCATATTGTACAAAACTGTGAAGCCTTCAGTTTTTTTGATGCTATCGTAGGCGGTGGCGACGGTATCCTCTATGAAACAGCGGGGGCGCTAGGTAATGGAGAGCGCATTTTCATTACCGCAAAACTTCCTGATTACATTCGGGTAGGTAATGGTGATGACGTAACAGAAAAATATATCTTCCTCACCACTTCGCACGATGGTAGCGGAAGCATAACCGCAGCATTTACCCCTGTCAGGATTGTATGCCAAAATACACTTAACGCGTCACTTCGCAACATGAGCAATGTAGTACGCATCAAGCATACTTCCGGAGTAAAACAGCGTTTGGAAAACGCTCACAAGGTGATGGGCTTGGCAAATACGCTAAGCAATCAGTTAGAAGGTATTTTCAACGACTGGACCAGGGTAAAAATAACAGACAGGGAAGTAAGGAGGTTAATCCAACTTGCACTTTGCCCAAATAAGGAAACATTGAATCTGCTAAAAAACGGTGCAGAGGACGAAGTTTCCACGATCTTCAAAAATACCGTAGAGGATGCCTTTGTATACGCAATGATAAGCGATACACAGCAAATGGACACGACCAAAGGCACATTGTTCGGAGCTTACAACGCTGTTACAGGCTACTATCAGAATGTACGCAGCTATAAAAATGATGAAGCAAAGGTGCAAAGTATTGTAATGGGAGGTACGGCGCAGTTGAAAACCCAAAGGGCTTTTGAACTTTGCAGCTTGTTTGCTACAGGCGGAGCAGAAATGCTACACCTTAATTAATTAACTACAGGCTACCACTATTTATAACGGTAGCCTGTTTAAAATAAATCTATAAGAGGGCTCTAAAAGAAAAAGCCGCGCGGCAAAAAGACAGTTCCGACCGATGGTCGGGGCCGTCTTTTTGCGTTAAAGCGGTGCAACCCCTTTCTCAAAATGGTACACCCACGCACCCTTCCTTGCGACACATTTTACGAAACAGGTTGCGACATTTTTTGAGGGATATTCATGATCCCCTTCCTTGTTTTGGCGAGCTTCTTTTCTTTCCATATAGCTACTGTAGAAAAGAAGGAAAAGAACGCCGTAAATTAGAATTACACAATAAAAAGCCTATTTGTAATCGGGGTTTATTTAAAATGCTTTTCGTAACTAGCGTTTATTTTGATTAATTGCTATTTGTGATTAACAAAATATCTTATTTATGCTTTTTATATAAAGTATTATGGAGACACTATTATTTGAATTTCAGGAAAAAATTGCGCGGGAGTCATTAGATATTCAACGGTATCTCGTGCAAATTGGTTTTGGAACAATCATCCCGGTTTGGCTATTTGGTCTGATGTATTAGTACTTATTTTCTTATGGTACTTTCTGATTGCAAACTTTCTTCTAACGCTTTTTGCTTCTCATTTCGGTATGTAAATATGGAAAGAATGCCAAGTATGACAAGTACATAACCAATCCATTTGCCTATACGTTCCAGAAATCGAAAGGATAAAGATTTCTCGAAACTGGAAAAGACTTCGAGACCACTGGTGTTACGCCGATAAAATTTTCTACGGTTAATCCAATAGATGAGTAGCAGTCCTAAAACAAGTGCAATAATACCGATTACTAATACAGACATAGGTGAGGGTTTTAACTAAGTTTGAACTATAGTATGGTGTGTGAAAATAGTGAAAAGCCAGCCTTTACTAACTTAAATGGCTGGCTTTTTGGCCAGGTGATTTTATTTTAAAAACCTATTTTGCTCCTAAGTTCTTGATAAGCGATGCTTTAACCAGGTCAGAGTTTTTTACTTTTAACACCTGATGCCTGCCTCCGTTTTTTTCAAAAATTTCAATTAGTAAGATTTTGTCGTCAGCAAGTGTAAATTGATCCAGCAGAAATACGTTACGTATTGCGGATTGCCCCTTTATTTCACTGAAGGGCTGGTATTCCCGTAACGGTGTTACTATTTGCTGCTGACTTACGGTTCTCTTAGCCATTTTTTTGTCTACTATTTTGAAATGAATGAAATCAACAAGGTAGGGGATATTCGTTTTGTTTTTTAGTTCAGTATGAAAGTAAAGTTTATGATCTTTTATGTATATTCCTTTTAATGAAAACTGGATACCATAACTCCTGGATTTTCCATAGTACAGATTTTTTTTGTTCTCTCGGTAAATATTTGACAGCGTTTTATCAACCGAGCGAGGAGTAGCAGTCCCTAATTCCGGAAATAAAGCAGTGTTATTTTGAGGCTTGCCTGCCAATGCCGTTAAATCATAGTTCAGCGTTAAGGGTACCTTATCGTAGTTGACGTTAAAATTATAAAATCTGCCATTGTCGGTGATTACAGAAAAATTGGTAGCTACTTTAAATCCATCGATCGCAGCTTTTACTCTTAATACATTTTCCACACCTTCTGCTTTACCGGCAATAATATAGCCGCTACCCAGGTCTACATATCGAACCCTTGACGGAAAAATCAAATGCGTGGTTTTATCGTAAGTTACAGCTAATTGATAGGGTTCTATTTTCTTTAGCTCCGGTCTTGAAGCGTCATAACTTATGGTTTGAGCCGTAAGCATAATCGAGAACCGTGTTAGAAGGGGAAGAACGTAAAGGCATTTTAATATAAAGTTCATCTTTGTTGAGTATTTTATGAGTGTTATTATTTTTTTGAAATCAGTAGTAGTTCCAATCCGGCTTTGAGTGTGATTTTTGGAGTGCGCACCTTTTTGGCAAAATATCCGGAAATGCCTTGCACGACACTTTTACTCATATCGGCCGTTATTTGCTGACCAGGAGTGGAATTAAGCGTTACATTGGTGCCTGCATTGCTTCCCATTCCTGCAACAATATCAGTCAGGGCGCTTCTTTCAGTTGAATATGGAATATTTAACCCCGATTGTCCATCGTTATCATAGGCGATAATTTTCACCGGAATGATATTGCCCTCGTATTCGATGGAATTGATGGTGAGCTGCAGGCGGCTGTTCTGAATTTTAGGTGATGCAATAAGCAGCTGCCCTTTTGGAATTGTAAAACCAGAAATGGTTGCAGGTTCCAGGAGTCTAATGCGAACGGCGTCATTTCCTTTGATAGTTTGTTTTTCATGCACACAGGCGCGAATACTATTTTTACTAATGCGGGCTTTTTGATCGGATCCCACCGTAAAAAAGCGCAAGTTTCTGTTTTGTATCCAAGACTGAATCTGCTCCGGATCTGTATCTGCCTTAGGTAGGATAGATACTACATTTTTTTGAGCGGGCAGTATGGGAAGCTCATTGACCGTAGTTATTTTCTCAGATGCCGAATCTTCGGGCTGTTTATGTAGCTTAGACACTCCGGCTGGAAAATACCGCGAAGCCATCTGGTAAGATTTTTCCATTAGGGCTAGCTGCCGATCAATGTCATTCGTCGCAGGCTCATCATTAGATTGAGAAAGCTCCTGTTTTAATGCTTCAACTTCATTGCGCAGTCTTTGTGTCTCACTATTATCTTCACGGTAAAAAGAGGCTAAAGTGTTTTGGGCATCACGATAGCTATTTAAAGCTTTATGATCCGTGCGCTGCTGACCATTAATAAATTGTGAGTTGTTTTCGACTTCGAGAGAGCTGTCTGTTTTTTTTATTTTGCTGCTTTCATTCCAAAAATCTGACAGCGTAGCCAAGGCCTTTCTTTTTTGCTTTTCACCTTGTTCGAACTGCTCTTTTTCATACGCTTTCTGCTTACTTCCCTGAAGATTCACACCTGTTGCCTGAGGCACTATGTCGTTTAGCCCTACGTTATCTGCCTGCTGCTTTTCTTCAGAGGGGTTAAAGATGAGATACAGGCAGCCTGAAAAAGCAAGTGCCATGAGTACATAAATGGCAGGCTTTTTAAACTTTCCGATCTTATTTTTGGGGTAGTCATGAGGGTCTTGAGTATCTTTAGCAGAATCATTTTCTTTAACCGCCACACTTGCCTTTTTTGTATTATCAGTGTTCATTTTTTTAGTTTAAAATTTTTAAATAGAATCATTCGCACCAGTGGTAGATTGTTCCTTTGGTATTAATGGATTTTCAATATGCTTAAAATGGATTATTGGGTCGGGGCGTAACAAATCGATGAATACCTTAAGCATGATACCTACAGTCAGGGCCAAATAGATCGTAAATAGCAACAGCACCAGTTTTTGTTGACTTACTACGGAAAGTTTTTCCCAGCTTGCTTTGAATTTATCCAACCTACCCGTTAATAAGATGCTAAATTTTTTCATATGAGTTGTTTTATCGCTCAATCAATGCTTCGTCAGTATTCTGGATGACCCTGAATTTTTCAATATTGAAACCTTGCGGATTATTATCGGAGCGAACCGAGTTAATGAGATTGCATGAAGTAATCAGGCTACGACGGGTGATATTACTGGAGCGTATAATAAATTGTTTGGAATAAGTAGTAGCGGTATAGGGATAATGGTCAAAATTGCATATTACACTATCGACTTCTATACGCTGCTGGATATTACCTGATATGATACGATTGTAATATCCCTTCTCTAATAAATCTTTATAGTAGTCGAAAACAGACTTATCGGCCATATTAAAAGCCCGCTGCATATTATTTTCGATCGCATTTTTATCTGGTGCTATGGTGAAAAAAAGCTCATGGAAACGACGGACATGCTCACGGGCTTCGACCGGCCTGTTAATAGCTGCATCCTGGGATAAAGCCACCATCAGCGATTTACCTTTGTCCAATACATATATTTTTTTTCGTTGCAGCTCGGCAAATCGGTAGGACTGCCAAACAGCAAAACCTGTCACACTGATACAAATAGCGGCAAACACTATAGCATACAATCTTATCTGTCTAAAGCTGTTTTCGATATTTCTTAGCGTTTTAAATTCCATAATTTGAAAATGATTAATGTTTGTTTATAAGCCGGCCTCCGATATTACCAGCGGCCGCGCCGGTTCCGGCACCAGCTAGATTGCCTGTTTTTGTGGCTGTTTGGTTCACGTTGCGCATGAAGTTTCCGGCACCACCTGCTTGTATCACCCAGCCTGCGACTGTTGGAACCGTGAAGTAGCCCACTATGCCAATCAACATAAAAATGATATATACGGTATCAGATGTGTCAGGTATATAAGTGGGGTCGGCCAGCATCTCTATATCCCGTTCCAGTATCAGCGACTGTATTTTTGCGAGAATAGAGCTGAACATATCCGAAATGGGTAACCATAGGTAGACGCTTATATACCGGGTCAGCCACTGCGTCAGAGTTGTTTGAAATCCATCCCATACGCTTATCGCAAAAGCAATAGGCCCGAGTATGGATAGTACAATGAGAAAGAAAGTGCGTATCGTGTCTATCACGAGTGCCGCAGCCTGAAAAAGAATTTCCAGCAGATCCCGAAACCACTCTTTAATAGCTTTCTCCATCTTGTAGGCTTGCCTGTCCAGGTACATGCCGGTCATCGTTGCCAGATCGGACGGCGACCACCCGAGTTCCTCCAGTTTTTTATCGAACTCCTCATCACTTACCAGATAGGCCGTTTCCGGATTGCGAAGCATGGCTTCCCGCTCTAACTGATCTTTTTGTTCTTGTAACTTATTTAAGTCCAGGACTTGGCCTTCCAGCATTGCATGGGTACCTTTTACTACAGGCGATATAACCATATTGATAGTGCCTAAAACTATTGTAGGAAAAAACATGATGCAAAGGCCGATCGCAAAGGGACGTAGCATCGGAAATACATCTATGGGTTCCGCTCGGCTCAAGGCCTGCCATACTTTTAGCGCAACATAGAATAGTGCACCCAAGCCAGCCAGACCTTTAGCAACGCCGGCCATTTGCCCGGAGAGCGGTAACATCTCTTCATATAAAGAGCGCAACAGTTCATGCAGATTATTAAAGTCCATGGCTTACCAATATTTTTGTTCAGCAGTTCCATAGAGTTCCAATACCCGCTTTGTGTTGTTTTTCTTTTTTGCTCTTAGATAGCTTACCGATATGTTTTTATTTGTGTAATACCGAACGAGGTTATAGTAATCTTTCACTTCTTTATGTACATTGTCGATAACGTCCATACGTTCTTTATCGGAAAGCGAAAGGCTGGTGGAAGAAACAATCTGTTTGAGCTCTTTGAGTAAAGCGGTACTTTCATTTAGGAGTTTAGAATACCCGTTCGCGATGGCGGTTAACTCCTTCGCCGTGAAATTGGGATCGTTCATCATCTTGCCGAAATTGCTGACATATATCTCGGCGGCATCGCCAACCATTAGCACGGTCTCTTGCACTTTGCGGGCGTCCTTCACCAGATTATCCACTGCTTTAAGCTTATCATAATATTCCTTTCCCTGCTTGTAGAGCTTTTCCACTTCCTTAAAGTTTTTGACAACATTAGAGACGGTATTAGAGGTCTGAACGATCTCGTTTGCGGAATTAAGGATGCCGGATATGAGATTGGCGGGGTCAGTCACCACGAATTGCGCTTTAGCAAACGAAGAGATAGCTAATAGTAACAAGGTGTATCCTAGTAGTCTTAAATTTTTCATTTCTATTTTGTTTAGTGATTAATCAATTAAAAATTGTCTTGTTGTTCTTTTCTTTGCAGCGCTATTCGCTTAATAGCCTGTTCAACATTGCCGTCCAGTTCCTGAGCAAGCTGCATAACTTCAAGTTTTTCTGATTCTTCGGTGGTATAGGCGAGGTATTCCTCTGTACTTACCTCAGTGGCATAAACAGCGGAATGGGTGCCACCAAGTCCGATCCAGACTTCTTTGTAAAGCCGCTTGGGATCATTATTCATATTAATAGAAAGTACCTGTGATTTTTCCTTTTCGGTGAGGCCCAGCATGGCCTGTATATCGTCGAACTTGTTCATATACTTGCGTTGATCCAATAGGATCTTGCAATCTGAGTTATTGATGATGCTTTCTTTTACGATGGGAGAGTGGATGATATCATCCACTTCCTGGGTTACCACAATGGCTTCGCCGAAGAACTTACGCACCGTTTTGAATAGGTATTTAATGTACTCAGCCATTCCTTCTTTAGCGATGGCTTTCCAGGCTTCTTCAATGAGGATAAGCTTGCGGATGCCTTTCAATCTTCGCATTTTATTGATGAATACTTCCATTATGATAATGGTGACAATGGGGAACAGAATTTTGTGATCCTTGATGGCATCGATTTCAAATACGATAAAGCGCTTAGAAAGCAGGTCTAGCTGCTTCTCGGAGTTGAGCAGGTAGTCATATTCGCCGCCTTTGTAATAGGGCTCCAAAACATTCAGGAAATTAGCCAGATCAAAGTCTTTCTCGCGCACCTGCTTTGTTTCAAGTACTTTTCGATAATCGGATTGGATGTAATCATAAAAGCCGTTAAAAGAAGGGGATTTATCCGTCAGTTTTATATGTTCGATGTATCCGGAAACGGCGTTCGATAAAGCCACTTCTTCCGAGCGTTTAGGAGGCTCGTCATCTCGTTTCCAGAGCGTGAGTATTAAGGTTTTGATACTTTCTCTTTTCTCAATGTCAAACACGCCATCTTCTGTATAAAATGGATTAAAAGCAATAGGATTATCTTCCGTGTAAGTAAAATAAACTCCGTCTGCACCTTTGGTTTTGCCCCGGATCAACTCGCAAAGCCCTTGATAGCTATTACCAGTATCCACCAAAAGTACATGAGCACCTTGCTCATAATACTGGCGGACCATGTGATTAGTGAAGAAGCTTTTTCCTGAACCAGATGGCCCCAATATGAATTTATTACGGTTGGTAATAGTCCCGCGCTTCATGGGTAAATCAGAAATATCCAGGTGGATCGGTTTGCCGGTCAGCCGATCGGCCATTTTAATACCGAAAGGAGAGGGGGAGCTTTGATAATTGGTTTCTTCTGTAAAAAAGCATAGAGCTGGTTCGATAAAAGTGTAAAAGCTTTCTTCACTGGGAAAATCACCTGCGTTGCCGGGCATCGCCGCCCAATAAAGCGTTGCTGTATCAACCGTATTGTGACGTGGTTTACATTCCATGAGTGCTAAAGCACTTCCTGTATCATTTTTCAATTGCTTTAGTTCAAGAGAATCTTCAGCCCATGCTATAACATTAAAATGGGCACGGATAGACGATAAACCGAAGCTATGCGCTTCGTTTAAGTATTTTTCTATCCATTCTTTATTGATTTGGTTGGCGCGGCTATACCTTGCCAGCGAGTGCATGTTTCTAGCCGATTTTTCAAACTTGCGCAAATTAGAATCGCTGTTATCCAGGAACAAATACTGGTTATAAATATGATTGCAGCTAAGTAATAAGCCAACAGGGGCTGCAAAGGATAGTAGGCAGTCACTTCTATCGGTAGACAGTTTTTCATATCTCGTATTGGAGGATACAGTCCCAGGAAGGTCATCTGTGTCAGATAATGTATGCAGGCAAAGCCTTTTATTACCTATTCGGACTTCCTCAGAGCCCAGTGAAATGTCCTGCAGGGGAGTTTGTGTCTTCCTGGATAGGGTTAGGTATTGTTCGAGTAAACCCTGTTTGCCATCAGAGCCAATGAGGTCAGGCTCAGTGAGCCGTTGCAGCCTGACTAGCCCACTATCGTTTATGATGCGTTCAAACTGCGCAACAGCTTCCATAAAGCGATGAACGGTTTCTTTATCCCTTATTTCCTTTGGAATCAAAACGCCCTTGCATAGAGAACTGAAGTCGCTCTGCATGCGCATACGTTCTTTAGTGGTTTTGGTAAGGAATAGATAACAGTAATGATTGAGAAAGGGACGTTCATTGAAATGTCGCTGATAAGATTTTGCCAGAAAACTTGAATCTTCTTTACTAATATCTGGTGCGTAGTTTTCTTTGATATACCAATCCTGTTTGTGAACGATTGTATAGTTCGGGAGGGTCTTGACAGCTTTATGCCAGGCGGAATGAATGGCTTCGTATTCCTGAGTTGCAACAGTGAATAATTCCGGCAGATGGACCTGGAAGCAAACAGTGATGTCTGCATCTTTAGAAATAATGTAGTTATTCTCTACCGCCAGTAGCGGAAATTTGCTTTCCAGTGTAGTGATTTTTGATGTATTTTTCATGGTTGGCTGGGGTTGGAGGTATTTTTTAAATAACGAGGTACTCTTTTGCGGCATATGATATAGCGGGGGTGTCTTTTTTTTGCGCCAAGTTTCATAAGCCCGTGTTCGCCATATTTGCTATTCATGGAAAAGGTTTTCCAGATAATAAGCGAGGCGCCGCCAGCGCCGAATAACAGGCAGAAGTAGGAGTTGACGCTTGCTATGTACATCACCATCACAAGGATCAACACTCCTAACAGTCCACCTGCGAATAGAAATAAATATTGCGCTTTTAAACCTTTGAACTCAACTGTTCTGCCAATGCCTTTATTGATATTATAATTACTCATGAGGCAAAGGCTTAAAGGAAAAAAGAACGCAGGATAGTAGCAGCCACAATCAGGAAAATGCAGGCGCCAAACCAGGATGCCGCGGTCTTCGAAGTGTCCGGATCGCCGCTGCTGAATTTGTTGTACACTTTTACACCGCCGATTAATCCGACTACGGCTCCAATAGCATAGATTAACTTAGTAGCTGGATCGAAATAGCCGGTTACCATCTGAGTAGCTTCATTGATGCCGGCGCCTCCGTTGCCTTGGGCGAACGTGCTAATCTTAGAAAGTATTGCTATTAATGCGAGAAGTACTTTTTTTCTTTGTTTTTCCATAATTGACACACATTAATTTGTTACTGTTATCCCACACCTTGCGGGCTTTCGAGACAAAGATGTTATGGAAAAAAAGACTTTATAAATTGTGTCAGTTGAAGAGATAGTTTGGCTTTGAATGCCGATTAATATTAAATGAACACCAGCAACTAGTCTAGTATACATCTATCATTAAGACGATAAGACTTCAAAAACGGAAGCTCACTGAATAGTTGTTAAATTGACGTAACCGTCTTGAGTGTGCATACCTAAAATAAACATTAGTCATCTGAATTAATTGCAGGGAAGATTTTAACCTAAATCACAAGTTTTCCACATTGCTGGATTGTGTATCTAGAAATTTGGGATTTAATAATACCTTCAGATGCTGGGTTTGTATTATCAGAAAAAATAGATTGCTTAGTCGTCGAAGCTAACTGAGGTTTTAATCCATTATTTTTCATAAATTAACACTGAATGAGAATTTTACACATTGGTGATTTTCACTTTAGGCCTAATGCCAACAATTATGATCAATCTCTAATGGTTGACAGAATGATAGAATGTTTAAAAAATAAGCCAAGGATTGATGTTGTAATTTTTACCGGCGACTTAGTTTTTAGTGGTACCAAATTTGAAAACTTTAATTCAGCTCACCAGGCTATTTTTTTAAAATTATCTAAAGAATTACTCATTCCGTTGTCTCGGATTTTTCTTTGCCAAGGCAATCATGATGTTAATCGAGAAGAAGTTACAATATCAATATCAAACTATTTTGACGAAAAGATAAATGATAGCGATAAGCTTTATGACGAATGTACAAGATCAACATCCGAATTTAAAAATAGTTTCAAAGGCAGCAGTCATTTTTACCAATTTTTAACGTCCACATTTAATGATAATTTTGAGCATTGCGATGAATTACATTATATAGCCAAGTTCAAAATAAATGAAAGTGTAGTTGCAATTGTAGCCATTAATTCTGCATGGATGTCAAATGGTCATCGCAACGACAATGGTTTTTTGATGTTTCCACCTAACATTTTAAAAAATTCGATTAGCAGAATAAAAGACGCTGACTGTAAAATACTACTACTACATCACCCGATGAGTTATTTCAAAGAGTTCAACTGTCGAGAACTTGAAGATATAATTTATCCTGAGTTTGACCTCGTTTTCTCTGGTCATACCCACCGTGAAGATATTTGTACTAAATATAAGGGTCATAACGGGGTTTTACTAAACACTACACAAGCTACTCTTAGTTTTGCTAAAGATGATGAAATTGGTTATTCGATAATAGAATGTGATTTATTAAATAAAGAGGAAGCGCGGATTGAGCGTGCAACCTACATTTCTAAGGAGAAGATATTTTTAAATCTCGAGCCTGTTCAGGTAGCTATCCCAATGGGCCATGAAAAGTCATTACAAAATAAGTTTAGAAAAAAGATAGCATCAAAATATTCCTCAGAATTGTCCAAAGCGAACGATTTGCTCTTAGAGTATGGTGGTGATAATGATAAAAATTTCTTAGAACTTTTTACGACTCCTGTTTTATCAAGTAATAGTGGTGCAGAAGGTGAAAGCCCGGATAAATTTTTCAATTTTGAATTATTATATGAAGCAGTTAGCAAATACTTATTATTCGGAAGTGACAAGTGCGGCAAAACTTCTCTTTTGAAAAAGATTCAACTTCATTATTTGAAGCATTTTTCAACTTTGGGTAAGGTGCCTTTTTATTTGGATTACAAACATTTGGAAGATAGAGGAGATTCAAAGACAGATATCGTTAGATTAATAGGTATTGCCTATGATATTAGTAGAGCAGAAACTGAGAAATTACTGGAAGAGAATAATATAATCTTATTGATAGACAATTTAAACACGATGTCTAAAGCACATAGCGTGATTATAGATTTTCTTGATAGGAACAGGAACTTGCAATTTATTGTATGTTCGGAATTTATAGCATCTCGAGTTTACTTTGAAGAGTTGGATCATTTGGACTACACCAAATTATATTTTAAGGATTTGACGAGAAGGGAAATTAGGATATACAGCGAGAAAAATTACCATGCGTATTCTGAAAGTAAAGAAGATGTTATAGAAAAAGTAACCAAAATATTACAGCAATTACAACTGCCAGTGACTTACTGGACCCTTTCTTTAATTTTGCTTATTTACAAAAAGTCAAAAGACGATTTTAGTCATAATCTTTTCGGAATATTAGACCTTTGTGTTGATGAAATGTTGCAGAAAAAGCAACTACTACTTGACAGGGGGACGGGCTTCGATCAATACAAAGAGATATGTTCGCATATCGCTTATGATCTTTTGAAAAATTACAGGGATCAGATTTACTCAACTACCTCCACTAATATTATAACATTTATAGATCGACACATTTCGCAAAATGTAAGGATTACAACAGATGCTCGAAGTGTCTTTGATTTTTTAGTTACGGCAGGTATTTTGAAGGAGCGAAATTCTAAGTATACGTTTCGACTAAATGGAGTATTTGAATATTTTTTGGCTTATTATTTACATCAGCACCCTGAAGTTAAGGATGGTATAATTGCTGACGACCAACTATACTTGGGATTTAAAAATGAGTTTGAAATTTTTAGTGGCCTCAATAGGAGTGATACTGAATTTTTGAGGCAGATTTACCATAAGACGCGCCGGATTTTCGACCCGATAATTGAAGTTTATTCAGATACAAGCTATGACAGTAAGTTAATTGACAAACTAGGGGAGGTTCATGAATTTCGAAAAAAGGTTGAATTGATAGACCTTCAAAAGGCGCTGAATCATGAGACTCAGGATCAGGTTAATGATGAATTAAATCCGATAGGCGTCGATTCCGAAGTTCATTTAAAGGAAGTTTATGACAAAAATGATCTTAATCCTGAGACGTTAGAGAAGTATTTGGGTATCCTCGCGCGAGTCTTCAAAAATTGTGATTCCATTCGAGATAAGGACTTAATGGTCGAAATTTTTGATTACATAGTCAAAGCTCACTTGTGTTTTGGCTTTCATTTGATGGACGCTTACACTAATGTGCCTTTAGAGGAAAACGCTGATCATGATGAAAATCTTGAAGTAATATTAGGAAAAAATGTTGCAAAGGCACTTTCAACTTTCATACCTACTATTGCACAGGTTTTACTTTATGACGGCTTAGGACATTCCAATATGACTAGGTTAATAGAAGAAAGAATTGCGACTTTTAAGAAAATTACAGGATCGCAATATATACTATTTCTGCTCTATTTTCTTTTGCTGGACATCGACGTAAAAGCAAATAAATCTTTAATAGATGAGGTTTTAGAGAACATCACACTTCCTCCACTTAGAGTTTCTACGTATTTTAAATTGAATTTTTACTTGGCATTTAAGGCTTACAAAAACCGCGAATTTGAACAGTTTATAAGTAATAAAATACGGCTTGTTCAATTGCGATTGGATGCTAAAAATTCAAGCAATTCAAACATGAGTCTTAGCGAAAAGCAGAATCAAAATATCGTGAAAACGATTAAGGATAATAGATAGTTCTCAAATTGGACTTTATTGGAGCTAAGTACTTAAACTGACTATTGATCTTAATTGTAATAGTTATTATTTAATCTGACAGTCGAGGATTTTCTTTTTCGTTTAACATGGGAAACGGATTAAATTATTAAGCTGCTGTGTGAGTTTCATTGAGAAACTTCTGTTTTGCTAAAGGTAAAGATTCTTTAAAAGTTTGCATGGGAGTTTTACCGTAACAATATCTGCCACTGTGAGGCCGTTCAGTATTATAGTATTCCATCCATTGATCCAGATCCTGTTGAAGATGTTCTAAGTTATCGTACAGTTTCTTTCTAAAGGCCACTGCATAAAATTCTTCCTGCATGGTACGGTGCAGGCGTTCGCAGATGCCATTGCTTTGGGGATGCCGCACCTGCGTTTTGCTATGTGCTATGTCCTCCAGGTTCAGATATAATTCAAATTCGTGATGCTCGGGCTTCCCGTTGTATTCGGTTCCCCGATCCGTCAGGATTCGAAGTAGAGGGATTTGCTGTTGGTCGAAGAATGGCAAGACTCTGTCGTTAAGTATGTCTGCTGAGGTAATCGCATGCTTACTGGTGTACAGTTTTGCAAAAGCTACCCGGCTATAAGTATCGATAAAGGTCTGCTGGTAGATTCTTCCGACTCCCTTGATATTGCCAACATAGTAAGTGTCCTGTGAGCCCAGATAGCCTGGATGTTCAGTTTCTATTTCACCGTGAGCTTCCCGTTGCTCTTTTTTACGTTCCAGTGCGATGACCTGTGCCTCTGAGAGAATAATGCCTTCCTGCGCTACACGAGCCTCAAGAGCCTTTAAACGCTTGGCAAAAACCTCCAGATCATTACGCTGCCATACACAGCGAACTCCGGCAGGAGAAATGAATATCCCTTGTTTACGTAATTCATTACTGGCTCGCACCTGGCCAAAAGCAGGCTGTTCAAAAGCAATTTTTACAACAGCTGCTTCAACAGCAGGTTCTACCCGGTTTTTGGGAATAGGTTTGCGACGGCTGATCTCCTGTAGGGCCATATCACCTCCCGCATCGTACAGCTCTTTTAAACGATAAAAACTATCACGGCTGTAACCCATGATCTTGCATGCCTGAGATACATTACCCAGTTGTTGGGCCAATTGCAACAATCCTAACTTGGTTTTGATTAATTTAGATTCTTGATTCATAATCTGACTTTTTGGGGTTAACATTTAATTTGTCGTTACTTTAAAGTTAATCCCAACTGTCAGATTAAATCGTAGCTATTTCATATAATGGGTTTAAAACGCTTGTTAAAATAATCGGTAATATCATCCCCGAACTCCCTAAAGTGGTGTTCGAGAATATTATCAATATATGAATAAAGCGTTGTCTTTTCTTCCCTTGTTAACTGCACAATACGAAGCAATCTTTCGTGGTATTCAGGACGGATATATACAACCTTCCCGCTTCGACCTGACGGAAACCGATTGATTAAAAATGTTTCCTGATAAACCACTTTCTTTGAGGAGCTACTTCGGGCTTTTTCTTTTGGTTTTACGTCTTTTTGGATTTCCGGTTGTTGATTTGTTTCAGGCACGGCAGCGGTCTGATTGCCGCTCATAATGTTCATTATCATTTCCTCATCAACATCAGGCTTGCTAAAGACGTTTCTTCTATTATCTACAGACATAACTTATTTATTTTATAGATTGACAATTTTCAAAAATTCATCGACAAACATATCCAGCCGGGTTGTTTTCATTAGTTGCGGTTCGGCAGGTAGCAGGCTCGACCGGAATACACTATTGGGCATATCGTCCGTTTCTTTTCTAAAGCGTTTGCTGTCCATTATCCTTGAGCTCATTACATATAAGTCAAGCCCGCTAATGATACTTTGATAAACTTCATATATGCCGGTCTTTTCGCGACCGTCCACTTGGTTCCAGAAGAGCCACATTCTTTGTTCCCTATTACGGTCATCGGTTTCGGGCAGCTCGAGGAATGCTTTGGTGAAGCTTAACGTGCTTTCCATAACAAGACGGTCGGCCGTGATTGGAGAAAAAATAAAGTCCATTGTTCTTAGCGTGGTAAGGACACCTTTTGTATTGGCAGTGCCGGGCAGGTCGAAAAATATGACGTTAGGCTCTATTGAGAATTGCTCTACATAGTCTCGTGCTTTTGACAAAGCATCGTCGGCTTTGCAACTGATAATGGGATATGCCTTTTTGTTAATGCTTTGGTACAGTTTCATTGCTGCTCTTTTATGGTAATCGTTCTGCATAATGGTTTTCAAATCCCTTTCTCTCATATTGGCTAGGCTGTGCTGTGGAAAGTCGCAGTCCATTACCAGCACGTTAAATCCTAAACGGTAATGTAGCACACTTGCCAGCAGTGTTGTAATTGTTGATTTACCAACGCCACCTTTTGGTGTGGAAAAGCTGATTTTTAAAGTTTCTTTTTTTGTTGCCATGATTTAAATTTTTTGGTTTCCTATTTTACCTGTTTTGCATATTTGTATATCGGAATATTGCTTTGTTCCTGTATTCGCGTATCGGTTTATTAGAATATTCCGGGACCTTTTTATGCTTTCTTTTCAGCCTTGTAAAGAGTGTGCTTTGGCAGATTGTAAATCTCCCGGAAGACAATATGCTTTACCGCTTTTACGCTTTTATTGTTTTATACTTTTAAATCCGCATGCTTTTATCGCAAACTGCCCAATTTCAAACCCGATAATATTTCTTGTTTAATTACATTTTTTGCTGCCTGCATTCAAGCAGTACAGCAAATAAAGCATGTGATTTACCTGCTTTATGGCCTTTGGAAGTATTCGGCAATCAAAGGTGGTGTTTGTCCGTGTAGCGCATATTAGTACGCAGTTTAATAGCGGCTTACTTTGTAAAATGATTTTAGTAAACAGATTTATACAAAGGCATTTTGAAAAAATGGACACCAAGCAGGACGGCTTCGAGCCGATTTTTCCAGTTACATCTAATCCATCCCGAAGGGTGGATTATTGTGTTCACTCAGAACACGGCAAGTTGTGTTTTGAGGCACTCGAAACTAAAATTCGTGCCTCAAAACCCTGCCTGCAAGCGGCAGGAACTTGCCCTTAGCAGGGGGCTGAAAACACTCTCCGAAGTCGAGGTTTTTGTGTGAATCGAAAATATATGCGTGATGAATGAGAACAGTAATAGAAAGCAAAACAAAGGTGGACGGAAACTTAAAATTGATCCCAGTATTCACCGACACGTTTTTCGTCTGACGGATGAGGAGAACGCCAGGTTGTTATCGCTTTTTGAAGCATCTGGAATGCCTAATAAGGCAAAGTTTATTATTTCTATGTTGTTCGATAAAGAAATGAAATCCGTAAAAATTGACAAAGGAACTGTTGATTTTTACATGCGACTGACCTCTTTCCATAGCCAGTTTCGTTCTGTTGGTGTAAACTATAATCAGATTGTAAAGCTGTTATACCGACATTTTTCTGAGAAAAAAGCAGCTGCATTTCTGTTTAAATTGGAAAAACAGACGGCTGAAATGGCGATGCTATGTCAAAAAATCATTCAATTGACTGATGAATTTGAAGCGAAATATCTAAAAAAGCAGCCGGAGAAATGATTGCGAAAATTGGCAGAAGCGGAAATTTATATGGAGCACTAGCGTACAATCATCTTAAAGTAAAGCATGAGAACGGAAAGATTTTGTTTGCCAATAAAATTATTGAGACCCCGAATGGTCATTATTCTGTAGCGCAACTAGCACAATCTTTCGCTCCTTATTTAATGGCCAACCGCAATACTGAGAAACATGCCTTGCATATTTCGCTCAATCCTGATCCGAATGATAAGGTTAGCGATGATAAATTTCAGCAATTAGCAGAACAGTATATGCAGGAAATGGGCTACAATGATCAACCGTTTGTAGTCTTTAAGCATACCGATACTACGCGCAGCCATATACACATTGTTTCAGTTTGTGTGGATGAAGCCGGTAAAAAGATTTCGGATAAGTTTGAGAAAATGCATTCTATGAAAGTGTGCCGAGAACTTGAAAGAAAACACGGATTAATACCGGCAACGGATAAAGAGCAAAAGCAGAGCGATAAAATTTTCCGTCCGCTAGATTACCAGTCGGGGGATGTTAAGAGCCAGATCGCTTCTGTAGTACGCCATCTACCGAATTATTACCAGTATCAGTCGTTAGGCGAGTATAACGCTTTGCTCTCCCTATTCAACATTACCACGGAAAAAGTGGAGGGCGAATTACAGGGCAAGACGCAACGAGGTTTATTATACATCCCGCTCAACGAAAAAGGCCAAAAAGCCGGGCATCCGTTCAAAGCTTCTTTGTTTGGAAAGAATGCTGGGCTCGCCGCTTTGGAACTCTATTTTACAAAATGTAAGGGAACTTTAAACCGTCACCCAACAAAGCAAACTATTAAAGCTGCCATTACCATTGCGCTTAAATCTACCACCGTTGAAATGAGCTTTAAAAAAAACCTGACAGAACAGGGCATTAATGTAGTAATCCGTAGGAATGATACGGGGCGTATTTACGGCATTACTTTTATCGACCATAATTCCAAAACCGTTTGGAACGGCTCCAGGTTAGGAAAAGAATTTTCGGCGGCTACCTTCAATGACTATTGGAATAATAATATTCAACCGCAGATAAAAGAGCCTGTTGAAATGCAAACAAAAATCTCCCATGCCAATGATATTGATAATGTGCCCTCTGAAAAACCACATCATTTATTTGACTTTATCAATACAGAGCCTACTCCTGATAACCAAGGAGAAGGTGTTACTGATGCATTGGTCAGCCTATTACCCCAAACTCAAGGGGAAGACTTGGAAGAGCTTGAGTTTGCTTTTCGAATGAAAAAAAGACGCAAAAGGAGGCGTTAAATGCGATCGGTTACTATCGATAGACAAAGAGACACTTGCTCGTGGGTGAATAACTAGATTTAAGCCACACCAGGTCTTAAACGTTTTAATAAATTACTACAAAAGTTCGGTACCTGCCTTTCTGTGCCTTCAAAGGAACTACGGCATAAACACAAGCGCGTTGCAAAGGCCATCATTTATTCCGTTCCTCCTTTTGCGGTAGAAACAGGCACCGCATTTCAGTTCCATAATTTTTTAACTTTTAAAATCATTTGTTATGGAACAGTCAAGTAATTGTTATTGGAAAGTGTCAGAAGTAGAACTGATTTACAAATCAAAGGTAGATGTTTCCGATAGGCCATGCATTACGAAGTCTCGCGATGGATTTGAACTTTTTTCTGAGAGTTGGAATGACGGTAAGATTGATTTTGTCGAACAGTTTAAGATTGCCCTATTTAATAAGGCAAATAAAGTGTTGGGTCTTTTTGAAGTATCTTCAGGTGGTGTTAGCGGTACCGTTGCTGATCCTAAATTAATTTTCGCGGCGGCGTTAAAGGCAAATGCCTCAGCAATTCTGCTATGCCATAACCATCCTTCAGGTAATTTGAAACCGAGTGATGCTGATCGAAATCTTACAGCCAAACTCGTTGCCGCTGGAAGAGTACTAGATATAGCTGTACTTGATCATATCATTCTTACACGCGTATCTTATTTTTCTTTCGCTGACGAAGGGCTTTTATAGCCCTTTGAATACTCTTAATTTAGCTATAAATAAATAAAATTGAATAGCTATATCCAGCAAGAAAATTTATATAGAGTTTCCGGATGAATTTTCATTGCCAAATAGGGGAGTTTTTTTGTATATCCGAAAATATTTTTAATGTATAATGACGCACAAAATATATCTTATTGCGTCATATTTTGGCTAAATTTGAGGCGATTAAATTAAATAATTGCCTCATGAAGTATAACTGGCAGCTACCCGATTGGCCGAATTTCAACTATGATGATTCTGTTATTGATGGAATCGTGCTGAGCTTTGCTCTGGAAACTGGTGAGATGAAAGGATTATTGGACGCATTGCCGGATGCGGTAAGACAAGAGACCATTTTAGAATTTATGATGGCCGAAGCGATAAAAACCTCTGAAATTGAAGGAGAGTTTTTCAGTCGGCAGGATATCATGTCTTCGCTTAAGAAACAATTAGGAATTGGGGGTAATCTGGGGCATATTAAAGATAGGCGCTCTAATGGCGTTGCTGAACTTATGGTGGCAGTAGGGACATCGTATCAACGTGATTTTACCGAATCACTTTTGAAACGCTGGCACAAGATACTAATGAAGGATTATAACCATGTTTCCGCTGGTAGTTATAGAAAAGGGGAGGAGCCAATGCAGATTGTTTCCGGTGCAGTCGGAAGGGAAGTTGTTCACTTTTTGGCGCCGGATTCCGGACAGGTCTCTCGTGAAATGAAGGTATTTGTAAAATGGTATAACGAGTTTCGAGTAAATAAAGATGATATTAAACGAATCTTCATAAAGACAGCCATTGCACATTTATATTTTGAGACCATTCATCCTTTTGAAGATGGTAATGGTAGAATTGGACGGGCCATTGCAGAAAAGTGTCTTTCTGAATCTCTCGGACGTCCAGTTTTGATAGGTCTTTCAAGTACTATTGAAAAGGAACGGACCAAGTACTATAATGCCCTTAAGGCCGCCCAGCGAACACTTGAAATTACCGAATGGATTCAATATTTTTCTGAAGTTATACTGGAATCTCAAAAGAGCGCGAAGCGGATTGTTTTGTTTACACTTAACAAAGTAAAGTTCTTAGATAAACATAAACCTGAACTGAACGAAAGAGCTTTTAAGGCCATTTTAAAAATGTTTGATATGGGTACTACAGGCTTTGAGGGCGGTATGACTGCAAAAAAATACCTTTCCATCAACAAGACATCACGAGCGACCGCTACAAGAGATTTGCAGGATCTTGTTTCAAAAAAAGTACTTATACAAGAAGGAGAGGGCAGAAGTGTTCGTTACCTGTTAAATATTAATTAGAATGTTTTTTGAGAAATGACTAATTGTATTTTAAGAATTGGTATTCATAAAGCCAAAAGCGGACAGAAGAACGCGCGGGTGCTTCAATGGAACATTTCGTCCATAAATTCATCAACTAAATTTAAAGTTGATGCAAGGAGAAGACGATTTAAGAGGACTGGCTAAGATTATGGGTTTTATGCGGGCGGTAAGTATCCTTTTGATGCTGATGCATTTTTACTGGTATTGTTACGGCTTCTTTTTAGAGCGAGGATGGACACTAGAGATTGTTAATAAAATACTGGGCAATTTTAACCGGTCGGCCAGTTTATTCTCCAACACCCTTTACACAAAAATATTCGCTTTGGTTTTGCTGGCTTTAAGCTGTTTGGGAACTAAAGGAGTAAAAAATGAAAAAATTACCTGGACAAAGATTTATACATTCTTATCAATAGGTTTTGTGTTGTTTTTTCTTAACTCTCCACTACTCCAATTATCAGCGGAACTGGCAACTGCTTTATACATCCTGACCAGCTCATTGGGATACATTGCCCTGATGGTGGCCGGCGTATGGATCACCCGCCTATTGCGAACCAATCTCATGGACGATGTATTCAATAATGAGAACGAAAGTTTCATGCAGGAAACTAAGTTGATGAAAAACGAATACTCTGTCAACCTGCCTACTAAATTTTGGTACAATAAGAAAGCGCATAAGGGCTGGATCAATATTGTAAACCCTTTTAGGGCTACGATTGTATTGGGAACCCCGGGATCAGGTAAATCTTACGCCATAGTTAACAACTATATTAAGCAGCAGATCGAAAAGGGTTTTTCCATGTATATCTATGATTTCAAGTTCGATGACCTTTCTACCATTGCTTACAATCACTTGCGTAAGCATACGGACAAATACAAAGTAAAACCGAAGTTCTATATAATCAATTTTGATGATCCACGCAGGAGCCACAGATGTAATCCTATTAATCCGGATTTTATGACAGATATATCCGATGCCTACGAGTCAGCCTATACAATCATGCTAAATCTTAACCGGTCCTGGATACAGAAGCAGGGCGATTTCTTTGTGGAAAGTCCGATTATTTTATTAGCTGCTATCATTTGGTTTCTGAAAATTTATGACAATGGAAAATATTGCACGTTTCCCCACGCTATTGAACTACTGAATAAAAAGTATTCAGATGTATTTACTATTCTGACCTCATACCCCGATTTGGAAAACTACCTATCGCCCTTTATGGATGCCTGGGAGGGAGGCGCCCAAGATCAATTGCAGGGACAGATTGCATCGGCAAAAATTCCTTTATCAAGAATGATTAGCCCCCAGTTGTATTGGGTAATGACAGGGGATGATTTTACGCTCGACATCAACAATCCGAATGAACCCAAAATTTTATGCGTGGGTAATAATCCGGACCGCCAAAATATTTACTCTGCAGCATTAGGCTTGTACAATTCAAGGATCGTAAAACTCATCAACAAAAAGGGTCAACTAAAGAGTTCGGTCATTATAGATGAGTTGCCCACCATTTATTTTAGAGGGCTGGACAATCTTATCGCAACCGCCAGAAGTAACAAAGTTGCCGTTTGTTTAGGCTTCCAGGATTACTCACAATTAATCCGGGACTACGGGGACAAAGAAAGTAAGGTGATTCAAAATACGGTAGGTAATATTTTTAGTGGCCAGGTGGTAGGAGAGACGGCCAAAAACTTATCGGAGCGCTTTGGTAAAGTATTACAGAAAAGGCAAAGCTTGACCATCAATCGCAGTGATAAGTCCACCTCCATATCTACCCAATTGGATAGTCTGATTCCTGCTTCCAAGATCGCTACCCTAACACAAGGTGTGTTTGTAGGTGCTGTATCAGATAATTTTGATGAGCGTATTGAGCAGAAGATATTTCACGCGGAAATTGTAGTCGACGAAGATAAGGTGGCCGCCGAAACCAATGCCTACCAGCAAATACCTGAAATCTTATCTTTTATTGATGAAGGCGGTATCGACAATATGATTAAGGAAATAGATGCCAACTACAGGCAGGTAAAAAAGGATATCGTACGCGTGATCGATTCAGAGCTTGAACGCATCAAAAACGATCCTGACTTACAACATTTGGTTCTATAGCCGCGCCGGCGTAACACAACGTGAAAGTAAAACATTTAAACTGCTTTTAAGTGCCATATATGCCAATGTTACATTTGACGGAAATAAAAATAACGGCGATTAACGCCGTTGAAAGAGATTTTTATAAACTATCGTTTTCTATTTGGGAAATTCAAAAGAAGTCCTGCAGTGATTATCCAATACAATATACGCATCAAATTTCCGCCCGGCTTTGCTCCTCATTCCTTTGATAAGTGAAGTTTTGCCGTTGCTGAGTAATCTTTCGATATCGGCAATACTGAGTTGCACCCCACAAATACTACGGAACTGTACCCAATTGCAACCAGCATCAGGGCATTTTACAATTTTGTCCCTGATAGTTAATTGATGGCTTTTGCATTTCGGGCAGGTTAGATCGGGTAGGCTAGTTTGGGCAATAGAATTTTGTAAAAGTTCCTGGGTAATGCTAGTTGCATAGGTCTCTATATCCAAATGAAAAGTTCTGGCTTCCATTTCGCCCGTTTCAATCTTTTGCAACGCCAATTCCCACTGGGCGGTCATGGCGACATCTGAAATTCTTTTGTCTCTCACCAGCTCAAACACCTGTAATCCCTTTTCAGTAGGTATCAAAGATTTCTTTACTCTTTGAATATAGTTTCGGGTGAACAGGGTTTCAATTATTACAGCCCTCGTGGCAGGGGTGCCGATGCCTATGTGTTGTAATGCCTTTCGCTCATCCTCGTTCTCGATTTCTTTTCCGGCAGTTTCCATAGCGGATAACAAAGCGGCTTCGGTATAAAGCGTTGGCGGCTTGGTCTTTTTTTCAAGAACAGTTGCATGTTTTATTTTGAGTGCATCTCCGTCTTTGAGTTCCGGGAGGTCTTGTAAAGTTTCTGAATCATTATCAGAAAAGTCTCCTTTAATCGACCGCCAGCCTGGGTCTATTATCTTGACCCCTTTTGTTATAAAATCATAGTGTAATGCCACTAAACCGATATCCGTTACTTCTTTAACACAAGCTTGCGAAAGCGCTTCAAGTAATCTAAATGCGATTAAATCATAAACAGCATTTTCTTTTGCTGAAAGTGCCGAAGGTATTTTATCGGTTGTTAGCAAGCCATGATGATCTGTAACACGCAAATCATTTACAATATGTTTATTGAAATATCCCCATTTCATTTTTCCTACAGCTTGCTTGCAGCTCTCCCTATCAAGTAGTGCTCTCACTAGGCCCGGAATCTCTGCCCACATATCTTCAGGAATATACTTACTACCTGTTCTCGGGTAAGTAATGAACTTCTTCTCGTAAAGGTTTTGCGCCGTGTTTAAGGTTTCTTCGGCAGAGAGGTTCAGTTTCTTATTGGCCTGTTTTTGTAAACCGGTCAGATCAAAGAGCAGCGGAGCGGGTTCTGTAACTTTCTTGGATTCAACGGATGTAACAGTGGCGGTTTGGCCATTTTTCTCAATGGATCTAAGTGCAGTGCCTGCCAGCTTGTTATCATCCCATTTTTCTTTGGAGAAACTTTTAAAATCGATGAACTCTTTGCGATGTTTTAGCTCGATTTGAAAGTATTTTCGGACGGTGAAATTTTTTTTTTCTAAGTAACGTTTGCATATTAATGATAGCGTAGGTGTCTGCACCCTGCCAAGCGAATAAATTCCGCTACCGGCAGCGATGCTTAGCGCCTGTGTAGCATTGATACCTATAATCCAATCGGCCTGGCTTCTGCTTTGTGCAGCATGATACAGTCCGTCAAAATCACTACCGGGTTTTAAATTAGCCAAACCATTTCGGATCGATTTCTCCGTTAAAGAGCTAATCCAAAGCCGTTCAAAAGGCTTATTGCATTTTAGATAGTCATAAATGTATCGAAATATCAATTCACCTTCCCGTCCGGCGTCGGTACCGACAATTATTTTTTGGGACCGGTTAAATACCTGGTTAATGACTTTCAGTTGTTTCAGCGCTCCGGGATCTTGGATGTAACCTTTACCCTTTTTTACTTTACGAATAGTGAGTAAAAAGGGATTAGGAAGTAGCGGAAGGGTCGATTTATCAAATCCTGAGTTTCCAAAATTTTCCGGCATACCTAATCCTACGAGATGGCCGAACGCCCACGTAACAAAATAGCCATTGCCTGAAAGGTAACCATCTTCTTTTTTAGTGGCACCTAACAGGCTGGCTATTTCCCTTGCAACACTTGGCTTCTCTGCTATTACTGCGATCATAATAGGTTTTTTAGTTCTTACATTTTTCTTCCCTTTGACCTAGTCGGCGTTTGGGGCTTTTGCTGTTGTTGCTTCTTACTATCCGGATTTTTCTGTCCTGACTTTAAGGGCTCTTTAATATGCTTGGTGGCTTCATTTGTTTTTCCTTCCGAATTAACTGAGGTTTGTGTCTTGTGCCCTTCGGCAGGCTTGGGTTGTACATTAAGCTGATTCGGGTGTTGGAAAGAAAACACTGTTTTGCCCGTTTCTTTATTAAGCGTGATATAGCCGTTGTACTCCTTACCTTTCTTATCAATGAGTCCGCTGAGATATACGGTCTGCCCGTTTTTGAACTGATTGTACTGCTCGCTATCCAACTCTTTGCCCCTAAAAGTCTTAGGAAGTTCCTTTGAACGGGTTTGTTGATTGGGTTGTTCGTTTTTCTGCGCCTGCTGATTGGAATTGCTTTTATCAAAAAGGAACTCTACGTATCGTTTGTCGGCATTAAATTGTACGGTTGCTTCGAATTCAGTTCCTTTTTTAGAAATCATGCCCTCCAGATGAAGTGGCTTGCCTTCCATTAAAGCCTGTTTTTGGGTGTCATTAAGTAAAACTCCTTTAATCTCGTCGGGGATTTTGATATACTCGGTGCGTAGCGCTACAAGCTCATTGGTCAACCTGTCTATGCTGATAATGGATGGTATTGTTTCCCCAGTCTTGGGATTGGTAAGATTTACTACACGCCCCATATTACCGGTTTTAAGTAGGTTGTCCCTGTCTTCACCTGTAAACTTATGCCCGAAGAACTCAAAGTTCAGGTTAGGTTCTTTACGGATGCCGTGGATTGCTAAGACGGCCTCACCCTGGTCATTTGTTTGAAGCGATAGCCGGGCGTCCATTCGGGTAATTGCAGTACCGAGATTGAGGCTTACGGGTACCAGCTCATTTGTTTTATAACCTTTTAGTAAGGGTTCCAAAAGGTTCATTTTTTCCAGTTTTTCTTTACTAAGGCCCAGGTTGTTCATCGTGTTCCAATCAATCTGCTCAGGCTGGAAGCGATATTCGTTGGGTTGCGGCGTTGCTTGTGTTGTTTCCATATTACTTTGATTTATTTGTTTTTGATCTTGCTGAGACGAAAGGTTGACTTCATGATTTTTTATTAATTTCTCACTTTCTTCGTTTGGATTCGTGACATGTTGTTGCATTTTAGCGGCAATGTCTATTGCGCCAATTGCCGGAACTTTAAAGAATCTAAAGCGAGTCGGGTGTTTTAGCTGCTGCAAAAAATTAGAGAAGAAGTTTGAAAAAATATCGCCCTGTTTATCGATCCGCATAAACCGCCCCTGGTTTTTCTTACTGGCCTCTACTTTTTCCAGTTCACCATTTTTATCAATGCCGGTAACTGCCATAATTTTCTTTAGCTCTTTATCCAGTACGAGCAAAATGTCTGAAAACTGCTCAGGTAAATGTTCACTACTAATGGAGCTATTGGGATTCATGATTTTTTTTGAACTTTGTTTTCGAAATTATCCGGAGATTTATGTATTGTAGCTTTGTTGACTTTTGACGGTATTCCTTGTCATTTATTGACCTCTGTTCGCCGGACGGGATTGTTGAAACTATCGCGGATAAATTGATGAACGTCGGACGATTTATAGTAGAGCTTGCCGCTAATGGTATAGTAGGGGAGTCTGCCGGAAGTGCGATAGCGCTGTAGGGATCGCTGACTGATTTTGAGCATTTGAAGTAGATCCTGGTTATCCAGTAGCTCTTCACCATCTACATTCATCTTTTGCAACTGCGTCTCTTTAAGAGATTCGGATAGGATGTCAAGCCGCGTGGCAATGCGCTCCATCCATGACCTGAATTCCATTTTATCTATATCCATAGCATACCATTTTAAGTGAAAAAACTTTTGCGTGTTGTTAGAACAAATAAACAAGCTGTAATAGCCCTTGTCAAGTACAATAAATTTGTACCCCGTATTGCACCCTTTAAAGTTGAGTACGCCAAAGTTTTTATGCCTTAGTTTTCAAAGCCAGGGAGCGCTTAACAGCAGAAAAGTTTTTTCAAAATGGCGGGTTCTGTCGTACTATGCATGTAAATGCATCTGCTGATTTAATGGTCATTAATGTATAAATGTACTTACCGACAGCTAGCCTGCTGATATATTTTAATACTGATCTATTTTTTCTATCAAGGTTTGAAGTGTGTCGATAATAATATGCTTATCGCGAGTTTCGGGGTGATAAGATTTGCTTCTCATGGAGTTTCCGGAAAGCTCTTGTCGTTCCCTGGTTGAAAGTAGCGGAGCCAGACTTAAAAATAAAGACCTTAATGAACGCGATCGGAGGATGCTTTCTTCAAAACAGGCACGAAACAATATGGCAAGTTGATCGATGCTCAAGGAGGTTTGAATTTTTGTATCCATGGAGCACGGTTCAAAATTATTATCGCGGTGTATGATATAGGGCTGGAATCGTTGTTCCAGGAAGCTGGATAAATAATCAATAGAATCAATTACGCAGCCTATTAAATTTTTCAATGACGAGTTTCTATTATACACCGGATGCTCGCTATACTGAATGCAGGTTCTTTGCAGGCAGCGCATGGAGGCATGATAGGTTGTTAGATGTAAACGTGCTGTTTGCTCTTTTTTTAGGGAAAGCATAAAGCTGATAATGTTCGTTGTTATTTTTCTTTTTTCTTGCAGGGCTGTTGCCGCTAACTTTTCCGCTTGGTGCGGTTCAATGCTGATAACATTGTCGGGTTGCATAGTGTCGAGCACAAGTTGGTCGTAATACTGTAATAGGTATTGCATGAGGTATGGTTTAGGGGTGTAAGGCTATAGCCCAAAGTTTTGAAAGGCGATATGCTGGTCCACGGGGTAAATGTTTTCCTTAGTTATCGTATTAATAATAACCGCATTCCGATAAGCGCCGAGACCTAAATCAGCTGCATTAAACCCGTGGGTGTGTAGCTCTGCATTTTGAACGAAAATGCGATTATTATTATCCACACTGTAATTGCGTTTTACTTCAAACTGTTTATCACAATTGTATTCTATTAAATGATCCAGTGCCGATAAAAACCGCGGCGTCCGATAATCATAACCCGTGGCAAACACCGCAAAATCGGATGGTCGAGAGAATTTCTTATCCAGTGCCAGGTGACAAAATTCCAGGCTAAGTGTATTGTCTTTTATCTTTTTAATTTGTTCAAGCCTGGTGTTGGTAAAAAGATGGGCTGCTATAGGCTGAGATTCGATGTATTGATGGTAGAGTTTATCATAGATAGCGTTAATGAGTTCTTCGTTAATCCCCTTGTAAAGCGTGCCTTGGTTGCCAAGCAGGGTTTTCTTTTTTGTTGCCGGCAGCTGGTAAAAAAAATCAATATAATCAGGGGTACTCATTTCATAGGCGAGTTTAGAGCGCTCCATGGCATAAAATCGATCGGATTGCGTGTACCAGTCAATTCTTTTCGAACTACCCGCCCTTTTATGAATTTGATCATAGAATATCTCAGCAGCACTTTGCCCGGAGCCAATAAGTGCAACGCTGCCAGCTGCATTAATCATTTTGCGATAATGCATGTAATCGCTGGAATGAATGATATTTTCACCATTAATGGTTAAGTCGCCGGGTAGGTGCAGCTGAGAACCGATGCCCATTATGATATGCCGGGCTTTAATAAATTTTGTAAGTCCGGTTATATCATCCGTACAGGCAATTTGAAAGCAATCTCTTTTTCTATCAAAGAAAATTGTTTTCACCAGCGTGCTGAATATAAGGTTCGGCAGTTGTGCTGCTACCCATTTACAATAGCGTGTATACTCAGAGCGTGTGAGATAGGACGATTCATGTATGCCAAATTGAATAAGCCGGTTTTGCGTTCTGAGAAAGTTGAGATAAGAAAACTTATTGGAGGGATCTGCGAGGGTGACCAGGTCAGCGAGGTAGGACACCTGTAGGGTAGTGCCGGGTATCATCATACCGGGATGCCAGTTAAATTCTTTTTTTTGCTCGATAAAAATGCTGGTAACATTTTCAATTGGAGCGCAAAGTGCGGCGAGTCCTAGGTTAAAGGGGCCGACGCCAATACCGGCAATGTCATAGATAGTATCTTTGTTCATTAGGTTTATTTTTTTGATGGACTTAAATAGTTGGTAAGTAAAAAGGTGAAACCACTCACCATGGTTATCATTATCAGCGATTGGCTTTGGTTCAGCGTTTCATAGCCGGTAATCGGTAGCAGCCACATAATTAAAACCCATTGGATAAGATAGATGGGCGTTATTTTTCTACTACACCAGCTCAAAAATCTAAAAAGAGGATTGTCCCTTTTATTTTTTGAAAGAGTATCGAGCAGGCTTATGAAAATAAGTGTAACGCCTCCATGAATGAACGTACCACCAGGTCCGGACCTAAAAAAGCTTATATGAAAACTGGCAGGCTCAGAAAACCATATTACCGTACCCATGAGTGTAAGCATAAGTCCTGTGAACAGCAAATATTTAAAAGAAATACCATAATGATTTTTGATATGCCCGCACAATGTTCCGAGCAGGCAGTGGAATAGCCACGGAAAAATAGGAAAATAGGCGTGAGGTGGAAAGCCGCCTGCCAGATCAAGCATTGCATTGATAAGTATATGGTTACTACCTGTGCGCTCCCAGATCCAAGGGCTTAGCGTCAGCACTAAAACTAATGCTGCAGCACCTATAAACAGTCGGTAAGCCGAGCGTTTGATTAGGCCGCAAATTAGATAGGCTACACCTGCAAATTGTAAAATATCGTTGATTAGCAATAGCCTGCAGGCAACAAACTCATCTGTAGCGATATGATTGCTAACGTAAAATGAGCGCGGCAAAAGTCCCAGCCAATGAGGTATGACGAACTTGAAGGCGTTCAGCAAGTAGCCGGCACTTAGCAATAAAAGGCTTCTTTTTAAAATGGCTGAAATAGGTTTTGCTTTGGATAGGGAGATAAAAAATCCCATCAGAAACATAAATAAATGGGCGCCTGGATATTCGGCAAAAAAAGCCATAAAACGGCCCAGCATTCCGGCCTTTACCGTTGGCGTGCTATAAAGCATAACGCAATGAATCGGGGCAATTAAAAAGACAATAGATCCCCTGGCAAGAGCAAGGCTCCTGCTTTCTGAGTAAGAGAGCATAATAAAATAGTTTAGAAGATGAAGGGAAGGTTAGCCATGGATTTTTAGGAACGCTTCTTTGCGATACTCATAAAGGTTGGCAGTTTTATAAGACATCTGAATTTGCCGGATAAAGCGAAAGCCAACTTTTTGAACCAGCTTGTTAGCCTTTTCATTAGCCGCGTCGGGTTCTCCCATAATACGCTGGATACCTATCGAGAATAAAAACGACAATGCCGTAACCATTACGTCGGGCGTCAAGTTTTTGATCGCTGACTTATTAGGCCCCATGAGTAGATGAATGCCGTAGTCGTTGTCTTCATATTCATAGAGGTCATAGATTTCGTCGAAACGGGTAGCATAATAATCGATCTGCGCGACGGGTTTATCTTTTAGAAATGCCATAAGGGAATAACACTTACCGGATTGAAGGAGCTTTTCATAATGGGCATAAAGGATTTCAATACTGCCCTGCATTTGCCAGAAGGTTTGGGCATAAGGCTTGTTCACCCATTTATGAATAGTTTTAATATCTCGGGTAAGGTGAAGGGGCTTTAACGTGATCTGCTTATCTGAAAATTCCTTTCGATACAGCTGTACCTGCGCACTGAGATTCGTGGGAAACGGGAAGTCGTTTTGTGATATATCTATACTCATGATTTTAGGTTTAAATAAGGTTTATAGTATTTTTTTTTAATTTCAAGTGCAATCTAGCCCGTTGCGGACCCTCTAAACAAGTCCATATCGTGGGATCACCTGTCCAAAAAGTAGGTTTTCCGGTTTTGAGTGATGAGTTTACCATATTAGGCACGACGAACGAAGAAATTAAGCCCAGCCAGCATTTGGCCTCCGTCGCAAAAGTTCCCCGTTTCAAATTCGCAGAGAGCTATGGCGTAGTGGGCGACTTCGGTGTTATGCATTTTCAGAAGCTAAACCTTAATTGGCTTCGGATCTGGTATAGCCATTACCTGATGAGTCACCCGACCCTCATCAGGTCCAGGATTGAACAGCCTATTTTGGAAGCCCACGTAACCCTCAAAAGACATATGGCACAGTCCCTGGGTAAATCGACCAATACCTTACTGGATAGCGGCGAGTTCAATATCACCCATACGCCCTATGTTGAAAACAGGGCTTATTTCGATAGCGATGGAGAATACGTAACCTTTGACATACATCCCAGTGAACATTTTCTGCGCAATGCAGCACAGGATTTTCCGCAGCTGGACCGATTTTTAGAGCAGGCCAGTAAAGAAAAGGAAAAGGCGATCAGTCTTTTAAAATACAGGAGTTTTCTAAGCCCGGAAATGGAAGTGCTTGTTAGAAAGATTATCGCTTATCAGTCGGGTCCTGATGCGCTGCGTGTTTATACAGAAGTGTTGGCTCAAGAGCTGTTAATGCTTTTTTTGATTCGTTCCCAGGGTATTAATGCAACGGCCACAAAACCTCAAGGAAAACACACCGATGCGATGCTACATTTGCGCGAAGTACTCCGCTATCAGGCTGAGGAATATGATTTTGAAGATAATTACGACACCGAACTAGACCTTGCCAACAGGGTTGGACTCACTTTGTATCAAATGAAAACCGCTTTCAGACGCACTTTCGGCATGCCGCCATATCAAATGCTAATGGATTTTCGTTTTCAGCGAGCCCGCAAATACCTGCTGGATACCCGGCTATCAGTTTTTGATATCGGTCTTAAAATTGGCTATAAATCCCGCGAGAGTTTTATAAAAGCCTATAAAAAACGCTTTAGTGTTCCTCCCACAACTTACCGGCAAAAATCAGAATCCGACTAAAACCTACTTTTTGGACTTGTTAAACGGCTAACGGTGGCGATACATTCGTCGAGGAATTGAATGAGTGTACTATTTATGATCGCTCGGCGGGATTAAGCAAATCAAAGTTCCTACCGGATCAAATAGAATAGACACCTATTCGATCCCGAATTTCCTCATTAATTGGGATTAAAGCCAATGCTATGAATCAACCGCTACCGTTAAAATTTTTTGCCCTTCAAACCCATTTTACCAGCCATTACGATCACACGGGTTTGTCGGGCTTTTTAAAGCGAAGGGGTATGATAGTTTTTATGAAAACTACCATACCCTTTGTCGCCCAAGGCCACTACAGCCTTTTATTTATAAAGTACAATCAATTCATATAAAATTACACAAATCATGAGAAGTAATATAAATTTTCAACATTTGAAATGGATACTACCCATTTTTATTGTAGCAATCTCGCTTTTTGCTTTTACGCAAAAGCCGGAACCTGCTACAGGTATTAATCAGGAGCGACTTTTTGCAGATCTGTATTTTAAATACACACCCGCCGATCCGGACGATTTTACACAGGCATCTGTTGAAGAGCAGTCTAACTGGACGCTGATCACTTCCGGTCAGAAATGTGATCAGGAAACTGACGAAGTGGCCTGCTCTTTTTCAATCACTGTAGAAACCAGTCAACAGGCAAGTTACCTGGATGGTACGCACCCATCTTCACGCGTGGAAATCAATACCGGTGGTTCGTCCAGTGAGGCTTTTGTCAGCCAATTGGAAGACGCCTCTGATAATAGCGACATCACACAGGAAATAGATAATATCGAACTTCCAATGTAAATAAGCTGTTTCAAAGATCTGGTAAGGCCGGTGGCTTCATTAGCTACCGGCCTTTAATTTTGCTCAATTCCGGTTAGTTGAATAATATCGTAAGGAATGGGTAGGGCATAGTAACTGGAATTGGGCGCTAGTGTGATGATCGTTCCTTCAATACTTCTTTTCGGAGTGATGTTCCTGCCTTCCTTATTGAGTCGCTTAAGGTCAATCCAGCGAAGTCCCCGCATGAGCAGTTCTTTTCGGCGCTCCAGTAGTATTTTATCCAACACCTCGGCTTCGTTGGTAGATGAGAAAAGTTCAAAGCTTTCTGTTTTGTAGCGGTGTGATAGCAGCTCATTAAGATCGGTGAGCGCGAGTTCCAGATTGCCGGCTCTACAGTTGGCTTCTGACCGGATTAGATAGATTTCATCGGTTGCAATACCCGTAAACTGGCGGCTTCCTCCCGCATAGCTACCAGCATAGGCTGGATAGCCACTCATCATCCTGAAATAATAGAGTTTTCTTAAGTCGTTATCTTCATAGGTTGCAAAGAGCATCGTATCTACGCGTGATCTTGAAGTTAGCAGCAGGCTAATGGTAGCGGTCGCATTCATCTCCGTGTAAAAGGTTGTTTCCTTATTAAATTGCCGGAACTTGTAAGTCGCGGAAAGCGGCCCCAGATCTTCATCTCCGTTTAAATCTATGAGCTCTGATTTTAGCTTAAGGTATTGATCTGCATAAACCAGAGCGCTGTCATACATGCTCATCGATAGATAAGTTCTAGCTAGTAGTCCAAAAGCAGCAAGTCGAGAAGGGCGGAATGGATGAAGCGCACGTTCGGGAAGATAAGCCAGGCTGGTTTTAACATCGTCGATTACCTGGTTATAAGACTGGCGAATCGTGGCTCGTTCCGACGGGATATTAAAATCTGAACTAAGCCTCAAGACAATACCGGGTGCTGCGTCCGCGGTAGCTTCATCAAAAGCTTTAGCATATACCCAACTGAGCATTAAAAAATAATAGCCTCTGAAAAAATGAGCAGATCCTTTTACATTGTTCCAGGTGGCAGGGTCTTCCGACTGAGCTATGTTATCAAGTATTTCCAAACAGTAATTAGCGTTATAAACCGGTGCATAACAAATGGACCAATCATTGGGATATAAATAGTCGTAGGATTTCCATTGATAAGCCGCTTGAAGCATTTCATTCATGCTGCCATAGCGATCGGGAAGTATATAGTAGTCATCAGCTGCTGTTTCGCCAAGAGACGGCGTTCCTTTTTGATTCATAACCTGGGCCGCATCATCCAAAAGGGCTTGAAGATCTTTAACAGTTTGGGGTGTGGTGATACGATTGGAGTATTTTTTATCCAAAAATTTCTGACAGGAACTGACACTAAAAAGAATAATGATCCCGGTTACAAAAATCCAGTTATTAATGGGTTTGAAAATATTTTTAAGCATGACGTTTGATGATTATTGATTTTAAAAATTGCCTCTTAGGCCGATTGTAAATTGGGGTTGCGGAGGATAAGTGTTTGCGTAATCCGGATCAAGTCCGAACTCATTTGCCCTCCAAAGGACACCGAGATTAGAGGCATTCACGTATACTTGAAGATTGTTGAAAGAAGCATTATTTTTAAAAAGTGTCGCCGCATCATAATTTAAGTGGATATAATGTAGCCGGATGTGATCTCCTTTTGCCGTATTTTCCTCAGCATACCGATAGAAATTTTCGCGATAGCTTAACTGCGGGTAATCCGTATAAACAAATTTGGGAATGGTAGTATGGGCCTCATCTCCGGGCTGCTGCCACCGATCATAATAATCTGTATGACCTAGGCCGCCATTAATGAGCGTACTGGAAGAGAAGGTGTTTTTTCTAAAATAATAGCCCATTTTATAAAGAAGGTTGACCGAAAGGGTAAGACCTTTCCAACTCAGGTGATTAATAAGGGAACCAAAATGAACGGGATTAGCTGCTCCCACAAAAACGATGGCGCCACTTTCCATGCCCTTTTCGGTCGTGCTATTTGTGATCGCCCGATAGTCTGTGCTTAGCTCACCATCTAAATAGCCTTGGGGGTCTCCCTGGTTATTTAAGCCCGCAGATTTATAAGCGGTCAGCGCGTAGAGTGGGCGGCCAATGATTGGAATAATGGTATTGCCGTTAAAAACCGCTCCAAAGAAGTCTTTGGAATCATCGGTATAGTAGGCTGTTGTTTTACTGGCATTATAGTTATAAATAAGCTCTGTTGTCCATTTTAGTTCCGCGTCAATATTGCGCGATATTAAATTAAGATCAACGCCATGTCCTTCCATATCCGCAACATTGCGGGTAATGGTTGGCTGGACGCCCCAGGCCGTATAGTCATACGGCGTTTCGCCGTACAGGTCGGTTCCTTTTTTATGATAATACTCAAGAGTGCCACTTAATTTTCGACCGACAGTAGCAAATTGTAATGCCAGGTTGATTTGGCGGGACTTTTCCCACCGCAGGGAAGGATTATTCAGGTTGCTGATTCTTTGCACCGGGAAATTGGTGATATTATTTGTCAGCGCCCCTGAAATCGGCAGCGGTGTTTTACGGGGATCCAGGTTACCGCTATATCCATAGGTGAGCTTTAATTTTAGTTCCGGTAGCGGAGCGAACCTGTAGAAAGGTTCTGATGATAAAAGCCATCCGACACCGCTTGACCAAAGTGGATTCCAGCGCTCATTGGTTTTAGCACCAAAAACATTCGAAGCATCTTTTCTAAAACTTCCGCTGAGTGTATATCTTTTTTTATAAGAATAAGAGCCGTTGGCAAAAAAGCTTACGAACCGGTTGTTCATCAGCTGACCACCAGAGGGTGCGCCGGGAATATATTCAGGGTAGGGGCTGATCAGCGAAGGAAAGCCCCGATTAAAATCCACCGTTCCCGTTGACAGGGGGTCTTCCTGATAGCCGTAGAGCGTTGAAGCTCCTAAATCTTTTGAAATGAGGTCTCTTAACTCAACGCCTGCTAAAAGAGATATGCTGTGGTTCAACCGTTTTTTATAATAATTTAATTTTCCCCTGAAATTCTTTGCAACGATCTCTGAAGCGCCGATGGTCAGGATATCACCGATGGGTATGCCATAGTCAATAGGGACGGAAGGGTTATCGGGTAGTTGCGAGAAGCGATTGATCAGGTCTCGGGTATAAAAACTTTCCATATCAGCAAATCGACGGCTTTGTACCCATTGCTTTTGATACTGATAATCCACCGAGGCGTCCAATCCTTCGAATACCGTATAGTTCATGCCCAGCCGGGCGATTAATTCCTGAGTTTGGGCGGTAGTATAATCATGCAGATAATCGCTGATGGGGTAGTAGTTCCAGTCCAGTAATCGGCCGTTTCCGATGGTGTCTGTAAAATCTTTTCGGTAGCGTGGTAGGTTTACGGGTTGCCCGTTTTGGTCTTGAAAATTTAGATAGGAAATATATCTGCCATTCATGCGACTGAGCTGAGTAAAATCAGGTGCGCCGGATTGGTTATTGGAATGGGTATAGAAAACTGCCAGGTTGGTGGAAAGGTTTTTTAGAATGCGAATGGTATTGTCAAAGCGAAGATTGGTTTTACCACTTTCAAAATAATCTGTTCCCATTACGCGGTCGTGGTTGGCGGCCACAAACCAGGAAATATTAGCCGCGCCGCCCCTTAAATTTAAACTGTACTGCTGGGTAAGTCCCGGGCGTTGAAAGTTTTTCATGTATTCAATACGACTGTCCTGCTGGCTGTATTGAGAAATCCTCATCGCCGAATCTGCGCTCGATATCAATCCCTGCTGTCTTTTATAAAAAATGTCGACGGATGGAGGTAAAGCGGGCCAGCCGTTAATATCATCGATCTGGTCATTGAAATGTCCTTGCTTAAAAAGTTGTTCTTCAATCCTGATATAATCTTCGCTGGAAATCTGTGGTTGCGCAAGCAAATCGGGACCTTTTGAAAATATCAGATTGGCATTAAAACTTACATTTAGCTTCTGGTTGAACCGGCCCTTTTTACTGGTAATGACAATCACGCCATTACCTGCCCTGGCGCCCCAGATACTGGCCGCAGCTGCATCTTTTAAGATCGTGATACTTTCAATATCATTGGGATTGATATTATTAATATCACCTTCGTAGGGAAAATTATCAAGAATAATCAGCGGTGAAATAGGCCCGTTAATCGTACTTAGCCCCCGTATTGAAATGGTGTTAGATTCGGTGCCTGAACTATTTTCTTTTCCGATATTAAAGAGTAAGCCATTCGTTACCCCATTTAATCGTTGCAAGATATTCGTGCCTGTTTGTTGGTTGAGTGTTTCGTTATCGATCACCACCACGGAACCATTAATTTCATTGGGTTTTATTTTTTGGTAACCGGTGTTTGCTTCAACAATAACCGTGGCTTCGGTTTTGCGCCATGGAACTAGAATTATCTGAATATTGGTCATGCCTTGCGAAACTGCAATCGTGGTATCAGCGTAACTTACGTAGGAAATAAAAAGCGAATCACCCTTCATGGCGTTGATGCTAAACCAACCTTTGTTATCGGCATTGGTTCTTATATTCTTTCCTTTTACTGCAATATTTGCCCCGATCATGGGAACGAGAGATTCATTACGTATATATCCACTGACGGTAATTTCTGAGGTTTGGGATTTGGCAGTGAGGGGTAGACAAATAGTAAAACATTGTAGTGTCAGAATAATGCTGGCTAGTCTCAAATAAGCCGGCTTGTTTGGTAATTTGTGGAGCGTAAATTTCATAAAGCGATTGTTTTGGGTTTAAGGTTTGTTAAATCGGATGATTTCGATGGTTCTGGGGGCTTGCTCAATCTGAAAACCGATACCCTCTAATTGTTGTATTAATATTTGTGGATTGCTGAGATCAGCTCCTTTGGTGAAGGCAATATCAATAGGCTCGTCTTTATAAGAAGACTCGTTAATGATTGGCAGTCTCAGTTTATCTAGCATTCCTAGGGCAATATTTACGCTGTAGCCTCTAATAAATTTATCCTTGTTGTTTTTAGAAAGACTTACCGAAGTGCCGGGATGGGAAGATTTGATTTGGCTGATGTTTTTAATATCTCTGATAACGATACAGGGCATCGATTCTTTTAAGAGCTGCGCTCGTATGCCGAAGGATCGTTTAAGATCCGCTTGCAGTAGTTGCTCCAATTGCTGGGATTTTGCATGGCTATCATTAAACTTAATCTCGTAGCAGTATTTTGAGGGTTGCTTTTGATCGTCAAAGATGATTTGTTTGTCGAGATCGTAAAAGATGCGATTATCGTTAAAGCCTTTGAGCGTCTGTCTATAAGCTTTTTGAATAAAAAACGAAAGTGGACGGTTAATAGCACAGTAGCCAAGAATTTTTCCTGTACTGTCTCGTATATAACGGGTAGGTAGGCTACTGCTCGGTTGCTCCTTAGAAAACATAGAATAAAACAGGAAATCATTTCTGTTACTACCACCGGTAGCAATAAGGGAATAAAGATCTAGAGCTGCGTCTTTGGAATCCTTAACGGTCAGTTCGTTTAGCTCATTGCTTATAAATTTTTTTAGATTTTGTTCGGTAAGCTCATCGGCTGATGTAATGGCTTTGATTTTTCGATCCTTTGATATCCAAACATAGTGGGGCACTGATTGATGCGGGAAATAAAGGTTTAGTAAGGTATCGTTGAGGGCGATAGGGATACTTGGATAAAATCCGGTGTTTTTCTTGACCTTACTGAGAAGTGCGTTTACTTCTTTTTCATAACCCATATCATGGGGGTTGGCGAGGATAATCTGTAAGTCATCATTAAATTTATCCTGCAGTTGCTGAACTTTGGGAAAAGAAGAAATACAACTCAGGCAATACCTGCTCCAGAAATCAATAATAATATGTTTGTCTTTTAATTCGGATAGAGCGAGCTGACCTTGGGGTCGGTTGATTACTTTTTGAAAGGTGAAATCAGGAAATCGATCGTCAATGTTAAGGGGTTGGATTTTTGTGATCTGCGCGTTCAGGTATAGGCAAAGGAATACCATCACGCCTAAGAGCGTTAAAATTTTCACTGGTCAAATGCATTAAGTTTAGAAATTTGGTACCCGGTACATCGGGTTAGGCAGGGCCTGCCCATGAGAAAAAACAGTCCCGCCACCCGACGACCGTTGCTAAACTGGTTTCTTTGGCTTTTGGGCAAACAAAGCCTTAAATGCTATGACATTTGCTAAAATGAGTTGATATGATGTTTTGGCACTCATCCATTGAGGGTTACGGGATGAGTCTTTTGGTAATAGAGTACCTTCTAATTAGGGAAACAAAGTGGCGTGGTACTCAACTTACCGAATAGAGGTACTGGTATACCCGGAACGAATAAGAGAGCCCACGCCGTAACGTGGGCATTCTACTTATCATCTCGTTCCGATCGAAAATTACCAGTTTTCTATTCGAGACTCAAAGCGAATGCTTCAAATATTTTTATCGAAGTAGTCGCGAAAATAATATTATTGCTAAAAGTAAAGAAATAAACCCATATTGTCAAATTTGACAATTTATTTTTTTGAAAGTTCCTGACTTTGGTGTTGTGAAAGTAAGGAACCAGAAATATCTTAATGCTTTTGGAAAAAACTTGAAGGAAATTCTGAAAGATAGAGGCAAAACGGCTGAAGATGTAGCAGCTATAGGGCATCTCGAAACAAAACAAGTTTATCGAGTGATTAATGGCGAACATAGCACAACTTTGTCTGTACTTATTGCCATTGCTAAGGGCCTTGAAATTCACCCAAAAAAACTACTAGATTTTGACTTTGAGTTCGAAGAGTGAAAAGTCAAACAGTTTCTATTTTTGAAGAAAGACCAGTATGCATACAGCTTCAAAATTTATCTATTTTTTATTTTTTTTTTACTTTTAGTTCTTGTGCGAGTTCGAAGACTCCCTCATCTGTAAACGGCGCATTACCTAAACTGACAAAATCTAAATTCCTCTCAGTGGCTTAAGCCAGAGAAAATATATCCGATAATAAGTGCAAATATCTCGTTTAAAAAGAACATATGCTGCGCCTCTTGGTATTACTGAGAAGAGCGACTTAAACTATGCAGCAAAACTTATCGATGAGTGGGTAAAGCTGGGTGACGGAAATGCTTACGTACTGACGAATTACGAATGGATCACCGTGGACGGGATGGGAAGCTCCCAGTTACAAGTTGAATTTGACACCATGCTTTGTGACTAGTAAAAATTTTGCAGATAAAAGTTTTATTAAAATAGTCTGAAATTATTTAACCGCATTTTATCGATAGCGGTGTACAGCCACCATTCAATTCGTCCCAACATTTAACACGCCGGGTAAATTTTAAGTGTTACCTAGTACTGTCCATCTGAACATTTGTCTTTGATCTCATTAACAGTGTCCTGAAGAGCAGATAGTGCCTACATCAATATTTCTTAACTAAGCTCAAAAAATCGCACTTTACCGAGCAGTTTAATATATCTAGTGAACGGCACGGAAGTCGAGTAGTCAAGTTATTCGTTTAATCGTAACATTTGTGTTATCGAATTGTAAAATTTGCGCATACGGTTGCGCATTAAAATGCGATTAAAACCACTCTATATTTACTTCATAAATGAAATTTAAGTCTCTGAAACATTTCTATCTTTTCGAGATTTCTAATAACATTTACCCGTCCGATTTTTCACGTAAAATCTAAAATATCAGTTAATGAGAGAGTTACTATTTAGTATTGCCTTTCTGGCGTTTTATGCTATGGGTTATTCGCAAGACGTTTCGAAAATCAGAGGTGTGGTGACGGATACATTAGCACAGCCTCTTTCCAATGCTTCTGTTAAGGCAGGGCGTCAGGGCGTTTTGACCGACGAGCAAGGCCGATTTGAAATTTCAATTACGGGTATCGAAGCCCAATTAGAAGTGTCGTCGGTTGGGTATATATCTCAAACTATTACGGCAAGAGTGGGACAGGCGATTGTCGTAGAATTGAATCCCAACGCAGCGAGCAATTTGAGCGATGTTGTGATTGTCGGTGTACAACGCCAAAATAAGCGAAACAGTATCGCTGCACTTGCTGGCGTCACTGCAAAAGACATTGAGAATCGCCCGGCAGCGAGCGTCGATGCCTTATTACAAGGTAGAGTTGCCGGTTTAAATGTGCAGGTGGCAAGTGGTGAACCCGGTGTGGCTCCGACCGTTGTGGTTCGTGGAAACACAAGGGTTAGCCAAAATATTGGCAATGTTGAGGAGGCACAATCGCGAGCCATGAGCGGGCCGTTGTACGTTATTGACGGTATCCCAATCGATCCCAACGACCTTCGAAGTAACGGTCTGGATGCAACGGGCACTAACTACCTGGCAGGAATTAATATTAACGATATCGAAAATGTTGTGGTACAAAAGGATGCCATCGCTACAGCAGCCTGGGGTTCACGCGGGGCTAACGGTGTAATATATATTACAACAAAAAAGGGCACATCCAAGCGACCTTCGTTTTATGTAAATGTTTATGGAGGTTTGACGCAGCGCCCAAAATTATTGAAAACGCTTACAGGAGCTGCTGAACGAGAGGCAAAATTAAATCTTATAAGAGCTTATGCCACAACACCTGATCAATTAGCCTCCATACCGCAAATTTTAACAGATAGCCTTAATCCATACTTTAATAATGCAACTGATTGGCAGGGCCTTTTTTATAGAAATGGCGCTATTAAAAATGTGGATATGAGCATGTCTGCGGCTACCGATATTGTAAATTATCGTTTAAGCGCCGGCTATTATAATGAGACAGGTATTGTAAAGAATACCGGATTTCAACGCTATTCTTTACGCGGTAACTTTGGATTTACAATTAGCCCGAAATTAAACTCTCAAGTTGTTATTGGTTTAACAAAAGCCGATCGGCAAAGAGGATGGAAGCTGAATAATAGCCAGCCCAATACTCCATTTGAGGGTTCTGCTCAGCCGTCGTCGTTCTTCTTTCTTAACAATTTTGACAGGGATTATTTCTTAGGCTTGTCCGATCAATTACGAAATGATAATACCGACAATACGATTCTATCTTCAATCACGATCAATTACGACATTCTCCCCTCATTGAGATATGTGTTGCAAGGGTCTGCTACTATAAATACTTCAAAACTAAATTATTTCAAGCCATCTAATTTGGAGTCGGCAACAGAAAATGGCGATATCACCGTTCCCTCGCAAGCCCGCTCCCAACAAGGAACTACATCTAGTTATATGTGGATGAATAATTTGGATTGGCATAAATCGTTCGAAACAAACAAGGGAGCTAGCCATGATCTGAATTTAACCTTGTCGCATCAATATTCCACCACTAACTCGGAAACGGCATTTCTGAACGGCTACAATACTCCATCCAACAATATTCAGGTGGTTGCAGGGATACCGCAACAGGACCTAAGTGGTAACTCTAATTACCTGCGTGATGCTTTGCTGAGCTTTGTAGGCCAATTACAATATACGTTTAATAAAAAATATTTGATCTATGGCTCTTACCGTGGCGACGCATCTTCTAGATTTGGAGCAAATACGAAATGGGGTTATTTTCCCGCCGCGGGTTTGGGATGGATTGTGTCGGATGAAGGTTTTTTTGAAGGTGCTAAAAATGTTTTTAATTTCTTTAAAATTAGAGGAAGCTATGGGATTTCCGGACGTTTGGCCGACAACTACTATGCTCCTTATAATGTGTATTCCGTTTCCGGAACTTATGGCGGCGACATTGCTGTGCAACCCAGCTTCACAAATGGTTTAACTAAGAATGATCTTACCTGGGCTAAATCAATTCAGAAAAATTTGGGATTTGACATTGAAATGTTTAAAAGCCGCGTTAGCATCACTGCCGATGTTTATGATCGATTGATGAAAGACGATTTTTATAATTTTGATTTACCCGATTTTACAGGATATCAATCAATCAGTTTTAATGCTCGCGATTTATGGGTTAATAACAGAGGGTTGGACCTTTCCATTCTTTCAAGAAATATGCCGCGAACCAGCGCTTTTCAGTGGAGTACGCAACTCATATTAAGTTTCAATAAAAATAAGATAGCTAAACTTCCTAATAATAACCGGATTTTTGTTGTTTCTGATCCTTATGGAGTAAGCCGTATTTACGCCGTTGGCCAACCGGTATACCAAATGTTTCAGATGCAATACAGAGGTGTTTATAATCACGCGGACGAAATTCCATTCAATCCACTGACGGGTAACAAAATTACGTACTATAAAGGCTTTCATACGGTCGTTCCCGGAGATCCGATTTGGGTTGACGTAAATGGCGATGGTGATGTCTGGAGCGGTCAGGATAACGGAGATGCTTTTTCAGACAGAGTACCTACGGGTGATCCTAATCCCCGGTTTACGGGAGGTTTTACCAATGAATTTAGCTATAAGAATTTTTCTTTGTCTGTCAACAGCGTATTTACATTTAAGCGGACGGTGGTTAACACCTTCTATCAACAGCAATTAGACGCGTTTGGGGGTAATATTAATAATCTTGCCAGAAATAGGTTACTTGAACTGGATGGTTTAGATTATTGGACACCGGCAAAAGCGCAGGATCCTAACTATAAGGCGAACTTTCCCTCTTTAACACCGTATGGAGGATACTTCTACCAGTTCTTTCCTTTCACCGATATGTTTAATGTAGATGGTAGCTATTTTAAAATTAAGCAGGTTCTTTTAAATTATCAATTACCCAACCATATTATTAACAAGCTAAAGGTTAGCAGGTTAAATATTTATACGAATGTTACTAATCTTTTAATCCTGAAAAATAAGAACAATACCATGCCTGATCCTGAGTTAGTCGATCAGTTGGGAACTTATACGGGTGGCTTATATCCGCAGCCAAGAGTTTATACACTTGGTTTTAATGTAACTTTTTAATCTTTAATTCCACTTGAAATGAAAATATTCACTAACATCACGAGATACGTATCGATATGTTTTTTATTTTGTGCTGGCGTTACGCTACTAGGGTGTCAGAAGCAGTTGCGGCAGGGACCCATCAACGCTACATACAGCGGTTACTTTTGGACTTCTCAAACCTCTGTAGAACAAGCTGCTTTGGCAATGTACGGCCAACTTCGCTCAAACCTGCGGGAAGCTTCAGGAAATGGAGTAGATATGAACCCTCCTTGTCATTTTGTTTGGGGTGATTTAGTCTCAAGCAATTTCAGATATGCAGGCGGCGGAACATTTTTGCAGTATGGTTTGTCCGCAACACCTACGGTGTCTGCAAAGCCCTGGAATTTTTCATATGTCCCATATTGGACCAATTTAAGTAATTGGTCCAGGTTTTATCAGCTTATTGCGCAATGTAATCTGGTAATTGAAAATGTGAGTCAAATGCCATTATCGCTGTTTGCTTCGGCCGAAGTACGTAATAGCTATATTGCCGAGGCATTATTTATGAGAGCATATACCTATTTTTATGTTACACGCATATGGGGCGATCCGGTTTATGTCTCAAAAACTTATAACGATGTCGATTATGGCAGTATTCCTCCTGTGCCTCGAAGTCCCGAAAAGCAAGTGCTCGACAGTTGCCTTAAAGATTTAAGTAATGCCGCGAACTTCCTTTCCTATACTGCTGGCGACCCTCAGAAATCAATCAGAGCGAACAAAGGTTCTGTGGAGGCGTTAAAAGCACATATTTTTGCGTGGAAGCATGAGTATGATAGTGCCCACTTTTACTGCGATAAGGTAATTAATAACGCCGGTTATGAACTCGAGCCAATAGGCAGTTATAAAAATATTTGGAACGGGCAGGTTTCAAAGGAAAATATTTTTGAATTGCCTATGAAATTTGAAAATGCCGACCCTAATTTCAATAGCCAAAATTCATGGGCCGAAGCTCAGTTCAATGGATTTGGGGTTTTTTTAAAAGGAGTAGTGGTTGATAATCGTCGCACCAGTTGCTGGATTGCTCCTTTGGGAGGTATAGTTGTAGCTACGAACGGCGGTTTTGGTCTTTTCGGAGATTCTACCTCCCAAGATAAGCGATACCGATCTATTTTATTCTATCAAAATGCCGGTGGTGGCGATCCTGCGGGTTACATGCTTTTAAAATATACTAATTTCTTTTATCAGAATTCGGATACCAAAACGCGCCCATACCTTAACAACAATCTTGTATTGTTGCGGCTGGCCGATATCATTCTATTAAATGCCGAATCGTTGACTGCAATGGGCAGGCTAAACGAGGCAAAGCAAATGTTGAAATTAACCGAAGACCGAGCGGGCATTAATAGCTATGAAAGTGTAAGTAACCAATACGATCTTATGGATGAAGTTGTAATGGAGCGTGGACGTGAGTTTATTGGAGAAGGAAGCTGGTTTTATGATTTAATTAGAACCAATCAAACCCAGGGATGGCTTGAGTATGTAGGTTACCCGGCTGAAAGGGTGACCCCTCAAAACAAAGGATATTATTGGCCAATTGATATGGCTGCATTATTTCCTTATAATAATCTTTTGGTACAAAATCCTTGGTGGGCTAATAATGGCGGAAGATAAAATCCACTTAAAAAGACTTAAAAAGTATTAAATATGAAAAAGCATTTTACTCTTATTGGTTCAGCTTTTGTTGCAGTCGTATTGCTGGTTGCATGCAAACGGGAATATATTGTCGGGGGCGATGTGCACGACGTGAATATGTATAAAAACGTTTCAACTTATGATGTCTTAAAAAAATTTCCGGAATATGATACGCTGGTTCAGCTTATTGATGCCGGAAATTTGCAAGAAGCTATTAATCAAAATAATAGCACTTTTTTCGCTGTTAATAACAGATCCATATTTGCCTATTTAAATGCAAGAACAATTTTTCTGCAAAATACTGTTGACCAGAATAAAAAGTTTTTGCTCGATTCTTTGATTTACTATATAAAAAATAACATAAATAATACCCGAGATTCATTACTAATGTATTTGGTGCCCAACCTTCAGGTAAATCCTGACGGAGTTACCCAAATTGGTAACATATATCCAAGTGCGCTGAATGGTAGTAGGATCATTGTTTCATTTGAAGAAACAGTTACAGCTAATGACGGTTACTACAGCAATATTTCTACCATTCCGCGTCTATTATATTTCACACAATTGTGGAAGCCTTATCAAATAGGTCAGGATAGCACTGCAGCTGCTGTTCCGCCAGCTACGGGAATTAGAACCCGCGTGAAAACTTCTTTTATTAACACACAAAATGGAGTTCTAAACGCATTGAATACCGCAACCTTGTTTTATTATGGCCAACGTGTAAACTAGTGTAAACCTAAAAAACTTAATCAAATGTCGTTTTTCAAAAAAATAAATAAAAGAACGCTGTATAGTTTTCTCCCAGTTCTGATTCTGTTGATGTCAGCGTGCACCAAAATCGAAGAGGGCTTCATAAGTCCAACAATGCAGTACAGTGTAAAATTGCTAACGATTTCTAAAGGTCGAATAGCAAAGTCAAACTCTTTAGTACCAGATGGTAGTAGTATCCCCCTGTCTATTAAATGGGTTCATATTTACGATTCCACAGGTAAAGTAGTTGACGATATCTTTATTAAAACCTATCCGGTAGATGTATGGACAAAATCTTATAATAGTTTAACCGACACTTCTTATGCTAAGATCATTGAAAAGAGAGAAACCGTTCAGTTGCCACCGATAACTGTAAATCCGAAAAGTGGAGTAGTAGAATCTAATAGCGCCTCGCTCTATATACCATCAGGTACTTATACGATGGACGTAGAAGTGTCGAACGAGGCGGGTACTCAAATGTTGCCAAAAGCAATGACCTTGGTATTTATAGATGATTTGCCGATTGCAACCTATCAGCAAAGCGCTTACAGCCTAAGTAGGCTTATCGCAAATACAGCTACAGGAGCCAATCCTGCTTACTACAACGGTTTAAACAATCCGTTTATTATGGAAACAGTTAAAAGAAATGGTGATGCTCCCAATCTGATTACCATTAAAGTTACAGATCGTAATGGCGTACCTTTTAATCCCAGATTGGGCGAAATTGCAAAAAGGCCAAACTCGGGCGTAAACCCGAATCCACCTTTTTTGCAAAACCTCGAAGATTATGCGCCTGATACCTTTGTGGCCACTGATACTGCCTTAACATTAAGGTATCCATTAGTGCCTTTTCCGATAGCTAGTTTAGGAAATGGGTTTAATCAATACTACCGAATTCCGACAGCGTTTGTTACGATGGATAGTGTTGCCACCTGGCCAGCGAACGCCACTGGACCTGGAATATATTATCAAGGCGCTTCCGACTCGAGATATTTGGGAACATACAAGAATGATCGTTACGACTATTCACTTCGTTTTGCAGCTAGAATTTTTGTACCGGGTTCATATTCCATAACGTTGAAATTGTTAAATGTAACGCATCGATAGGGAATTTTAGTATGTACTCACTTACTAACTAATTCTATCAATAAAGCTCCTGATTCAGGAGCTTTTACTTTAATAATTCTAAATGTAAAAAATGATCTAAACCTCCGCCATCGCTTCCACCATTAAATGGCTATAGGCTTCGTTAAGGAAATTGGGAATTGGATTTTTATTCCTGCAATGTATATTTACTGTTTATTTGTTTTGTTGTTGCACCCGTTTCTTCTTCGGCCATCATATGCAGCAGGAACCAACTTGCAAGTGGAACTCCTTTGATCGCTTGAAATTAGGGATAAAGATTTTCAGAACAAATTAACGAGAAAAAGGAATAAAGAACTTATTCGCCACTTTATCGAACTCAGATATACAAAGGCATTTATAAAGCTTGGCTGCTTTCAACATACCACTCTAAATAACCATTAAAAAATTACTTACAAAAGAGATTCTGAGCTCGACTGGTAATATTTTAGAAAGGTAAGAAAGGTAGGGTAGGTAAGTCGCCATCCCGTTCCTTGTACCATGTCGTTATAAGTACAAAAAATAAGTACATACAAGTTGAAAATGAATGTCAAAAACGTTAGACAAAAATCCTTCAACAATAGTAACATGTTTTTTTACTTTTGTTACTTAAACAGTGTTCACTCGTCTAAAAAATTACCAAGTGATAAAAATAATAGTCCTACTATATATAATTTTTCCCTGCCACATTTTTTCTCAAAACATATTACCGGCACCAAAGTCTATGACCAAACTGAATGGGACATTGGATATTCGAAAAGATCTTCTTAGAATAAAAAGCAACTCCTCCAACACTACCTACATTATAAACACCTTGAAACAGCTCCAGATACATGCCATAGCCACAGAGCAATCCAATTTTGATATTTTATTAGAAAAATTTCCGCAAACAGCTGTGCCAGCTGAGGCCATTAATTTGGGAAAGGAAGGCTACATTCTTCATATCGCAAATTCCAAAATTGAAATAAAAGGTCTCACGGATGCAGGGATATACTACGGCATCCAAACATTAAAGCAATTGATCGCGCAAAACGGCATTATACCCAATGTTCATATTTACGATAAACCTGATATTTCTATAAGAGCCTGGCAGGATGATATAAGCCGTGGACCTATTCCAACGATGGACTTTCTTAAGAAACAAATCGAAACGATGGCGTCTTTTAAATTAAATTATTTCACGCTGTATATAGAACATGTCTTTAAATTCAAACAACATCCTGGTATTGCTCCTGAACAGGGCATCAACAGCGAGCAATTAAGAGAGCTGGAAGATTTTGCCGCTACCCATTTTGTGACTTTAATAGGCAGCTATCAGTCTTTTGGCCACATGGCCAAAACCCTTTCTTTGCCAGCTTACGCACATCTCGCAGAAAACGAGCATATTATTTCTCCGGCTCTTGACGCGTCGTACCAGTTTTTAGAAGAGGTATTTTCTGAAATTGTCCCGGCATTTAACGGCGAATTCTTTAATATTAATTGCGATGAAACCTTTGGGCTTGGGGAAGGAAAATCAAAAATTATGGTCGATTCGTTGGGAATTGCCGGCGTCTATTCCTACCATATCAACCAGCTGGATAAGATACTCAAAAAATATAATAAGAAAATCTTGATGTGGGGCGACATTGCCGCAAAATATCCGGAAATCGTTCCTTCACTGCCGAAAGATATCACGGTCATTCCTTGGGCGTACCACGGCGCCGAATCGTTTGACGAGCTCATCAAACCGATCGCTAACCAAAGCCTCAACTTTTGGATTGCACCTGGGGTCAGTTGCTGGTCAAAAATCTTTCCCAATTTGCAGACGGCCAAAGTAAACATTTTTAATTTTATTAGAGACGGCTATAAACTAAACGCTACTGGCGTTTTGAATACGAGCTGGGATGATGGAGGTTTTAACTTTTTTAACAACAACTGGCACGGATTTGCGTGGGGCGCTGAAAATAGCTGGAATGCTCCAACAACGGAAATTAGTATAGACGAACGGTTCCAAAACTTTAATCATGCCTTTAACCAGGTTGGCTTCGGCACTTCAGGTGATATCGCGGATCTGTTTTTAAAATTTTCTACATTGCACCAATCAGAAGTAAAAAACGAATTGGAACAAAGCCGCTTTTTTGAGCCCTTGTTTCCCATTCATTTAGACTATGTAAAAAAAGGACAATTAGAAGAAAATCTTAAAGACATAGAAACAATAACGATCATCAAAAGCAAGCTGAATGTGGTAAGGCAGAACGTTACTAAAAATGCCGAATGGTTAGATTATTTTGAGTTCGCATTAGACCAGGCCCTTTTTACGCTTAGAAAAAATATTTTCCGCATAAATATTTATAATTTCATAAACGGCGATCGTCAACACACGGTCGAACTACTGAAGGAAAGAAATAGAACCCTCATCTGCGAACTTGAAAAGTTAAAAAAAGCATTCGCCAATCTTTGGAAACAGGAAAACCGGCTTTACTGGCTCAATGCCAATATGACAAGATTCGACGATCTTATTAAGAGCATGCATCAATTAGGCGGCCATATAATTATTGAGCCAATAAATGAAATGTCGGAAAAAGGGCGGGCTATAACAATACGCTCCGTATTCAATGAAATTCCTATTCAATACGAACTAAATGGAAAAAACATATCTACAAATGCTCCGGTTTATCGCAAGCCTATTTATAGTAAAAGCGATATAATGGTCACTGCCAAGTCTCAGGGCGATTTCGAAGAGGAAAAAATAGAGTTGATCTTTCACGAAGCCTTGGGTTCCTTTTACAAGCTAAATTCACCCTACAGCACTTACCATCCCAGCTACAACGGCGGTGGCGAAGAAGCGCTAGTAGATGGGCAGCAGGGTTTGGCAGATGATTTTAAAAGTGGTAAGTGGCAGGCGTATAGTGGACAGGATATAGATATTGAACTATCTTTTCCCCAACGGAAAAGTCTAAAAACATTTTCGATGGGATTTCTTCAGAATACAGCCTCCTGGATTATTTTCCCCCGGCAAGTTGAAATTTATATAAAAAATAAGAAGGACGAGCCATACAAACTTTTTAAAACCATTGAAACAAAAATTCCACCCGAGGCTGAGGGAAGCCTGAAAGAAAATTATACAGCAACGCTCGACAAAATAAGGCCGGCATTCATTAGAATAATATCCAGAAATTATGGCAAACTGCCGGTATGGCATCACGCGGGCTCAGGTTATGACGCCATGCTTTTTGCAGATGAAATTATTATTAAATAGCGTCAAATGTAGAACGCTTAATTATATTCTGATTTGTAAATTATCCTAAGTTAACTAAAATAGGTTAATGGCTTCGGCAACATCTGCTGCTAACCGACTATCGGGTTATAAAAAAATTCCAAAAACTGCGACTGAGGATGCTTGTTGCTGCACTCTAATTTTTATTCTATCGCTTTCAATACACACCCACAGCTGCCATTCGTGATTACTGCCTACAACCTAATTGAGTGGCGGCATTTGCATCTCCAACATCAACGAGTTCAAATATCTCTTATCTATGACTTCGTTAAAAAAAGAATGTCCTTTCCACTACCTATGTTTACTCATCTTTGTACAGCCCCTCCAAGGAAGCCATGGTCACCTGTAGCAAATCGATCAGGTTTCGACTTAACATTATTATACATGAACATCAACCTGGGTTTGACCCAGTATATCTCTTTCTGCGGATAATTGTAAAATCGATCGTGGATCGTCTATGTCATTAAGGTACGTGAGTGCCATCGTATGACCTTGATACCTGATCTACGAAAAGCAGTTCTTCTAATCCTAGTAGTTTTGATGAGTTTGGGACGACTGGAACCTTATCAATCAGATGCGTACGATAGTATAATCCATATAATCAGGTTCATAATCCATTTTTTTGGCATTTCACGAAACTAACTTTATGCTGCAATTGCGAGATGCTTTGTTATCAGATATTAAACTAAAAAACTTACAAGCTGTAACAGAACACGAAAAGCATGTAATAGTATTTGACCTAATAACGTTCAATTGATGGTTGATTGAACCCTCTATCAATTATAATTGAAATAGCTGGATACTTTTAATAAATCTACCTAAAAACCAGTCCTGTTTGGGCCCTAACTACAATGAGAAGAGTATTATGTTGCCATTCTAAAAACATGTTGAAAAGGCGCGGTTCATATAAACAGCCGGCATGTTTGATTTTATACTTGTTTTTACTGCTTTGCTTTGGGCGTGCCGAAGCGCTTGCAAACAACTTAATGTTTGTTGTGAATCATGTTCCATTGCTGGAGGTTATTTCAGGAGTAGTTGTAGATGAAGAGGGAATACCTATTAGCGGCGCTTCAATCAGCATTAAAAACACATCATTGGGCACTTCCACGGATTCACAGGGCATCTTTAAAATTGATGTGGCATCAGAAACGGATGTAGTGCTGATCGTGTCTTATATTGGTAAAAAGGAAACCGAATATGTTGTAACAGATTTTAAAAATATAAGGATTGTTTTGGCAGATGCGGAAAGTTCGGAAGATGAAGTGGTGGTTATAGGATACGGTACACAAAAGAAGGTTAATGTAACAGCTGCTGTTGCAACCGTTGATACAAAGGTGCTTGATAATCGACCTGTGAAAAGCCTGGGTGAAATGTTACAGGGCGCCGCCGCCAATTTAAATATAGGATTGTCTTCAGGTGCGCCAGATGCCACGCCATCCTTTAATATCAGAGGTTTTACCGGAATTAATGCATCAGGCCAACCCCTTATTTTGGTGGACGGGGCTGAACAGGATCCAAACCTAATTAATCCAATGGATATAGCATCGATTTCGGTTTTAAAAGATCAGGCAGCTTCAGCCATTTATGGATCTCGCGCACCCAATGGTGTAATTTTGATCACAACCAAATCCGGAACAAGAGACGCCACGCCGAGTGTAAATTATGCTGCAAATGTAGATTTTAATTCACCCAGTCGGCTGCAACATACCATGAATTCAGTTTCTTATGCACGGCTTACCAACCAGGCATTTCAGAATTCGCAGCAGGCGCCCTATTATACTGAAGATATTATCGCAAACATGCAGGCGTTTATAGATGGCACAGGTCCCAACAACACTAAGCTGGCTAACGGACTTTGGGGCGCCCACAATACCGCTCATGGAAATACAGATTATTTTGGCGAAGCTTTTAAAAAAGTATCTAGCAACGTATCACATAATTTAAATGTATCCGGAGGGTCAAAAAGCTCGACATACTATCTGGGTTTGGGATATAATACGAAAGAAGGTATACTAAATACTAAGTTTGATGAATTTGATCGTCTATCTGCAATACTTAAATTAGAAAGTTCCGTAACTAAATGGATGAACTTGCGGTTTGAAACCCGCTTTGCACAGGTTAATACGCTACGTCCCAATTTCCGTAGCGGATCAAATTATACAAATTCTGAAGGTTCTGATGATACTTTTATTGATCAATTATCTTATTTCCCAAACATACCTACAAAAAACCCCGACGGAAGTTATCATTTCCTTAGCTCACTAACATTATTAACCGGCGACCAGGGCTCAGCAAAAAACCGTAATACAGATTTGTGGTTAGTGCCGTCTTTAACGATAACCCCTTTTAAGGGTTTAACGCTTAGAACGTCTTACAATCAAAATTTAAATTTTTATAATTCCTTCATAACAACATTCCAGGTATTTACTGACCGGGGAAATGGTGTATTGAGCCGGACAGCCCGTTCGGCCACCTACGATGGCATTGGACAGCAGGATCGCTTTACAAATTATTATCAATGGGATGGTACAGCCACATACAATAAATCATTTGCATCTCACAACCTTACATTGCTTGCCGGATTTCAACAGGAACTTAATAAGTTTGAAGCTACAACAAAATCCAGGCGCGAATTGTACGACAACGAGGTCCCAACGTTTTCAACAGCATACGGAGATGAGATGAGTATTACCGATACTCGCTACAATTGGGCCACAAGAGGATATTTTTTCAGAACAAGTTATAACTATAAATCAAAATATCTGTTTGATTTTAATTCGCGCTATGATGCAAGCTCTAGATTTTCACCACAAACAAGATGGGCGTTTTTCCCTTCCATTTCTGCAGGCTATAATATTAGTAAAGAAGCATTTTGGCCTTTTAAATTTATAAACAATTTTAAAATTACCGGATCGTGGGGACGTAGTGGTGAACCTGGAACCGGAACCTCGAATGCACAACTCTACACTTATATTTCTGCACTTGAAGCCAGTAGAAATACTGCACTCATCATAAATAACGCATTTCAACCTCAGGTAGGCTCTCCCAGGATTATCAACGATAACCTTACCTGGGCTAAACCTCAAACTATTGGATTTGGCCTCGAGTGGGGAATGTTAAAAAATCGATTGCAGGGAGAATGGTACTGGTATCAGCGAACCGTGTACGATCAGTTTAGTCCGCCAGAACTTTTACCAGAAGTGCTGGGTGCCGCGGTACCCAACTCTAACGACGGTGTTTCTGAAACCAGAGGGTGGGAGTTTACGTTGCAATGGGAAGATGTCGTACGCAACGTTATGGGATCTCCATTGCGCTATAGTATCAAAGGGATGTTGTCTGATTATATTGGTTATGTTGTAAGCTACGGACAAGGAAATCCAACTGGATTGGTCAGTGGCACATGGACTGCGGGAGAGCCATTTGGGGTCATCAACGGTTATCGGTCGGAGGGCATTGCAAGCGATCTTGATTTTTTAAAGACTCATGTGCCGGCTAACAATAATTGGTTTTACCAGGGCGATCTTTATTTGAAAGATAATAATCAGGATGGAAAAATAGATGCAGGACAGGGCGGATATTGGTATTCGCGGGGCGATATCGAAAAACTGGGATATAACTACCCACGTTATAAATACAGTATGTTTTTTACACTTGACTGGAAAAACTTATCACTGAATACGTTGCTCGATGGCGTTGGCTCACAGCAGTACTATGCAAGCTCCGAGGAAATAATGGGTTTGTCGGGTGGTAGCTGGGACGGTAGAACTGCATATCAATGGCATGCAGATTTAGGATATTGGTCGCTAAACAATCAGAATGCTTTTTTTCCAAGACCTTATCAGGGCACCAAGGTGCTGGGAAATATAAACGATCAGTACCTCATCAACCTCAGCCATCTCCGCATAAGAAATATCAATTTGGGTTACAACTTTAATAAACTCAGTAAATACCATATTCAAAACCTGATGGCTTATGTAAGTCTGGAAAACATTGGATTTATCTACACCAAAAGTTGGCTTCGTGCTGATCCAAATGCTATTGAGCAGGGAATGCGCGGGTATCCTTTTAACAAAGTTGTTTCACTTGGTTTAAAAATTTCCTTAAAATGAGAAAGTATTTATATTTTATAATAGGAATTGCATTTACAATTTATGGTTGTACAAAAGATAGTTTTTTGAATAGAGAACCATTGGACGCCATCAATGATGCCACTTTTTTTTCAAAAGTTTCGGATTTTAAAAGCTATGCCACTGGCCTTGCATCATCCTATACACAAATAGGCGCACGGTGGGGCCGCGGTGCAAATACCGATGACCTTTTGGCTGCAAATCCTAGCGGTAATCTTATGTTGCGTAATAACGCCGGCTTAGCGCCCAATACCAGTGCGGTTTGGAATGACAGGTATACATTTATTCGCAACGCTAATTTCCTCATCAACAATGTAGATAGACTGGCTGATCGAACTGCTGCTGCCAATCATTACATCGGAGAAGCGTATTATACCCGCGCCTACAGCTACTTTGTTTTACTTCAGGAGTTTGGCGGAGTTCCGATTATCACGAAATCGCTAAATACCACCGATCCTGAATTATATACCGAGAGATCCGGCAGATTCGATGTTGCCAAATTGATTTTAGCAGATCTGGATTCGGCGATAAAGAATTTAGATTGGAAGGGCGTCGGAGAGGCTGTGCCGGGCAGGCTAAACAAGGAGTCGGCTCTCACTATGAAAACCAGAGTGGCATTATTTGAGGGAACCTGGGAGCGATATCACGGTAAAGCGGGGACGCCATTTGCAGTCCAAGGAAAAGATGGTAGCGATTTTTTACAGGAATGCGTCAATGCAGGTAACTTGCTGATAGATAAACAGGGCGTTGGCATCTACAAAACAGGGTCTGAGGCTTACAAAGATTTGTTCACCCAGGATAACTATGCAAATGTAGCCGGCGCATTTCTTTATATCGTTTACGATAGGGGTCTATCCAAAACCCAGGATTGGAACGGGGCAGGTATAGAAGGCTTTGGTTTGGGGGCAACTCAGGAAATGGTAGATCAGTATTTGATGAAGGATGGAGCTCCTCAGGAAATTTCCTCACTTGCTTACGAACGTGGCAACCTTAGATCTACGGGTGCTAATAAGGATCCCCGCTTTCGGCAAACAATTTGGGATGCAAATAGCAGAACTTTTTTTGATTATTTTGGCGCCAACCAGCCCGCGGGCCACCAATATCACGCTCCTTTTCCCGGTTTTAAAACTGCTCAGCAAAGACAGCCTATAACCACGGGCTGGCGTATAATTAAAGGAATACCTTTAGACCCCGCCGAATGGCGAAATGGTCAGGCTGATGAAATTATTTTGCGATATGCTGAAGCTTTGCTCAATTATATTGAAGCGAAAGCTATTCTAAATCAGGCAACACAGGCGGATATCGATAAAACGATTAATTTAATTCGAAGCCGTATTAATATGGCTAATATGAATTTAGCAACTGTAAATAGCTGGAATTACACGTATCAGAAAAAATTTGGGTATGATCCCACCGAACCGAAGATTGTTAATGAAATTCGCAGAGAAAGGAGAGTTGAATTAGCCTTCGAAGGGTTGCGAGATATGGATTTGCAGCGTTGGGCGATTAAAGCAGAAGTTTATAACAGTCAAAAACCGGAAGGAGCAAAAATTGATCAGTTTTTGAAGTTTTGGAACAACGTAGATTCGCTCAACTATTATGGCTTTAACGAAGCTACGCCGGCGAATGTACGGCTCATAATAGGAACTGATATTGATTCCTTTGCGACTGGATTTATCAATCCGTTTTTCAGAAATGCAGATTTTAGAGCCGCCAGCGGACTTGGCTACTACATTGATCCGGCACGAGATTATCTTTCAGGTATCCCAAGACAGGAAGTTGAGCTTTATAAAACAAAAGCAAACATAGTATTAACCCAAAACCCCGGCTGGAACTAAATACTTTAGTCATAAAAGCGAATCATTTTTAAATACAAATAGCAATGAAAAAATATATAGTTATATTTCTTATCACATTAGTTTCATGCAGCCAGCGCATTGATATGGACTTAAGTCAATGGGGACAGCGCGCAAGCCTTAGTAATGTTCAAATTTTCAAACTTGAAACTGACGTAAACCCCAACGTTTACGAAACTGCCGAGAAAATAGGCTCTATACAAGGTGTCAGACGCGTAGTTGTAAGTAGAGCGGCAACTGTTGACACTACATCTTCAACAGTAACAATAGCGCTAACGAACCCTTCTGAATCGCTGGATTCTGCAGGATTTATTTTTTATCATGATGCTGTTAGAGTTGATCCGATGGGTGGCGCGCCGGTAGGCGGACAGATCGGAAATTTATCATCAAAGCAATTGGTCTATAGGCTTCAGGCATCGGATGGAACCTTTCGGGAATGGAAAATTTCTATTCAATAAAGCGCGCATAAAAAAGAAGTAACTTCCTTTACAGAAAACATAGCTAATATATATGGTATCCAATAATCGTAGAGACTTTGTTAAAAAAATTTCATTTGGCGCCTTGTCACTAACTGCGCTCAGCTGGGGTCAAAAAAACGAACACGCGGAGCAACACTTTGCAGACCGATGGCAATTTGTAGGTATTGCAATTGAAGATGTTGGTTATCATGTATGGGGAGCATCGCCGATAATAGATGACGACGGAAAAGTCCATCTGTTCGCAGCTAGATGGCCTAAGCAATTCAAAGTTGATCCTGGTTGGCGCTCTCATTCAGAAATTGCACATTATGTATCAGATAATGCAGAGGGGCCTTTTAAGTTTGCCGGTAGTGTTTTACAAGGAACTGGCAAGAATACCTGGGATAGATATGGCATTCACAATCCAAATGTTCATAAAGTTGGGGATACTTATATTCTTTTTTACATCGCCAACAATGATTATCGCCAGCCACCACACCCTTCCAACCAATGCACAGGTATGGCTGTTGCAAAAAGCTTGTATGGACCCTGGCAAAAAGTAAATGGTGATGGTAAAATTCTGAAAGCGCCAGATAATAAAGCATATTGGAATCACGGCGCACGTAATGGAATCGTTAATCCGGCATTTCTGGAATATAACGGAGGCTTTTTTCTGTACTTTAAATCCCAAAATGCAAAAATGGGATTGGCCATCTCTGAGCAAGTCACCGGCCCATATCAACAGTTGCCATTTCCTATCACAAAAAATAGTGTTGCTATTGAAGACGGCTATGCATTTGTTTACAGCGAAATGATTTGTTTGCTTACAACAGACAATCACGGGATATTGAAAGCAGGTGGGGGAATTTTATGGAAATCGTACGATGGTATCAATTTTAACGAGCACGAGCCCGGTTTTCATCTTATTAATGAATACGCAACACATGGGAAAATAAAAAATCCAAGGTGGCATTACGGTCCTAAGAACAAAATGAAATTTGAACGTCCACAATTACTAATCGTCGACAATAAACCTGCCTTTCTATATCTAGCCAGCGGATGCAATATAGAAGGTGGTGACACTACCGTTAATTACGTTATGAGATTTAAAAGTTAGAAACGTGCATTACCATGTTTACCGAGTAAACTATAATTGTATTTAATTTCAGCCATCAAGAGAATAAAAAGAAACCTCAGGTAAAAATCATGAAAAAAATAATTACCGACTTAAGAATCAGAAACACGATTGCAATTATTTTTCCGGTAATCCACAAACAGGGACTGATATGCTTATCCTACACGTTAATCTATTTGTTATTTATCAATATTTCGTTGGCGCAATCAAGGCCAGACCAGCTAAGCCTGAAAGACCGGATTTTGCCTGTAAGCGAAAAACACTTTTTTAAAACCGAAGGTTATTATAACTGGTGCCCTTCGATGATTAAAACCAAAGACGGTCTTTATCACCTTTTTTACTCAGCCTGGAAAAAAGAATATGGCTTTGGCGGATGGCTTACCCGCTGTGAAATTGCGCATGCCACATCCAGGCAGGCCACGGGCCCTTGGACGATTGTAGGCACCGTCCTTAAAGGGGCTGGAAAAGGCCACTGGGACGCTATTACAGCGCACAATCCCAAAATAAAGTATTTTGAAGGCAAATATTATCTGTATTATATCTCTACCAATTTAGGCGATAAAGATTATACTGAAACCGAACTCACACAAACGGGCCAAACTTTTTATAGTCACCCCAATTGGGCCATCTTACGAAAAAATCAGCGTACGGGTGTGGCTGTGTCCGACAACATCAACGGGCCCTATAAAAGAATGGATCAACCGCTGATCGAACCTTCCGGGCCAATCACCACATTAACGGTAAACCCTGCAATCACCCAAGGGAAGAACGGCAAATATTTTTTAATTGTGAAGGGTGATAAACCTAATGAAACACGTTTTATCCGCAATCAGGCCATTGCCATAGGCGACCATCCTTCAGGTCCGTTCACCATTCAACCCAAGCCCGTGATCGATTATATCGATACAGAAGACATGTCGATGTGGTATGATAAAAAGCGCGACTATTACTATGGAGTTTTTCATAGTACAAGCGGCTTCATTGGTTTGGTAAGTTCACCGGATGGATTGAATTGGTATAAAGCAAAAGACTATAATCTTATGCCTAAGCAATTGCTAATGGCTTCGGGCGGCATTCAAAAATACGATCGCATAGAACGGCCCTTTATCTACACTGAAAATGGAGAGCCAAAAGTGCTTTCTCTGGCGCTAAAAAAAGGCGATGATAGTTTTATTGTTTTTATTCCCTTAGTATAGTCACAAAATCTAGTGTCTTCTGAAGCGGATTACTCATAGGGGGAATGTTGGTAAATGAAGTTTATTAGACTTACGTCTCTATCGAAGAGCTAACCGAATAATTTTTTTCACCGCTATCATTACAATTTGTAGTCAATTTGATAATATTATTGACTATTGATTTTAGATACCGGCTTTATATTAGGAAGCCTTATGCATAATTTAAGTCTATTGGCAATAACATCAGCATTAAAGGATAGTAGTTTCTGAAATGTCACTTAGTACGTTTATTAAGAGTAGATATGCGCGGTCGGCAGTGTTAAAGCAAGTAAATCTAATGACAATAGGGTCATGATTATTAATCTGAATTTTTAAATGCCATTAATAGATTATACGCGCCCTTTGTAACAAAAGTTAAATCCAAAAAATTAGCAAAATTGAGTATCTGGGTATAGCCGTCCTCTGATAGCCCTTTTTGAATCTCCACCATCTCAAAGCGGTTTTTACCCTTTGATACAAATGCATATTGCTTGTTTTCAAATCTAACAATCGCTGCATCGGGTAATACCGCCGCAGTAGCCCCATTATGACTGATTTCTGCATTCATGAACATACCTGGAATCAACGATTTATCATATTGGTCAAAATGGCAATGGACTTTTGCAGCATTCTCACCAGAGATATTTTTATTGATAAGTATTATTTTACATCTATATTTTTTTTCGGGATTGACATTGGCATAAGCCCATAATTTTTGCCCCACAGCTAATTTTTGAATATCCTTTTCAAAGATATTTAATTCAAGGTGTATGTCATTTGGATTGATCAATTCAAACAGAGCTTCGGATGGCATAATATATCTGCCTTTATTTACGTTCACCGCTGATACATAGCCTGATATTGGGGCGTAAATTGCAATGCTTCTAGAGATGTTGGAAGCATTTATTCCAGATGGTTTCAGGCCTATTAATTTAAGTTTTTGCTCGAGAGATTGTATCAGAATAATTTGAGTCTGATAGTTGGCTTTGGCCTGTTCAAATACCTTGTCACTGGAAGCTTTCCCTTCGTTTAATATCTTTTGTCTATTGTATTCACTCTCGTTAAAAGAAAACTGAGCTTTGGCCGTAAGATAATCCTGTTGTAGCTGAACATATTGCTGATCTTCCATGATAGCCAAGACTTTCCCTTTGCGTACATACATGCCTGGCATTAGACTGGTCGACTTTAAGTAACCACCTAAAGGCGCGCTTATAGACACAATATTCTGTGTAGGAACGTCTATTTTCCCGCTTGCCCTAATTATAGATGATACAGCATGATTTTTAATTTTGCCAGTCTCTATTTCTGCATTTTTATATTGTGCGTTACTTAGTGTTATAACGGCAGAGGAGTGCTGTGTTGCTTCTTTAACTTCTGTTGTAGCGGTATTATCGTCGCAGGAAAAGAGTAGGAAGACCGTTAAATATAAAGGGTTGAATAGTTTCATGAGTTCTACTTGTCTGTGTAAAAAATAAATTCTGTTAAAGCATTGTTTCTATTCCACAATGCATCAGTGTAGGCGTTTTGTATACCTATTGCCTGGTTTATCAAAATAACCCAATCCAAAAAGTTGATCTCACCGTTTGAAAACTGAGTATTGGCCGTTTGTATAATCGTAGCTGCCTGGGGTAGAGCGGTTTTATTGTAATAGGCTATGGTATTTTCAAATTTTAATAGGCGTTGATACGCGGATAAGTAAGCTACTTTGAAATTTTTCAAACCCTCTCTAAATGTTCCAGAAGCTAAAGTTTCATTTATTTTTGCGGCTTGTATAGTTGCCTTTTGGCTAGTGTTAAAAAGCGGTATCGCTAAACCAACAGAAACGGCGTGGAAATGCAAGGCCCCATTATAATGTTTGTTGTTAGCCCCCATTCCCTTCATGCTCATTACATTGTAACCGAGGGTTAGCTCGGGCAGAAGCTTCGATCGTTCGACTTGTGTAGCTGCCTTTGCTATCTGAAATTGCTCCGCTAAATATTTCATCTCAGGGTGTGAGGCCATGAGACTGGTATCGGAAAATAACGGCGTTTTTTTTATCGCGTAATCGGAAGGCGTTAAAAGGAGCTCGGTGTTAAGAAGGGCGCTGAACTCCTGCTGCAAAATGGTAATATCAGGTAAAATTTGTTCCAACTGTAATGCAATTTGGCCCTGTTGATTTTCGGCAGTAATTTTTTCAAGTATATTACTTTCACCGTTGTCAAAACGAAGTTGAGCTTTTTTTGAAAAAGCCACTAAAAGACTGTCAGCACTTATCAATAAGTCTCTTTTTTGTAAGAGATGAACCAAATGATAATAAAGTACAGTTACCTTTCTTTTCAACTGAACTTCGTGTACCCTGGTGTTTAATAAACTACCTTGCCACTGCTGGGTTAACAAACTTTTCCTGCGAGCATATACCGTAGGAAAATCAAAAGATTGAGCTGCGGATAAACCAATATCGGCGTAGGCGCTGTTGAACCGACCAAATTGACCGCTTATATTAATTGCTGGGATAGCCGCGGCTGTCTTAATGCGCATTTTATGATAATCTTCATTCAATTGTTGGTTTTGAAGTGAAAGGTTATTTTTTAGCGCGGAGTCTATGGCCGCTTGCAGGCTTATTTGGCTTTGCGCATTAGGTGCAGGAGCAATAAAAGCTGTTACGAGTATTATAACCGTACTCGCTTTGTATCTTTTTTTAATAATTGCTTTTTTATGAAACATGATATATAAAATGGGTAACACAAAAAGAGTAAGAAATGTGGCAATGAGCAAGCCTCCAATTACAACTGTGGCTAAAGGACGTTGAACTTCAGCACCCTCTCCTGTACTTATTGCCATAGGTAAGAAACCAAGCGATGCTACAAAAGCAGTCATTAGCACAGGACGTAGCCTAATCTTAGTGCCTTGTATGACAATTCTTTTCAAGTCCTTATACCCTTCAGATTTAAGACGATTGAATTCAGCAATCAATACTATTCCGTTAAGTACGGCTACCCCAAAAAGAGCAATAAAACCTACGCCTGCGCTTATGCTAAAGGAAATGTCCCTGATAGAAAGAGCAATAATGCCTCCCATAGCCGATAGGGGGATAGCTGAATATATTAATAATCCTTGCTTGACCGAGCCGAATGCGAAAAAAAGTAATAGAAAAATCAACGCGAGAGAAACGGGTACCGCTATATACAATCTTGACTTAGCCGCTTCCAGGTTTTCAAAAGCACCTCCATAAGTGATTGAATAGCCAACAGGTAGTTTGATTTTTTTGGCTACTTTCTGCTGCAGTTCTTGTACTGTGCTTTGAACATCCCTTCCTCGGACATTAAAGCCAACAATAATTCTTCTTTGTGAATTTTCTCGTTGTACTTGGCTGGGCCCTTCTATGATGTCGACATTGGCGACTAAATACAACGGTATTTGGCTCCCTTGGGGAGTACCTATTAAAAGGTTTTGCACATCTGCAAGATCAGATCTTTTTTCACCAACCATACGGACCACTAAGTCAAATCTTTTTTCGCCTTCATAGACTGTTCCACTTTTCTCTCCGGCAAAAGCAGCATTTACAACGTTGTTGATTTCATCAATAGCTAAGCCATATTGTGCAATAGCCGACCTGTTATAGCGAATCACAATCTGCGCCATACCTGTGACAGATTCTACATAAAGGCCACTGCTTCCTTCTACGGTTTGGCTAATATCACCAAGCTTTTGCGCATAGTCAGCTAAAGTATCTAGGTTTTCTCCAAAAATTTTACAGACGACATCTTGACGGGCACCTGAAATTAACTCATTAAAACGCATGGCAACGGGATATTGGAAACTAAAAGTAACCCCGGGCACAGCAGACACCGCCTCAGCCATTTTTGTTTCCAGTTCGTGATACGATTTTGCGGATGTCCATTCGTCTTTTTTTTTGAGAACGATGATCATATCTGACACGTCTATTGGGAGTGGCTCAGCAGGTACTTCACTAGTGCCCGTTTTGGTGACTACTTGTTTCACTTCGGGAAATTCTTTTAGTAGAATTTTAGATGCTTTCGAAATAGCTTCAATAGAAGTATTTAAATTGCTGCCTGGCAATACTCTTGTCTCCACAGCAAAGTCGCCTTCGGGAAGTGCAGGTATAAATTCTCCACCAAGCCTTGTCAACAGCCAGATTGATAAAATAAATAATAAGGCTACTGATATAAGTACCGTCTTTTGCAAACGTAATATTTTGCTCAGCCATTTTTGATAAGAGCGCTCTAGGCGAATCATCATCTTATCGGACAAAGTGGGTTTATGACTTATTTTTTTACTGAGAAAAAGTGTACTCATCATCGGTATGTAAGTTAGGGATAGAAGAAAAGCACCAATTAATGCAAAAGCTACTGTCTGCGCCATGGGCTTAAACATTTTTCCTTCAATACCTTGTAATGTAAATATGGGTAGGTAAACAATAAGGATGATAATTTGACCAAAGACCGCACTATTCATCATCCTGGATGCAGAGACTTTTACTTCCTGATCCATTTCCTGTTGGCTTAGTGTGTTGAGTTTTTTAAAATGTTTGCTATGCGTTAATCGGTGCATTACCGCTTCAACAATTATGACCGCACCGTCGACAATTAAACCAAAGTCCAACGCTCCGAGACTCATTAAATTACCGCTGACGCCAAACAGATTCATCATAATGATGGCAAAAAGCATAGATAGCGGAATGACGGATGCAACAAGTAAGCCAGCGCGTAAATTTCCAAGAAAAACTACGAGAACAAAAACCACAATGAGGGCTCCCTCCAACAGATTTTTTGTAACTGTACTAATCGCATTGTTCACCATTTTTGTGCGATCTATAAAAGGGTCAATCGTTACCCCTTTAGGTAAAGTTTTTTTAATTTCCTCGATTCGTAGCTTAACGTTTTTTATAACTTCATTGCTGTTCGCACCCTTCAGCATTAAAACAATGGCTCCCGACACCTGTTGCTCGCCGTTAAATGTGAGCGCTCCATATCGTGTTGCATGACCCAGCCTTACTTCTGCTACATCACTTACCAATAATGGTGAACCGTCCGTGGTGTTTTTAATTACGATATTCTTTATATCTTCTTTACTGCCCACAAGCCCTTCACTTCGTATAAAAAGTGCAGTTGGACCTTTTTCGATATACGATCCGCCAGTATTTCCGTTGTTTTTTTCCAGTGCATTAAATACTTCGCTAATTGTCGTATTATAAGCCGACAGACGTGATGGATCAATGGCTATTTCATACTGCTTTAGTAATCCGCCAAAGCTGCTCACATCTGCCACGCCTTTTACTCCGAGTAATTGACGACGTACAAACCAATCCTGTATCGTGCGCAGTTCCATTGCGTCATATTTATCTTCATAGCCGGTTTGCGCTCTTACTGTGTATTGATAAATTTCACCGAGACCAGTGGTAGCGGGAGCTAAAAAAGGGCTTCCGAAGCCTTTTGGAATTATATCCTGTACCTGCCCGAGCCGCTCAGTAATTTGCTGTCTCGCCCAATAAATGTCCACATCATCTTCGAAAACAACGGTGATAACCGAAAGCCCAAAGCTGGAAAAGCTTCGTATCTCGGTTAGGCCAGCGATATTACTATTGGCCTGTTCTATCGGAAAGGTTATCAGCCGTTCCACGTCGGTGGCGCCAAGGGCAGGGGCCACGGTAATTACCTGGACCTGATTGTTGGTAATATCGGGAACCGCGTCGATTGGAAGGCGTTTAACTTCGGAAATGCCAAACCCAATTAGAACCAGTAGAAAAAGACTGATTATTAATTTATTTCTAATAGAAAACGCTATAATCTTATTAAGCATATTGGATTTTGTTAGTCATGATGCAGTGATTACTGCCCAAACGAAATAGCCTATTCTGTTATGAATATCAGAACAGAATAGATAATTGAAGAAATCTAAACGACTAGCAAAACCTGGGAGGTTGCCAAATGCTATTTAAGAAGGTGTTGGAAAGATTTTGATTGTTATGTCTGATCTTGAAGGGCTCAACGAACCGAAATTCAATTTTCGGTAGGTTTACCGATGATAGGATAATATAACACCCTGAAGATGCCAGATGCTGACTGTTTGTCTTGAATGGAAGGTTTTCGTGATCCTTGTGCTGGTCATCTGGGTGGCTAATATCTCCGGAATAATGTTTTACAAGAAAATCCACGATAGAAGAATTATTGTCCCATTCGCAATGCTCAAGGTAATGATGCACCAACCGCGGAAGCTTTACCAGCTGCCCCAGTACAGTTTGTGTTGCGAGTAGCGTACATAAACAAAACAATGCGATCATTTTCTTCACCGCGCAAATATAATACTTCAATTTATAAAATTTGCGACGTTTTGATGGTGATCTTAATATAAAGGCAATTCAATGGGTGATTAGATTTTTTAAAAAGGAGAGTTATTAAATCATAGCAGCATTGAATTGTGGTGTGAGTTTGTTTTCAATAGTAGCAATTACCAATTTTATTATAAACGCTATTTGTTATGTAAACTGAAGCCTGTATGTTATTTGCAGCGGAGATTATTAAATTGAACAATTGGTATTAAACAGAAAAAGTAGAACTTTTCGATTCAGAAAAGGGATATCGATGAACTAGAAATCCGACTAAAGAAGGCCCGAGCTTTACACGCCCCTGTTGATTCAACTCATAGCATTCACTTCGTTGATTAGCATGAGGTTTTTGGGTCTTTAAAAATTCAATAATTAAAGCAAAATCTACAAAAGTCTGTATGCCATATTTTTTTAAAAGTTCGGTTGTTAAAATTTTTTTGTAATTAAAATGTCGACTTACAGAAGTTGCTTTATTTACGGAAGCTTGCATTTCTAGAAGTGTAGGCATTGGAGTTACTTAAAAGATGATTATGAATTGATATGGCTGGGAAACTTAATGGTGACCTTTTATTACGAAGCCAACTATTCCATGGGGAAGAAAAAATTTATTTTATCCAAATAAAATACTAAAAGCGATTTTTAACATCTGAAAAAATCGATTTTATATTAGAATATATCTATTATATAATGATTTTAATGAAAAATATATAATTAAATGACCTTTTAATACATGGGTGATAGATAAAATCTAATATACTTTTGCGAGCAAACAAAATGCTTGACAATGACTCATGTACAAACTTCAAACCTCAAAAGCCTTAAAAAACTTAATTTTTCTCTTGAAAAAATTTGTTACCAGCTATCACCGAATGAGCTTACAATCGCTGCCATAAATCAAAAGCAGGGAGTGGTAAATAACACGGAGGCTTTAGTCATAAATACCGGGCAGTTTACCGGACGCTCGCCAAAAGATAAATACATCGTCTATGGTGGAGCTGAGAAAGATCGTATCGACTGGTCTGAGTTTAATAATCCCCTGGATCCTGTATACTTTGAAGCTATCCTTGATGAAGCAACCAGATATTTAAACGCTCGAAATGCTTTATATGTCAGGGATGCTTATGCTTGCGCAGACCCAAAATATCAAATACCATTTAGAATTGTAAATGAACTGCCAGCTATGAATTTGTTTGCATATAACATGCTGATACGTCCAGAAGAAATAAACAAAAGCGTTGTGACACCGGATTGGCATATTATTTCAGCACCCGGTTTAAAGCTAAACCCTACGAAGTGTGGCACCCGACAAGGAAATGCAATCATCATTAATTTTGAAAAAAAGATCATTTTAATCGTTGGTTCTGGCTATACAGGAGAAATCAAAAAAGCTGTTTTTACGGTGCTTAATTATTTATTGCCACAACAGGATGTTCTCCCAATGCATTGCGCCGCTAACATGAGCAGTGATGGTTCAACCGCTTTGTTTTTTGGATTGAGCGGAACAGGTAAAACGACTTTAAGTACTGATCCCTACCGGAGATTAATTGGTGATGATGAACATGGATGGAGTGAAACAGGGATATTTAATTTCGAAGGCGGCTGTTATGCGAAATGCATTCACTTAACTGAGGAAAAGGAACCTGATATCTATAATGCGATTAAAAAAGGCGCTTTAGTTGAAAACACACGATTTTTTGAAAATAGCAATATCATCAATTTTAATGATAGCTCTATAACTGAAAATACCCGGGTATCTTATCCGCTTTCCCATATCAGCAATAGAGTGACTAATGCAATGGCTGGAAACCCTAAACACATCATCTTTTTAACCTGCGACGCTTTTGGGGTACTACCGCCTGTATCGAAGTTATTCCTACAGCAGGCAAACTTTTATTTTTTGAATGGTTACACGGCAAAGGTTGCCGGAACAGAAAATGGGATTAAAGAGCCGAAGCCGACATTTAGCGCTTGTTTTGGTGCACCCTTTATGCCACTGCATCCCAGGGTTTACGCCAACATGCTGGAAAAGCAAATTGTAAAAAACGAAGTAACTGTATGGATGGTAAACACTGGATGGATTGCGGGAGCTTATGGCGAAGGCTACCGCATTCCGTTGGATATTTCCAGGAAAATCATCGCCGCAATCCTTTCAGGAAAATTAGGTGATGTATTATTCAAACCCGATCCGACATTCGGATTAAATATTCCTTTAAGCTGTCCTGACGTGCCCACAGGTATATTATGTCCGCGAAACAACTGGAAAGATGGAAAGGCTTATGACAGGCAGGCCCAACAACTAAAGAACTACTTCATTGACAACTATGCAAAATTTGCAACTGACAATATGAATATTTCCGAGGTTTTTGAAAACTAAATTTGATTGAAGATATAGGGAGTTTAAACAGTCACGTCATAAAGATAGATTGTTTTAAATCTCCCTATTTTTCTTTCTTTGAATGGCGTAACGGTAATTTCGCGTTCTACAAAATTGCGACACAAATCTGACACACTTGCCTTTCGTTTTCGGGTGAATTCAAGTCTGCCCTACGGCACGTCACACAGGTAAATGGTAATGGCTCGACTTCTTGTTTTGTAGGCCGCTTTCACTTTCTGCCTAACCAATATTTCGACCATTTACAGCAGCTTTGTAACTCTAATGAATCTGAAGTGCTAATTGATTTTTTCCTAAATAATAATAGTGATGATTGCGATTAAAAAAGTGTACCTTTAGTAAAATACAAGTGTAGCAAAACGTTTTCTGGGCTAGTATGCTCCATTCTTTTTTCTTCGCCCAAAAGATAATTTCCTTTCAATCGTATTCAAGTTAGAAGTGTGGCTATTGTTTTAGACAGGGCACTACTAACATGCATGTCTTACTTAATTTTAAATTTATATTAAAATGATTAAAATACTCGGTGTTGATAAGGAAGTCCTGTGTAACAATGTTTGGTTTACTGGCGATGCGATAGCCCTTCTAAACAATTATGCCGTTACCGGAAGTACAATCGATTTAAAAGAGTGGGATTGGTACAGAGAATTAAGGAGTGGGATGGCGTGCTATTTTGTCACGGGTTTTAAAAAGGTGTCAAATAATGATGAAAGCGCTGTTTTTTGATTTTTTCAGTTATGATGTGAAGCGGTAAAAAAAGCTCGAGTATCAGCTGTAGGGCCTTTATTTACTAATTATAAGATAAAAAATAGCTTGCCTCAAAAAATGCGGGTTCTGAGTTTAAAATTTTTAAGACATTTGAAAAACCAGATATGGAGAATGCCCAATAATTTGATTCTTTACTAGAATCGTTTAAAGAACAGCCCAGCCGTCAAACTTTTGATGAAAAATATCTATAATTTTTATAAGTAAAGACTTAATCTGAAAGCTTATGTTTCGGATTAGGATCTATTCATATTCATAAAATAAACTTAGTTAGAAAAAAGGCCATCATAATTCGATGGCCTTTGTTTCTTAAAATGGCAATTGATTCGAGATCGAAGCATATTTCCTAACGGAAATAGCTAATATTTAACGAGCCTGCTTTACTTCAAATGCCTCAATTCCTCTGGTGGTATCCCGTGTTGAGTAGGTTACTTTATCGCTGGTATTAATCTGATCGATAAGGCCGGTTTTATGTACAAAAATATCTCCGCTTCCTTCGTGAGGACTAATAAATCCAAAACCTTTTTCGTGATTAAAAAATTTCACTGTTCCTTGTTTCATATTTGTAATTTTTAATTTATAAATGTGTAGGCTATGCCTTTTTTCCCAGCCCTGCCCGTTCGTCCTATGCGATGTATATAAGCCTCGATGTTTTGAGGAAGTTGGTAGTTGATCACATGCGTGACATTTTGCACATCAAGGCCTCTGGATGCAACATCTGTAGCAATCAATACACGCGTATGTCCGGCTTTAAATTCCTCAATAGCCTTCGTGCGATAATTTTGTGATTTATTCCCATGTATGGCATTTGATTTTATGCCTTTTCGTACGAGTTGCTTATTGACTTTATCTACTATTCTCTTTGTTTCCGCAAATAGCATTACCTTTTTGAAGTTGTCTTTACTTAACAAGTTAAAAAGCACTTCTAACTTGTCTTCATGAGGGCCCACTTCAAGCATATTTTGCTCCACCGACGCGCTGGCCCAATGCCCACTACTAACATCGATGATTGCTGGATTATTGGTTATTGTATCAATTAGCTTTTTCTGAGAAGCTTTGATGGTAGCTGAGAATAATAACGTTTGTTTTCGCAATGCGGTGTATGAAATAATAGCTTTTACATCATTAATAAAGCCCATATCCAACATGCGGTCAAACTCGTCTAGTATTAAGACCTTCACCGTATCTAAATGAATGGCCTCTCTACGTACAAGATCTAACAGTCTTCCAGGTGTAGAAATAATCAAGTGATTTGTTAGAGAGGTTTGGGAAATGTCGGAACTGATAGGAGTACCTCCTATAAAGCAAACAGCTCTAAAGTTCATGCCTGCCGTTAAGGATTTAAATTCTTCAAAAATTTGCTGCGCCAATTCTCTCGTTGGAACAACCACCAATCCTGAATGATTTTTATTACGCAACAGTTGCTGTACAAAAGGGATTAGAAACGCAGCGGTCTTGCCTGTACCCGTAGAAGCAATTCCGATAATGTCTGCGCCTTCAAGAATTGCAGGTATACAACGCTCTTGTACTTCTGTGGGCATAATGTAACCTTTTTTATACACAGACTTTTTTAGAAAGGGGTGAAGGGGCATGTAAGCAAATGCCAAAGTTGGTTCGAAACATGTTGATCTTGCTATTTCGGAGCGAACAGGAAGTAAGGAGGGGTCTATCGCTTTTAGTTTTTTGTTCATTGTTTGCTTTTGCCATGAAGGCTTTTTATTTTGTTGACTATAGGTCATGAGTGATATTTAGATTTTATTACGGGTCAGTCGCGAAGCTTCAATTATGCTCAGCCCTACCGCTTTTTTTATAGAATGGATTGTTTGTGATTACTTTAATATTCTAACAGCAGAATAATTAGTTAGCACTCCTGTTTTTATTAGATTTTATAATTAAGTTGTACTTTGGAGGGACGTTGACCCTAGTTTCCGTAACATTTGGGCATGACTCTTTAAAGCAGAAAAGAAAGAGGAATAGCTGTGATAAGGAATTCCAAACTCTTCAGTGGTTTGTTTGACAATTGGCGCAAGGTTTTTATAATGTATATGACAAATATGTGGAAACAGATGATGTTCAATTTGGAAATTCAACCCCCCAATTAACCATGAGAATACTTTATTACGAGGAGCGAAATTACATGTGGTTGCTAATTGATGAACTAATCGCTCATCCTTAAGCTTTCCCGAACCGTCAGGTATCGGATAAGAAGTCTCTGGCATTACATGCGCTGTTTGAAACACTACAGATAAACAAAAGCCGGTTATGAAATGCATACTCAAAAACGCTATTATAATTAACCAGGCATTAAAGCTTGTAAGCAGCAGTGGTAAAATTAGAACATATGAAAAATAGAAAACTTTCCAGAAAATAATTTTAAATAAGATCCGGCGATACTCGCTTTTACTCTTGACCAATCCTAGCTTTGTATAGCGATTGAGCCGAACAAAATCTTTTGAAGTAATCCAGGAAATTGTGGAAAGGCCATAGAATAGCCAAACATAATAATGTTGATATGAATGGAGCCGATTTTTTTTAGCATGCGGTGAAAAACGCAAGAAGAACGGAGCATTAATATCGTCATCATGCTCTTCAATATTGGTAAAGCTATGGTGTAATACGTTGTGCTGTAATTTCCATATTTCATCGCTTGCGCCGATAAGATTCATGGTATAACCCATCCATTTATTTAGTGATTTATTTTTAGAATAAGTTCCATGCAGAGCGTCATGCATAACGCCCATACCTACACCTGCCATCCCAAATCCACTTATTAAAAACAGGACGAATAATTGCCATATTTGGCTTATCGAGCAAAAGCTGATAATGACAAGGGGAATAAAGTATAAGGATAGCATCACGGTTGTCTTTAACAACATCGCGCGGTTGCCGAAACGATCTTTTCCCGTTGCGTTTAGATAAACGGCCACCCGGTATTTTAAAGTAGTAGAAAAATCTGCATTTGTAGATTTTTTGAATGATAGCTTTTTTATAACGTTGAATTTTTTTGAATGATAATAAGGCACGCTAAGCAAATACGCTTAAGGTTACTCGATCGAAATCTAATAAAGCGGCAACTTATTACAAGAGAGGAAGTATCAGGGAAATATGTGCTTTAACGCAAGATAAATACTAATTGCAATTCTGCAACGAACTTTGAAAGAGGTTTGTTAAGTGTCCTTAACAGTTGACAAAGTTACAACAATAATTTTAGAAAGCCGAAAATACTTTGAAATCAATGAAAGTTTCTCCTGGGGGAAAGTTTTTGATGAAGGATACAAAAGTGCCGAGAGTGCGCGCCAACCAGCAAGGTTTTTTAAGAAGGGAGCGGTACTTTAAGAGGTATTAGCAAGCCCGGAAATATAGTCTGGAGTAGAATCTACGTCAAAGACGATGAATTGCATTGCGATTTAGGAACCGGAAAGGCTGTAGTGCTGTCGAAAGAAGAAACTCAGCGTAGATGGAATCTTACTAACCCCGAGTGGCCCATTATGCACGCTACGCTGGATGGCGTCTCTCGTAACTAGATGATGGCACGCCATAAGGCCAATCATATCCACGTTGTATACGCTCATGGCGAGCTATCAGCACAAAAATGCTGCCGCATAAAAGCGGCAGTCTTGGCAGAAATGGACATCATTGTACATTTTTGTGGTGATGTGGATTTTGAAGTGAAGCCTTATCATTTTTAGGACAGGTCTAAGTTAGACAAATTGGTGATCGTTCATTTAAAATATATGATTGTTGGTTTAATAGTTGATCAGGGATTTGCTGCTGCCGTTCGGTCATATGTTTTAATAGAAAAGGCAGGCTTTCATCTCTGCCTTTTCTATGGCACGTGTCTCAACACGCTACAATAATTGTCGATTTATTGTTCATAGTATTCCATAGAAGGGTCTACTTATTTAGTCAGGTTTCCCTTTGCAATAATACCTATTACTTCCTCTGGTTTTTTATCTAGTCTTGCTGAAACCCTTTTAACCAGCTCTGTTTCCTGCCCTGTTGTATACTTAAGATCTTCTGTTGTGAGCTGAGGAAATTTATTTTTGAGATTTTTAGATTGTACAGACCAATCGCCGGTGATTTTAAAGCTTTTTCCAGCTTTGTCGTTTGTTGTATTCATTTTAAAAATTTTCTTTGTGAAAGAATTTTCACAAACCAAAGGTGCAGCTATTTACATGGTTAGTTATTACACGCTTGTTCTAAATAGTTACATCATTCACACATATATCCCGCATCCGGGCGTATATATTAAAATCATAATCAATCCAGGATTGCGGGAAAAGTGTAAAAAGGATTTTTAAATAACAATAAAAACTGGTTTCCTTTTTGAGGTTCTGACTCTACGGTTACATTTCCGTGATTGGAAATAAGGATATCGTGTATTACTGCCAACCCTAATCCAAGGCCTTCCGGCCTTTTTTTTAAAAAGCGGCCTGAAAATATTTTTCAGTTCATCTTTCGAAACACCGCACCCATTATCTTCGATCTGTAACACATAGCCCTGATCGATCGCTTTTGTGATAAGTGTTAATTCTCCCTTTCCGGCAGCCATCGCATTAATTGCGTTGATGACAATATTGGTAATAGCAATACGCATTTGAGATATGTTAAATGCAATTGTACAATTCTGCCTAGCATAGTTCTTATTTACCTTAACCTGCCTGTGTAAAAGGCTGTCGGCTGTAATTTCCAACACTTCATCTAATATTTGATGCACCGTATTATCCTGTTCTGTTGCTTTATTCGCCGTTCCTAAATTCAGTATTTTTTTAACAGGTCGTCATTCTTTCTGAGCCCCTGGTTATGATATCCAGGAAAGTAGTCAGCCGATTATCAGAAATGCCGGTCTTTAAAATATGGGTTGACAGAGTGATATCAGTCAATGGATTACGAATTTCATGTACCAGTGCAGACACAACCTTTACGGGAATGCTTTGTTCACTCATTACCACAGGGATGGCCTCCTTTAATGAGATAAAAGCTGTTGCCATTTTTGAATAGTTTCATTTTTCGGTGATTACATAAAAAGCAGTCTTATGTGTAAAGCATATATTCTTGTTATAGTTCAGCACTGTATGTAACAGTTTGATCTTATTGCCAATTTCACTTTTCAGCCTATGGTGAAACTTCGTTGTTTTTAATTCAATGAGCGCCGTTTCGTAGTCTTGTATTGCTTCGCTAAACAACCCTGCGTTTTCATTTTTTCTTGCTTTTTGCAGGATTTGAATATTATTCTTTCTAAATAGAAAAGATCGAACTATAATAAAGCTAAAAAATGCTATCATAATAATGGAGATCAAATAATAATGGCGTTATTTAATCACAAGTAAATATCGCGCTATTAAATGTATTAACTATTACACCTTTTTATAAAAAGATTATAAGATTTACGCATAGCTGATCTAAAACAGGTTGCTGCTATAAATCGTCCAGCATTGATCGCCGTTTGTTTTTAAGCTGCTTAAAATGGGAAGGAGTAAGGCCTGTTACTTTTTTAAACTGGTTAGATAAATGCGCCACGCTGCTATAATGCATCAGATAAGCTATTTCGGTAAGGTTCAATTCATTATATACCAGCAACTCTTTTACACGTTCGATTTTGTGTGCAATAAAAAACTTTTCGATTGTTGTTCCCTGCACTTCAGAGAAAAGATTGGCCAGGTAGGTGTAATTATAATGTAGCTTTTCACTTAAATAATCGGAAAGATTAACCACAAGAGGTTCTTCAGAGCAATGAACGAGTTCGATAATAGTATTCTTAATTTTTTGAATCAGCACACTTTTTTTATCATCCATCAGTTCAAGCCCTGATTTTAATAATGCTGTTTTCAAAAAATCGCGTTGCTCGCGTGTAATATTTTCAGTAACTTCTGCCTCTCCCAATTCCACGAGGGAATGATTCAGCCCCAACTTAACAAGCTCATCTTTTAGCACCATCTTGCAACGAATACAAACCATATTTTTAATATACAATTTCAAAAGAGCTGAATCGGCCTTAATGCCTTCTGCTGCAAATGTAGCTTTTATTATCTGTCTAATCATTTAAAATATAATTGGGTGTTAACACCCAAGATAAAAATTTAACAGGGGAGGTATCTTATTGAAGCATACCGACCCAATACTGTTTATATCTGTATTTAACCCCATAATCATCTTTACAAGTGAAAGGTCTTTTCAAATTCCTTCCACATTTTAAGTTGTAGTGGAAGAAGATTGATATATAAAAATGAGGAATGCACAAGAAATGGTGATGAAGCTCTAGCTCAAGTACACTGTTTTAAATCTGTAAAAAGAGATAACGGCTTCTATGCCCAGGCGAAAAGAGCTACTTCCCAGGAAAACAAAAGCAATACTATTGATGCCCCTATTTTTTAAATGAATTATGATCGCATACAAAATCTCTGCAATAAGATTGCCTATAAATAAGACAGGGATAGCTACTTCTACCGGCCTAAAGCGCAAGCAAAATCTGGAAAACCTGTGATATTTGCAAGTTTATTGCACTTATGTGTAATATTAATACCTTAAAAAGGACTGACATTTGTCCTGTAATCCGTTTCAGTTTAAACAAAATATTATGTATAAAGACAAAATAGGAAACTATGAAGATTTTAAAATAGTAGGAGATTGGACCAGGCAATCAAAAATGCTTAAAGAAAAATATCCGGCTTTGGTTGATGCAGATCTGAAATTTGAGAAAGGAAAAGAAAATGAATTACTCGAAAGCGTAGGAATCCGACTCAATAAAAAAAGGGAAGAAGTGATCAGTATCCTTAAGAAGGTGCAACCCATAACCGGTATGTCAATATAAAGCAGCTGTTGCATCAGGCTATGGACCATTTCCGGACAGTAGACTCATTCTGACCTGCACGTCCCTTTCTCTCCAGTTTCCACTTCAATATAGACATAATCCATTTACATTAGAAAAATTGTTTTGTATGACCAGCAAAAAGATAACAGCAGCCCAACTGCATTTACTACAAAAAGGAGATATTATAAGACGATTTCCTTCTAGCGGGGCTTCCGAAGAACAACTTGATGACGAACGTAGAGAAGAGGTTGACACCTTTGAAATATTTTTCATCAATCTCAAAAATGATATGATAGAGCTTGTAACGCCCAAAAACGCACGAGTTATGTTTTCTTCTCCGGGAGATGTTAGCCATTTGTATATAAAATCGGACAATCTTGTTGCGCAGGGCATCTGGTGGATATAGACCGGAACACTCTACTTTTCCTGATCAGTTTTTGAATATCACGTAAATATAATTTCTCTTCATAATTACAAAAAGAGTAGTAATGTTCTCTAATAATTGCTATTAAAATTTAAAATCAGCATCCTTTTCTTAATTTTTGCTATTAGTGCTTATTTAAACTGTGAAAATTACTTTCGATACTTAAAGTGAACTGGGGGTAAAAATCAATTAAATTTCGGAGCAAGACCACCCAACTTCGGCAACGAAGTAAACTGGTTCTCAGTGGGAAAATGCCGGATTTCGGAGCATGTCCACCCAATCCGGCACTCATTTTCATTATTGCTTTTTGTCAGTTGTTTGACGAAAGGGCAGGGATCGATTATGCCCTTGCTTTTAAAATTCTTTTACGGAATATCAGTTCGCTGTTATAGTCATTAACCAAAAAAACGATATGAAGCAAGATCCTGTTTTGATAGTAGACAGTTTTCGAAAAACTGCATTTCATTTTTTTGAAGAAATTTGTCATAATTTTAAAGAGCAGGCACGGAAGATAGACCGCCAAACAGACGAAAATGTATTTCAACAATTATGCGGAAGATATGAGCAGCAATTACAACAACGGCTGCGTCAAAAGGCAATAGATGTCATGCGCCCATATAATCGAAGCGACATACTACAATTACAGAAATCGCTTACCGAACAAATTTCTTATTACTTGTTGGAATTTAAGAGGAAAGTTGGTAATCTTTAGATGATTACTCCCTAAATGATCTTCGGCTTTTGTTCCTTGCTTCATCGACGACTAGAATGGATTGACGATATTTCCGCTATTATATCAGTAGTCTTGCTTTTGTTTACCAGCCGCCATACCGTTAGCCATTATGACTGATTTCTGCATTTGTTTTATTGCAGTTGGGAAATTAAATTGTGATCTTTGATTAAGGCCTGACGTTCAATTTTATGGGGTGTACGTCATTAAAGTTCTTTAATTACGACCTTTTTCCGCATAAAGTATATCACCATTTTCAGCCACTCCTTCCGCAGTAATTCTATATCTGCCAACAAGGTCGCTACTAAAAAAAGAAAGATTATAGGAACCATCTATCATAATAGCGGGAGACCAGTATAGTGTTGATAAATACTGGAGCGGTTCTTTGTGCGGTAACTTTTCTTCGTCCATTCCCCTAAATAATCGAGTGGTATTGATGCGTTCGGCATCATCAGTGGCGCAACCACGATACATTATAGTACCACCACCGATCTGGTGCGGCCTTCTGTATACCACACCTTTCACGGGGGTGGTAATGCCTTTGTATCCTCTATGTCCCGGACAGTTAAGAATATTAACTGGGCAAACAAAATCTCCACAATCGTTCCCCAAAAAGCATCGGCGTACATCCTAGCTCTTTTTGCACGAACAACAACATTTTGCATTGTTATTGCCCTGTTGTGATCGTTTATTATCTGGCTGCTACTGCTTTGCTGTTCCAGTTTTTTAACATCAACGGGCAGTCCCGGCTTTTGCAAAAACATCATTGGCTTTTTCATGGGATTGCCTAGTATAAAGGCATAAACCGAACTTTTCGAGTCAATACCTACCACATCATTACCTGCATTTATGGAAAACGGACTACCCTTCCCTTACCACTAAGTCTCTGGGTTTAGGATAATATCGCCCATTACTGTCAGTTGTTGCAACATTCGTAATAGAATCTCTTCTTATAAATAAAATCGTACTTTTTTTTATTTCGGCTCCTTCATAATCTGTAGCATATACAAGACCAGCTTCAATAAAAGCCTTATGTAAATTTTTTATAGTGAAATGATTGGTTAAACCCGCATTTACCATAGGCTTTAGTTTTTTTTGACTATAGGATTGTTGTAGCGCGTATCCGTAATAATAATCGGAGAACGACAATCGGTTATTGGCTTCGATCCGGTCGATATTCACACAGGAAATTGTACAAATGGCTTTAGTGGGCTTGCCTTGCAAATTTTTCAAATTAATGGTTACTGCTATCTTTTCGCGTGTATGGAAGAAATCCTTTTCTGTGCGCAATTCCAGCTTATGGCGCTTGTTGTAATGCGCAAAAAATGGTTGTTGATCCAATAGCTTTCTTTTGTCATCTAGTAAGGATAAAAGATGAAGACCACGTGCAGCGTCATGCATAGGAAGTGCCAGCTTCCTTTCTGCTGATACTGGTATGAGATCTGAGATTTCAGCCTTTCCACTATGAAGACTTTGTCGGGATAATAACACATTCTTTAGTTGAGTAGACTGTACGGTCACTTCAAGTGTATCGTCAATCACATTTTTTGTTAATAGCAGTTTAGCAGTTAAGATATTCTTATTGCTACTGTCTTTATTAACCTGTCTTAACCCCTTATAAACTGGACTGATTTTTCAAAATGGTTTGCTACTAATTCATCGTTATCCCGGTCACCGTCCAGGCAAAGATAAGCCGGTTCGCTGCACTTGTCAAGGCTATACAAAGCGGACTCAGCGCTCATAGCCATGCTGTCCGGCCTTGACAAGCACATCGCCCCTTGCTTCATTAGTGCCTTAACAGCTGTCCGGGATAAGCCCTGTGCCCATTTTTGCATTGGTGTAATGAAGCCTATAGCGCCATGTTTGCGTCTTCGGTTGTACCAGTGCATATATTTTTCAATGTGCTGCTTGGCGTCGTAGAAGCTTGCAAAAGAATGCCGCTCGATCAACTCATGCTGCTCGATGGAGTGAAAGGCCTCGATATAGGCATTTTCCTCAGGCGTGGCCACGTGTGTAAATTCCTGTTTTGCTTCCATCGACCGTAATGCTTCGCGAACCTTATGGGCGATGAACTGTGAACCATTGTCATTGCGGATGATGACCCCCTTTAAGCCAAAACGAAGGTCCAGCCATCGCATCAGTGCAATTACATCTGTTTGGCGGACGCTTCGCTGAAAAATCCAGCACAGGATCCTGCGGCTGAACACATCCATTATGGCTAACTGGTAATACCAGCGGCCTTCGCCCTGAACCCAGATGTATTTGATATCCAGACACAGATATTCCATAGGATGTTTTGCCTCAATTCGGCGATGCTCCACCCATTTGCGTTTACCTTGAACTTTTATACGCTTGCCGCATAATAAATGGCTTTCCTTCATTAGACGATACACCTTCTTAGGATTGATCGTGTACTCCAGATCACGCAGCTCTTCGGTCATCTTCCGGTAACCATACACGCAATAGTCCATCGAAAGAATAGCACGCATCTGGTCTACGACCAGGCTATTTTCTACCAGGCCGCAATTACCTATCATCGTGTGCGTACTCGGCCTGATCCCTCTTGGACCAGGATGAGCATGATAATACAGACTGCTCCTGGCTACTGATGCCCACTGGCAAAGAGCATTCACGCCGACCTTGCTTTTGTACTCAACGATCATTTCCTTAGTTTCTGATAATGGGCATCGCTTTTTTTTAAAAGCTCGGTTTTAAACTCCAGCTCAATGGCCTGTTTAGCTATCAGCCGCTTTAACCGTTCGTTCTCTTCCTCCAAAGCTCTGAGCTGTGGATCAACCTTCTTATAACTGGCCTTTAAACCGTCTTTGCCTTTGGCCAGATACTTTTTCCTCCAGTAACTAAGTACTGAATGAGCTAAGTTGTACTTACGGGCTACCTCGGTTGTCCCTTCCCGCTCTGCTTCCTGAAGGATGCTGTACTTCTCCTCAGGCGTAAACTGTCGTCTTGTTTTCGTCATAATTCCTAAATTTACTGTGACTAAATTAATTTACAATTTTAGTCCAGCCTTTTAGGGGGCTAAGACAAACCCTCATGCTCATTATTTTCTTTTGCACAGGGAGCCAAACAGAGTATGGGATGGATTGGCCATTAAAATTGGTAACCGTGTACAATACCGGCAGCGTAGTATCTGATTTATTTATATGGATTTTTAAGGTGGCTCTTCCCGATATATCTAATTTTTGTGTTTGGGTTTTATTACCGGGCCGGTGGTAGGAGATGAAATTGCTTTTCTTTATGGGTGCTGTAGGATCGGTAGGCAAAGCCTGCACCGAAATGTGTAACATATCTGAAGAGATGCTGGAGTCGATTTGGAATGATAGAAAAAAAGGTGGCTGCTCCAAAGTTTGTATAGTAATTCGTTTCCTAAAAACAAAGCGGGGCTTGCCTGTGGGTTCTAAAAGATTAAGTGCTGCAACCAGTTCGTAACTACCGGCTCGCAGCCTGGGCGGTAGAGTAAGGCTGCCGGCACAAAGGTTATCTTGGACAAGATAATTTTGAATCATTGCATAGCCAATAGTGTCCTGCCTTATCAAGCCGACGGACATCATATCAGGTTGAAGACTGTCGGCCAGTATCTCCTGTGGCAAAAAGTAGCCATTAAACCAGATCGTTTCTCCAGGCGTATAAAGTGTTTTATCGGTGATAACAAATAAGGGGCTGACATCGGGTAGGGGCTCATGCTGCGCATAGATTTTGCAAGCGCAAGACGATAAATAAGAAAGATAAAAGTTTCGTTTTGTTCAAACGGCAAGCTTTATCTAAAAATAAAAAAATGTTGCACTTTCTACTGTTACATTTCAGTGAGTAGCACTTTGCGTTAAAATGTAAGCAAAATTGTTCACATTTGTATTGTGATATCTCGATTTGAAAAATATAAAGGCATGCATCCTGGAATCGTTTTGGAACGCGAATTAAAAAGACATTCCATTAAGCAACGCCCTTTTGCTATTTTGTTGAATGAGCATCCACAAACATTTAACGCAATAACAAAAGGAAAACGTGGGCTGCCTGTTTCTCTGGCTGTAAAGATCGAAAAAGAGTTGAATTTACCCGAAGGCTCTTTGGCAATACTTCAAACTTACTATGATATCAACCAGGCAAAGCAAAAGCTAAAAAGCGCATCACCCGATCTTTCAAAATTAAGGAAGGCATTATTCTGGGATACTGATATAAATAAGATCGATTGGGAAAAGCAATACACAGCGGTTATCCAACGTGTTTTTGCAAGAGGTAATGATGCCGAAAAAAAAGAAATGAAGCGTTTTTACGGAATAGCTAAGGTGAAATCGGTTATTGCGAAAGATACCTACCAACAATCTATGCGACTTATTCATCAAAAATAGATATGCACTATAATACAATTACTGAGGCGCTTCTTTAAGCCTGCAACTAGGACATAGGGAGTCGGTCGACATAGATCTTTTTAGCTATGTTTCTTATGGTGAAATCAATTTTAATGTTATTGATAAAATTATAGAAAAGACATTTCCCTATTACAATCATTTTTCTTCCTTAATCCTGGATTTGGGAAATCTTATAGTGTAGGCAATAATGAAAAGGATGCCATCAAACTGGATGTATATTATACAGATACGTTTATTCATCCAGCTTTGGTCGTTGACAATATACGTCTGGCAACTATAGAAGAGATTGTGGCAATGAAAATAGATGTCGTTCAAAGAAGAGGACGCAAAAAAGATTTCTGGGATTTGCATGAACTCCTGGATCATTATCCGCTATCATTAATGCTCGCTTTACATGAGCAACGATATATGCATGATCATGAAGAAGAAATTATATTGAGCAACTTTACCAATTTTGAATTGGCTGACGAAGACTTCAACCCTATATGTCTTCGCGGTAAGCATTGGGAATTCATTAAGGAGGATATTCAGGATGCAGTGGCTGAATATAAAAAAAGCAAGTAGGATTTCTCAACCGGCACTGAAATTATAGTAAATTCTACGAGAACTATAAATCCTTTCGCGGGCACGGTCAGTCTTTTTTTAGTTCTCTTATACTGCGTAAAAAATGAAAAAACAGCGTTTAATTATAATTTTTTACCTTTAAAATGACACACGGGAAAAACTGTGAAAAAGCGTGCAGAAAAGGGTTTCAGAGGACTTGAACTGCGCGAAAGACACAAATTTGACACCATATTTTTATATCTCATTGATTACAAATACTATTAAAAGTCCCGCCTGGGGCACAGGTTATCAATCAGATGAAAAGGTTCGCATAAGCGGGCCTTTTTTGTTTTATAACTGATTTGCCAACCAAGGATCAAATTGAAACGGATCCTTAATAGCCTAGATAAAAGTGTTTTTTAAAGTAAACAATAGGGCAAACCTACAGCCGCCAACAGCCGCTTAGCGCAGTCGTTGGGGCTTTTTAGAAGTTTTTAGCAAATGCGGCAATGCAGGGGCTTCACAGTAGATGCGGTCAAAACGCCCTGCCGGCAAGGATTTGAGGCCATCGTGTAAATATTGGCCGACCTTATTGTGACAAAATTTTTTGTTACACTTTAAAAACGTAACAAAAAAAATGTCACAAATTTGTAACACAGTTGAAATGTTTTTTTCAAAAATGTAACAAACCAAAAATACACGTGATGACCGGCGCGAAGATCTTAACCGGTAGTGGCAGATGCGATAAAAATGCGGCTATAAAGAATTCCGAAGTCCGACATTTTAGCAAACTTTAGGAAGGATGTGCGGAATAAAACGCTGCCTGCAGTTTCTTGGCTTGTAGCGCCGCAATATTTTTCAGATCATCCCTCTGCACCCTGGTTTGGAGCCTGGTATGTGTCAGAGGTATTGAGTATTCTTACTCACAACGAGGAGATTTGGAAAAAAACAATTTTTATATTGACTTATGATGAAAATGATGGATATTTTGATCATGTACCTCCTTTTACCGCGCCCGACTGGAGATCTAAGGCAACAGGGGACGTTTCCAAAACTATCACGAATTTAGATAAAGAATTTGTCACCTTCAATGATGAGCTTAAACAAAAAGGTGTGCGACCCGACAAAGCCCGCGAACATGCCATCGGCTTGGGATACCGGGTTCCCTTCATCGTTGCGAGCCCGTGGTCTAGAGGTGGTATTGTCAATTCTCAGGTCTTCGATCATACCTCCGTGGTCCAATTTATCGAAAATTTTGCGTCGCGTAAAACGGGTAAGCGTTTGCGTTTAGAAAATATTTCTGAATGGCGGCGGGCGATTTGCGGCGACTTGTCATCAGTTTTTCATCCCTACAACGGTGAAAAAATCAAGGACCTGGCATTTATGGAAAGGGATGTTTACGTGAAAAATATAAACGAAGCCCGCTTCCGTCCCTTGCCAGCGATGGTGAATCCCTTGTCTAAAGAAGAACGGGAACTTTTAAGGGCCGATTTTACCTACACAAAAACTTTTTTTAAACAGGAAGAAGGTATAAAGCCTTCATCAGCGCTTCCATACGAATTATATGCAGACGGTAACCTCGACGGAACCAAAAGGGAGATTAGCTTTCGTTTTGAAGCGTCTAACAATATTTTCAAGGCTAAAGCGGCCGGAAGCCCATTTCTTTTATACAAATATGCGGTGTCAGACAATGGAGCATCGCGGGGCGAGGCCAACTGGTCTTTTGCCGTTGCAGCTGGCGAGCATCTTACCTACACCATGCCTCTCGCATATTCAGATTCCCCTTTATATCATTTTATGCTCTTCGGCCCAAATGGCTTCTTTAGAGAACTGAGAGGAAATATAGACCAGCCAGATTTACATGTTGTGTGCAGCGATGGAGGCAGCGCCTTAGGGGGGCGGCCAACTTTAAAACTGTTGCTATCGAATCCCACTACAAAATCAGCCGCCATCACTATTAAAGATCATTGCTATGGCCAAAAAGACCGGGAAAGAAGGATCCCTCCGTTAGGCAAGGATGAAGTAGTCATTGATTTTTCAAAAAGTAGCGGGTGGTACGACTTCTCTGTTTTGGTAAACGGAACCGGATCTTTTGAAAGACGCTACGCCGGTAGGGTGGAAACTGGGCGTCCTACTATCTCTGATCCTGCTATGGCCTAATTTCTTTTTCATGACCGGTGCCGGCATGCGAAAATATCAATAGATTGATCGCGGTGATAGCAAAAGGCTCAAAAAGAGATGAAAGATCTAGACCAGCTTACTTATAATCCCTCCAGTTTTTGGGCAACTGCCTTCAGGCCAAAGATGCGGTCGCTGGCATACCATCCTGCAAAATTTCCGGTGGCGGTCTGGGCCAGGGCTGCCGCGGCCTGTTGAAAAGCCTGCTCTGCTTTTTTCGCAAAAGCCCGCTTCAGGTGGGGCTGGCTTTCCTGATAGCCTTTGGCCAGCTGTAGGAGGGTTTCGTTAAGAAAATACATGTAAGTGGCGGGCTGCAGCAGGTTGTCACGGAAAAACAGCCGGCGCGGTTTTGGTAGTTTTCCGATGAGCTTTTGGGCTTTCTGGCTGACGGCGAGAAACTTGTCGGCTGAAGCGCTCGTGCCATTGATAATGGCATCGATCTGGTGGGTTGCGTGGTTGTCTTCAGGAACGATCCGGTAGGTGCGGCCTTTGACCTGCTCCGCCGCGATATCGGTCAGCGGATCCGGGTTGCTGGCCGCGCTATGAAACTGTTGGGCGATCTCTACAATGGCTCTTTTATAACGCAGGTCCTGGAAAATAAACTGGCGGTCAAAACCCTGGAGATCGGGTTGCCGCTGTTGCCAGTAGCTTTCGTAATAAGCTTTGTAAAGAGCCGCCGCCGCTGCGGCATCAGCTGCGCCAAAATACTGGGTGCAAAATTCGAGCAGGAAGGCGTCGGTGTCATAATGGTCCATGTCCCACATCATCTTTGCATGGGCCGACAACTCCATCAGGAATTCGCGGAGGTTGCCGGCGTTCACGACTGAAAACGCGAGCGGCTGTTGCGATCTGGCTGCGACATACCGGTAATTCGCTTCCATCTTCCAGGGCCCCTCGCCCGCAGCCAGGTGGCTGCCGGTGGAGGTAAACTGGTAGTTGAAATAATACCCCAGCCGGTAATTTTTAGCGGCGTCAAGTTGCTGTACGTCCAGGTTGGGATAGTGGTCCCGGCGAGCGGCCACATAGGTGCGGATAAAGCCGGAATCGGCTGGCGGATGCAGCAGCCCTTCTGCCAGCAGATCGGAAAGTTCGTCATAAAAAATGGTGCGGAACACGGCTTGCTCATCGCCGGTCACTTCTTTAACGATCCGCTGTTGCTCCTGCATCATCTGGTCAATGATACGGCCTCGGGCCTGCATTGATGCCGGCGCATCTTCAAAAGTCGACCAGAAGGGGCGGTCGCCATTTCCCCTGAAACCGATCACCCACAACATATTGACATGATGCCGCGCAATGCTTTCCACATTGTAACGCCAGAACTCTAGCAATTGACGGGTATGGCGCAATAGCAGGCGGGGAGGCACCGTATCCCTGGTAAGGCGCCAGTAGTCGTCCCAGCCCCTAAAGGAAGCGTTCAGCGGGCTGTGGTGATGAGTGGTGTTGACCAAGCCGTAAGCGCTGATCAGCCGGGTCGTGGGCGACAGGCTGTAAGGCCGGCTATAATCAATTTCACTGTCAAACCACTCAATGGTATTTAATTTCAGGCGTAGCGCTGCCTCCAGCCACATTTCATCATGTTCAGGCGCCTGTTTTCTCCATGGTTCAAAAAGATCGGTGTCGTTGGGAAACCAGGCCCTGTATCGAACGGTGGGCGGCGCATACCTTAGGTCGGTGGAGCCTGGGATCACCACGCGGGAACGGCGCCGGGCCTCCCAATGGCTAAAATACCAGAGCGGGGGAACGCCCAGGCATTTTTCGGAGAACGTATAGATGGCGTAGATCGTGCCCCGCATATCCGAGCCCTGCAACACCATTTGCCGGAGTTTGCCGTTTGTCCTAGTGAATACGCGATGTCTTTCCCAACCGATAAACGGTTCCAACAGCCCGTCCGTTGCCGAATTAACGATGAGTAGACCAGAGCCATCCGCCGCCGACAAAGGCTGAATAGCAATTGTGACTCCCAGTATTTTGCGGATATCGCGCTGTAAGGCGAGCACGGCCCGGTAAACCGGGTCTCCGGGCTGCGCGGAAGTGTAAATGACCGAATGTTCATCGAGGACAAATGCTGGATCGCTGCTTTTCGCTGCGCCACAGGCAAGGCCCAGGACCATCAGCAGCAAACATAAACCGTTACGTAATAACATGGCTTAGCTGTAATATTTTATAAACTTTAGATGATTAGTTGTCATAGCCCGGGTTTTGTTCCAGGACGCCGCTGGTATTGCGCTCAATTTCGGCAGCAGGGATAGGCCAAAGATTATAAGTGGGCGTTGCATCGCTGTAGTATGGATTGCAACGTTTCACGCGGTCATACCATTTGCCAAGGCGCATAAGGGTTAGCCGCCGCTTTTCTTCCACACCGAGTTCTCTCATTCTTTCATCCAGGATATAATCGAGTGTGACCCTGCCGGCGCTCACGGGCGCCGCATGGGCCCGGGCCCGCACTACATTGATATCACCTGCGGCCAGTTCCGGGCGGCCGGCGCCGAGGTAGGCTTCTGCCCGCAATAAATATGTTTCGGCCAGCCGGAAAAAATACTGGTCGGCATAGGTGCCGCCCGCAGTAGCTTTCAGTACCAGCTGCGACTGGTTTTGAAAAAGGTTGGCCGGGTGGTCGCCGGGCGTTGTTATTTTCGACTGAAAGGCATAGAGGTAACGGTTGGGCACTTTCACCCCCGGCGGCGGCGTTTTTGTAGAAATGGTTTGGCCGAACAACGGGGAAGCCGGGTTCGTAGCCTTAAATTCCCTAACAAAGTTGTGGTTGGCATTGCGGATGTCGTTATCAAAATCGTCCTGCCAGATGCTGTCGCTAAAATAAGTGCTGCTGATGCCCCAGCCGATGCCCCTGCCGCCTGACAGATCGCTTCTGGGATAAAGGATCGGAGATACAGACCCTGCGCCCGAAACACGCAGATTTAGAAATTGCGGGGCAAAATGCCTTTCCTGCATATAAGATCCGGCAATCGCCGAAGACAGTTGGGCGCCGCCCAGAACATCTGTTTCAAACTGAATGACCCATAGGCCTTCTGTGTTGCCCGATTTGCGGTTTTGATTGCCTTGTTGAAACAGGTCATAATATACGTCGCCAGGTTGTTGGTTGGCCTTGCTGCCGAAGCGGCTTTGCATGAGGCCAACAGCGCTGTTGCCGATAACTTTTGATGCAGCATCTATAGCGGGCTGGTATTGCCTGTGTGCGATATATACTTCCGACAACAGGTGCAGCGCCGCCAGGTTGCTGATTTCTCCATCCTGCACTGCCGTAATCTCGGGCAGGTGGTCCGCGGCGTATTTTAAATCATCGATCACCTGCTCGTATACGGCGTCGCGGCTGGCCCTTGTATAATCAGTTTTCGGCGTTTGCACTTCTTCGAGAGTCAGCGGCACACCGCCGTAAAGGTAAGCCAGCGTCCGATACGCCAGCGCCCTGAAAAAGCGCCCCCTGGCTTCGGTAAGCTCTTTTTGTTCGTCAGTCATGGAGGAGGCTGGAATGCGGCTGAGCACCGTATTGGCCTCGGAGACAATTTTATAAAGGGCCGACCAATGGTATAAAGGAATGTTGAGGCCGCCGGTGGGCGCATAAGCCGCGATCATATTGGTATGCCGTTCCAGCGAGGGTTGGCCGTCATAAACCAGGTCGGTACCATACATATAATCAAAAGGGCGCCGCTCGCCGCCATTGTAAAACTCTCTTCGTACGAGGTCGTAAAGATTATAAATAGAAGCGTTGAAGTCATTATACGTGATAAAGGCGTTTTCTGAACTCAGAAAATCGAGCGGCTTTTCATCCAGGAAGGTTTTGCTGCACGAGTAGGACAGGGGCAGCATGATCAACAACAGGTTCAGTATTTTTTTCATGACAATAAATTAAAAGGTGAGATTAATACCTGCGGCATAGCTTTTCATAACGGGGCGGCCGTTGATGGTCAGGCCCTGATTGGTTTCCGGGTCCCAGCCGTCCCACCGGGTCCAGGTGGCGAGGTTTTTGCCGCTGACATACACGTTCAAATTCTGGATGCGAAGGCGTTCCATCAGGCCGCCTTTGATGCGGTACGAAAGAGAAATATCCTGCAGCCTGATAAAGCTCCGGCTTTCGAAAACGGTCGGCGACAGGGTGCCGGCTACCAGCGACTGGGCATATTTCCCGCCGGGGTTCAGCGGGTACCAGTAGTCAATTCCCTCCAGATAGTTATAACGGATCGCATTATCGTCGCGCACCCGGGTGGGCGAATTGCCGCCCAGATACATGTTTTTGCCCCCCTGTATCGCATTAAAGAACACATTCAGCGAGAAGCCTTTATACTCGAAATTATTGAGCAATCCCACACGATAAGCAGGATCCCGGGTGCCAATAACGGCCCTGTCGTCGAGATTGATGGCGCCATTCTGATCGCGATCAACGACACGGTAGTTGCCGGGATAGTAGCCGGCAGGGAGGCTGTCGCCTATCTGGTAGATACCATTCGTCAGATAATCAAAAACCGAATTAAGGGAATGGCCGATAAACAGGCCGCTCGCTACGAGATCATCTTCCCGGCCGTCGCCGTCGGCGTCGAGGCCTACCAGCTTATTAATTTTATTCCGGTTGAGCGAAAAGGTAAGCGTCGACCCCCAGCGGAAATCTTTCGTTTCGACATTGCGGGAAGTGAGCATCAGCTCCAGGCCTTTGTTTTGCAATTCGCCTACATTGCTGTTGATTGAACTAAAGCCGGTAATGCCGGGGATATTTACGCTGTACAGCAAATCGCTTGTCAGGTTGTTATAATAGTCGATAGCGCCGTTCAGCCGGTCGTCGAGAAGCCGGAAATCAACGCCGATATTGAGGCCGGCCGTGCGTTCCCACCGCAGATCGGGGCTGGGTAGCGAGTTGACCTGCTGCCCGAAAAGGGTCGACCCGCCGTCGCCAAAAACATAGGAAGCCTGGCTCGAAATACGGGAAAGTGAATTGTATCGGGAAGTCTGATTACCGCTGATGCCATAGCCGGCGCGTAGCTTCAGAAACCGCACCCAGGAGGGTTTGAAAAAGGAGGCTTCGGAAACTACCCACCCCAATGCGACCGAGGGAAAATAGCCGTATTTATGATTGGCGGCAAAGCCCGAAAAGCCGTCGCGCCGAACAGTGGCCGTCAACAGGTATTTGTTGGCATATTTATAATTGATCCGAAACATCTGGTAGCTCAGCGCTTCCCGCCAGGCGTTGGAGGAGGTATACTGGTTGGTACCCTGTTCCAGGCTGTTATACCCAAGGGTGAGGCGCGAAAATCCGGTGGCTTCGGCCAATGTGTAGCTGTTCTTTCTTTCAATAGCACCATAGAGCAGCGTACCCGTAAGATCATGGGCTGCAAATGCTTTTTTATAAGTGAGTATATTGTCGAACGTGTAATCATAATAAGTGTTAAAATCCTTAGATGCGCCGCCCGCCAGGCCGGCATCGTATTCGCTGGCCCGGTTGGCCTCGTTGATCCGGTAATTATTACCGAAGTTGATCCGGTAGTTCAACCCCTTGATGAAAGGGATATTCATATCGGAGTATAAATTAGCAAACAAGTAATTATGGCGTTCATAATCTTCTACATCATACGTTAAAAAGGGGTTGCTGTAGTTGGTGTTAAAAGGGAAAGGCTTCAAATTACCCTGTTCGTCGTAGGGCGTAATCAATGGCGACTGTTGGATAATGGAAGACATGCGCGGCTCGGCGCCATCCTTATCCACAAAAGAGCCAAATGATTGCACGCCGATTTTCCACCAGTCTGTGGCCTGCAACTCAAGGTTGATGCGCAGGCTCTTGCGCTTAAATTTATCATTGATAATAAAACCAGACTGGTTGGTGTATCCGCCCGACAGCAAATAGTTGACCTTGTCGCTGGCGCCGGAAATGCTGAGCTGGTTATCGTTGATAAATCCCGGATTGGTGGCTTCGTCCCACCAGTCAAATTCGCGGGTTACAATCCGGCCTTCCTCGTCCTTCATGGTGGCGTCTATTTTGGCGGCCAGGTCAAAGTCGGGGTTAGGTTGTGTGTAGCCGGGAGCAAGAAAAGCTTCGTTGTAATAGAGTTGACGCACATGATCGAGGTATTCGGCATATCGCATGGGCCGCAGCGATACCGTGGGCGTTTGCGTGGCATAGGATGCAGAAAGGGAAACACGAGGCTGCCCTTTCCTGCCTTTTCGGGTAGTGACCAGCAATACGCCATTGGCCGCCTGCGCCCCATACACGGCGGTCGCACTGGCATCTTTGAGCACATCGATCGAGGCAATATCATCAGGGTTGATCGATTCGAGCGAACCATTATATTGCACGCCATCCAACACGATCAAAACACTATTATTGCCCGATATAGTATTCGCCCCTCTTATGTTGATGGATGGGGTGGAGCCGGCGCTGGTCACCTGACCGATATTCAAACCCGGCACGGTGCCTTGCAGCGATTGCGCGATATTGGCGTTGGGGGCGTTTTTAAAATCTTCGAGATTGGCACTCACTACGGCGCCGGTAACATCACTTTTTCGCTGTGTGCCGTAACCCACAACAACAACCTGCTCCATCGCCTCGCTTTTGATAGTCATCTGAATAGTGACCGGCGCTGTTCCCGTGACAGAAACTTCCTGATCGGTATAGCCCACAAAAGAAACGATCAACGTGGGGTAGGGGTTGATTGATCTTATCGCAAACGACCCGTCGCCAGCTGTTTGCACGCTGTTTGAGGTTCCCTTGATGTTAACAGTGGCCTGTGCGAGGGGGGCGTTGTTTTCATTGACAACTTTACCGCGTATCAGTTGCTGATCCTGGCTGTTGTTAGCTGGCGCGGGTGTTGTCCCTGTTGGGGCCGCCCCATTAACATCACCGATCTGATTTCGGGAGACAATGGTGTAATAGTTCGACCGCACATATAAAAATACGAGGTCGTGAGGATAGAGTATTGCTTTGAGCAGGTCCTCCAGCTTCCTGCCGCGGGCTTCGGCGGGGTCATAGGCGGCTGCCTTGCCTTCGAGCAAAGCAGGATTATACACAAACTCTGCGTTGTAATTTTTTGAAATTTGCTTTAAGACAGCTGCCAGGGGCCGTTTTTTGGCCGGGGCCTGGGCGCTTGCGGGCAAGGCTGTCGTCAGGAGGCTGCCGAGTACTAATAGCCCAACGAAAACATCAGGAAGTTTTCTTTTCATATGCAATTTTTGAATGAGAAATAATTATTTGCTTCTAATTATTAAAGTATTTTGTTCTTCTACAATCGTTACGTTTAAAACTGTTGATAATATAAATAAGGCGTCTTCCAGGGAATCCAACAGTATCGGGCCTTCTACCTTTTTCGCCCCAAGTGCGGGATCGCCGAGGATGATCTTTTTGCCATAAATATCTTCGAGATAGGAACAGATTTCCCGTAGCGTCGGGTTGGTAAGTATCAGCTTTTTCTGCGTCCAGGACGAGATTTTTTCGGTATCTGTAGTGGCCTTAATCAGTTGCTTTGTGGTGGTGTCGAACCGGATCAGGTCGCCGGGTTTCATCTCAATCGGGCCATCCTGCTGCGGGGAGGAAAGCCTGACGCTGCCTTGCAGCAAGGCGATCGCTATTTCGCTTCTCCGCTGCCGGATGTTGAACCTTGTGCCCAAAACCTCCACCGTGAGAGGACCGACATACACCTTAAACGGCTGTGCTTCGGAGGCGCCCGCCGGGGTCAGGTGCCGGACGTCGAAATAGGCTTCGCCGCTCAGCCAGACTTCCCGTGGGGCACCAGCCTTCCAGGTCGCAGCCCGGGAAATACGGGAGTTGCCGTTGAGTATGATCATGGAGGCGTCTGGTAAACGAGCGGTATCAATCTCGCCAAAAGCGGTAGAAAGCACTTCTTTCCCTGCCTTTCCGCCAGCGAGCCACCACAAAACGGAGGCAATCCCTGCAATCAGAAGCAGCGCTGCCGCTATCTTCCAAATGCGGCGCCAGGTCGGCTCTTCAGCCGCCCGTGTTTTAAAATATTCATTAAAATTGATTCGCTCCAGCGTCTGCTGAAGCGACGCAGCTGCACGGCCATCGGCCGGTTTGTCTACCCGGAAAGCAATACTTTTCAACAAGTCGGACGCGAGCCGGATGGAAGCTTCCTGCTGAGGGCTTTCCAGGGCCAGGCTTTTCCAAAAAGCATCACTTTCCGGATCGGCTTTATAAATCCAGTTTTGGAAACTTTCATCGCATATAAGTTCCTGAACTGAATACTTCCTGTATTTTTCTTTTGACAGCATCGCGTTATATGATAAATGAGTAGAAAAGCATAAAAATTACCCCACCAACAAAAAACTTTTTTTAAAAAGATGTGGGCAGGGTAGCATGGTGCTGTAACAGCATCAGGATGGAGGCCAGGGGCAGGCCCATTTTGCTCCGAAGTTCCGAAAGGGCACGTGCCATCAACTTATAAGTAGCTTTATGCGTGATACCCAGTATGCCGGCTACTTCTTCATAAGATAAGCCTTCGTAGAAACGTAGGAAAATGGCTTCTTTTTGCCGCGGCGAAAGTTGATCTACCGCTTGCTGGAGGCGCTGTCGAAGTTGGTCGTCCTGCTCATGCCCGATCAGAACAGCATCGTGTCCGAATACGACCGGGGCCGGTTGGGTATCATCGAGATGAAGCGCCGGCGGGCTTTTAATTTTTCGCAGAAGTTCGTTCCTGAAACTGGTGAAAAGATAGGCTGCGGGGTTCGCAACGCGTTTTAGTTTTTTTCTGTCTGTCCAAAGCTTTTCCAGCACTTCCTGTATGGCGTCTTCAACCAATCCCGCATCCCGGGTGAATTTGAAGCCATAGTTGAAAAAGCGGTCAAATAAGTATAAATACGTTTTGGCATATTCTTCTTTATCGCCAGCAATTATATGTTCCCAATTCGTAACCAAATGGCAAAAAGCCATAAAGATAATTTATTGCCTGATTTTTTGATCAGCAGGATGCGGGTTTTTATGCTTTAAAGACAGCTCTTCGCCAGCGATGCCTTTTTTGTTTTATAGGATAGGCGAGGAAATGAATCGAGGCACCTATGTAAATTATTTTTATTTTAGAGGTAGCTAAACTTCAAAACCCTGGCAATTATGCGCGACGTAAAAATACCGGCAGTTGAAAAAGTACCCATTCGGAAAGTGAGCGGCGCGACTGTCGGTGATTTCCTGGATAATCTTTCGGTAGAAGAACCTTTGGAAATAAAATTACGGTACGTAGTGAACGAAAAATGGGAGCAGCGTTCGCTTGCTGTAACGATGCGAACGCCCGGCAACGACTATTTCCTTGCCCTTGGTTTTCTTTTTACTGAGGGCATAATTAGCAATTCCGACCAGATCAATAAAATTACTTCTGTGGAAGAGAATATTGTTTTAGTAACGTTGGCGGAGTCCGCAGTGCCAAAGTTATCCGGGTCGGAACGGAATTTTTATACCACATCGAGCTGCGGTGTTTGCGGGAAGGCTTCGATCAACTCGATCAGGGCCGTCAGCCCTTTTAAAAGTTTAAGTAAGGACATGAAAGTGATTCAACAGGCGGTGATTGGCTCGCTTCCTGAAAAACTAAGGTTGGCGCAGCATGAGTTTTTGACGACTGGGGGTATTCATGCCTCCGGCCTTTTTACTATTGACGGAGCATTAATAGCACTAAAGGAGGACGTGGGCCGGCACAATGCGCTCGATAAGCTAATTGGAGCGGCTTTTATAGAGAATGAATTGCCGCTAAAAGATCAAATTTTGGTGCTCAGCGGGCGTGCAAGTTTCGAACTCATACAAAAGGCTGCGATGGCGGGCATTGCGATGATTGCTATGATCGGCGCCCCTTCTACATTAGCGGTATCGATGGCTCGGGAATCAGATATTACACTTTTAGGCTTCGTTAAAAAAGACAGTTTTAATATTTATCATCAAAGCCGGTTTGTGCGCATTTCCCAAGAGCCATAGATGCAGTCTCTGGCTTAAAAGAAAATTCGACAAAATCGCATTGGGAGCGATTGTAGTTGAAGACCTAAAGGGTAAATGCAGCGGATATTTTAAATGACAAGCCCTGGCTACACCGGGCTGATATGTATAACGCTAAACTTTGAAATTGTTTTATGGAAAAAAATGGGCAGTTGCCGGATAAGGAAAGCGGATATGACCATCCGCATGGAAACGGCCAACCGGATGCTGAAAATCCTGTGCGGCTGCTACACCTGCAGGTTAAGCCACCAAAAGTTTGGGCCGCCGGCGTGCCCGCGGTCATAGCGTCTTTTAAGGATTTACTGGAGGAAAGGGCTGTTTTCAGGGGTGTTTTTGCATTAGCGAAAATGAATCAGTTTACTGGATTCGATTGCCCGAGTTGTGCCTGGCCCGACCCGGATGACGATCGTTCGTCTGTGGCCGAATATTGTGAGAATGGAGCCAAAGCCTTGGCGGAAGAAGCCACAGCCAAAAAACTGACGGCTGATTTTTTCTCCAAAAATCCTGTTGTCGCATTATCAGCACTCAGTGACTACCAAATTGGCAAGCTGGGGCGGTTGGCGCAGCCGCTGTTTTTACCGAAAAATGGTACCCACTACGAGCCGATTTCCTGGGAGCAGGCCTTCGAAAAAATAGCGGCCCATTTCCATGGGTTAAGCAGCCCCCATGAAGCTGCCTTTTACACGTCTGGCAGAACCAGCAACGAAGCCTCTTTTTTATATCAGCTTTTTGCAAAAGAGCTCGGCACCAACAATATGCCCGACTGTTCCAATATGTGTCATGAGACTTCCGGCGCCGCGTTGCGATCTACCATAGGAATCGGCAAAGGGACAGTGACACTCGAGGATTTTTATCAGGCAGAGGTGATCGTCGTCATTGGGCAAAACCCGGGCACAAATGCACCGAGAATGATGAGCGCCCTGGCTAAAGGAAAAAAGAATGGCGCAAAAATCATCGCCGTAAACCCGCTACCTGAAGCAGGATTAATGGCTTTTCGAAATCCGCAGGAAATTTCCGGTGTGTTAGGGAAGGGCGATAAGCTCGCTGATATATACCTGCCCGTCAAAATAAATGGCGATATGGCTTTTTTAAAAGCGATTGAACTACTGTTGATGGAATTTGAAAAGACCTCACCGGGCGAAGTGTTCGACCATAAGTTCATCAATGAGAAGACGGTCTTTTATGAAGAATTTCTTGCGCAGTTCGGGAAGTATACTTTGGAAAACCTGGCATTTGAGGCCGGCCTTTCACCCATGGCTATTTACGAGGTAGCCCAAATGATCGCTTTTAAAAAGCGTATTATTTTTTGTTGGGGAATGGGCCTCACACAGCAGCCAAACGGTGTAGATATGATCCGGGAAATGGTAAATATCCTTTTGCTAAAAGGAAGCATCGGTATTCCCGGTGGAGGGGTTTGTCCGGTGAGGGGACACAGTAATGTGCAGGGTAACCGAACGATGCTCATCGACGAAAAGCCAACGGAAGATCAGCTCGATCGTCTCGAAAAATACTACGGGTTCAAGGTGCCCAGAAAACATGGATACGATGTCGTTAACACCATTAAAGCCATAGCTGCCGGAAAAGTAAAAGTACTATTTTGTATGGGTGGGAATTTTTTGTCTGCCACGCCAGATACGGGTTACACCGCTAAGGCTTTGAGGCAACTCAATCTTTTGGTTTGCGTCTCCACTAAATTAAACAGAGGGCACCTCGTTCACGGCAAGGAGGCTATTATTCTGCCTACTTACGGGCGCAGCGATATCGATGTTGTTAACGGCGAAGCTCAAATGGTGTCCACGGAAAATTCTATGGGAGTTGTGCAGCATTCTAAGGGCGTGCTGAAGCCTGTCTCAGATGACCTGATAAGTGAGGTGCAGATTGTTTGTCGCATGGCGATGGCAACATTTGGGCCAGGGTCGACTGTGGGCTGGCAACGTTATCATGATAGCTACGACGCAGTTAGGGCAGATATTGAGCAGTGCGTTCCTGGATTTGATCAGTACAATAGGCGCGTAAGAGAAAAGGGCGGATTTTATTTGCCCAACGCTGCCCGTGATGCACAGCTGTTTGTAGAAAAATACGATTATAGAGCGCTTTTTACAGTAACCCCGCTCCCGGACAATATGCTGGACAGCGACGAATACCTGATGGCTACCACACGCACCCACGATCAGTTCAATACCACTATCTACGGGCAGGACGACCGTTACCGGGGTGTCTTTAATGAACGGAGGGTGATTTTCATGAATCAAAAAGATATGGACAGCGCCGGGTTCAAGCCGGGAGATAAAGTGGATTTGTTTAATTATGATGATGGGATTGAAAGGGTGGCCCCACTATTTATTATTGTTGCTTATCCTATACCGGAGCGCAATACGGTTACTTATTTTCCGGAGACGAATGTGTTGGTATCGGTGAATAATGTTGTAAAAGAAAGTAATATGCCAGCATCCAAATATGTAAAAATCAAAGTAAAAAGGCACGATCCGAAAAGGCTTAATACCTAAAAAGTTTGGTTTTTATCCTGGAAAATACTTTGCCATTTGGCAAATAAGAGAAAAGCGATGGTGCGTTGGTCATATCTGAAATTCAATGGAGATGCAAAACCCAGCGTGTTATAGGAAGTTAGTTGGTAGCTCTGGGCAATAAGCAGCTAAAAAAAATAAGCATGGGACAATTATTACATTTTGCCTTAAGTGTTTTCATGGGCTTTTTTGCTATTATGAACCCCATCGCAAATACACCTATATTCCTGGGGCTGGTTGAGGGCCAGGATGCAGCCAATAAAAAGAAAATAGCTGCGGCCGGCACTATAACCGCATTTCTAATCGTCACTGCTTTCATAATCGGCGGAAAGTATATTTTTCAAATTTTCGGCATTACCATTCCTGCTTTTAAAATTACCGGGGGTATTCTTATTTTTTATGTGGGCTTTGAGATGCTGATGTCTCAAAAATCTAAAATTCATACTAATGCGGTTGCCCCGGACGTTGATAGCATGGCCCTTTCTCCTTTGGCTATTCCCATCCTTGCAGGGCCGGGCACCATTGTGACAGCAATGAACTATGTTACAAATGCCAGCATGATGCATATGGCCATAGTGATTGGCGTTTTTGCCGTAATGATTGTTATTACTTATTTTATATTCTCAGCGAGCGATTTTATTGTCAAAAAAGTAGGGGCTAACATTATTGCCGTTATCGGGAAGTTGATGGGCCTTATATTGGCCATCATTGGAACAGGAATGGTGTCTGACGGAATCAAGCTAACTTTTAATTTTTAAGAAGTTTTTCTATGAACGAGTTAATGGAATATACGGCACCCATCTGGTATGGCTGGAAAGACAATGTATTACAGCGCTTGCCAAGTCTTTTTTTTGCAATCTTTGTCTTTGTCATATCTTTTTTGTTAGCAAAATTCGTGAAACGAATAAGCCTTAAAGTGTATTCGAAATCCATAAAGGTTCATCCTGAAATGGCCGCAATCGTGGGCTCGGTAATTTATTTTTTTTTCATTTTATCCGGCATTTTCCTGGCGCTGAAAATCCTGAAATTGGAGCAAATGCTTACCCATTTGCTGGCAGGAGCCGGCATAGTGGGGATCATAGCGGGCTTCGCGTTTAAAGATATCGCTTCTAATTTTTTTGCGGGCCTGTTATTAAAGCTGCAACAGCCGTTTAAAAAGGAAGATTGGGTTGAAATCGATAGTAATTACGGCGTTATTCAAAATGTAAGTTGGGTGACTACCACTGTTAAAACCATCCGCGGACAAGAAGTGTACATCCCTAATCAAATAATTTACCGTTCTTCGTTTATCAATTATTCAACTTTTGGCAAGAGGCGGATTGTGCTTGAAAGCGGCGTTTCTTATGGTGATGATTTGCAACTGGTCAGAAAAGTCGCGTTAGATGAAGTAAAAAATATAAACAACTTATCGCCTGACGAGCAGATTGATTTTTATTTCACCGAGATCGGAAATGCTACCTATAATTTTCAATTGAGGTTTTGGATTAAGTTTACGAGTAATGATGATTTTCAACATGCCATGAGTGAGATTATTATGAATATTAAGAAGCGATTTGAACATGAAAACATCTCGATTGCCTACCCGGTCACAACCTTGGATTTTGGAGTAAAAGGCGGGGTTAATATCTTTGATCATACATTAAAATTCAGTCATAAGGACAGTGTTTGATCTAAGGCAGACAAAAAATATTTATTACTACTTAACTCCAAAAACTGTTGTCCTACCTGCGTTTTAACTTTTTGAAGCGTTCAGCGATCTCAAAGAGCTACACATTCGTTTTAGCATCAATTTTTTTAATAACATCGTCTAATTCATGTGCAGCAATTTCAATATGGTTCAGGAGCTCGTGGTGAATATCGTGTTGCTGCAATTCATTTTGTAAGATGTTCACCAATCCCATCAGCCGTGTTAGCGGCGCTCTTATCACATGCGATTGCAGCCAGGCAATTTCTTTCAGGCGTGTTTGGGTTTTCCGGGCCTGTGTAATATCCAGGCAGGCGCCGATCATTTTTATCGGGTTGTTTTTTTCATCCAAAACGAGGCGCCCCCATGATTTTAAAGTGCGCTCCTCGCCGTCGGGCCGGATGATGCGTTCTTCAAACAACACGTCGTTGTGCGTTTCCAGGATGCCCTGGATAATATCGGTTACTTTATCCCGGTCGTCAGCGTGCAACATAGCGAGATAGCCTTCGAATGTGGCACTGAACTCATGGGGCTGGACACCATAAATTTTATACAGTACATCCGACCATTGCACTTTGTTAGCCTTGATATCCCACTGCCAGGTGCCGAAGTTGGCCAGCTCCTGGCCCTGGCTGATAAAGAGGTTAAACTCCTCTATCCGCGCCAGGCTCAGCCTGTTTTCCAGGATAACGCCGAGTATAGCAGTGGATCTTTCAATGACTCTTTCCTCGACCGCTGCGGGCGTTCGTTTGGTACCGAAATAAATACCCCAAACGGCCATAATGGCCCCTTTGGCATCTAACACGGGGTAAGACCAGCAGGAAAGCAGGTCATGCGGCAACACCAGATGCTTATAATTAGCCCATCTCAGATCCGTCTCAATGTCGCTTACAATTACCTTTTCTTTCAGGTAGGCCGAAGTGCCGCAGGAGCCGGCATAAGGCCCGATTTCCTGGCCATCGATCAGGTTAACATAGCTCGCCGGCAAAGAGGGTGCGGCCCAGTTGTAGACTTTGTTATCCCTGACCCGCAGGATGGAACATTTCATGTAAGGAAACAATTGTTCTAAACCTTTGAGATATTCCGATAAAACGGCGCCTATGTCTATGTTTTGAACAGCATTTAATTCGAGAATGTGTTTTTCCAAATGATCGAGATCGGCCGATAATTTACTTTCTGTAATATCTACCATGATGCCCCGAAGAACGGAGGGCGCACCATTTTCTGTAATCACCGACACCATGTCTTTCAGCCAGGCCGTGCTGCCATCTGCTTTTATCATGCGATAGTCAAAACTATGGTTGCGGCCTTTCCGGGTTTCGGTGGTGCAATAGGCCACCGCCCGTTCCCGGTCGTCGGGGTAAATATGGTTGCTCCAGAAGCTCGGCTCTTTCAGCCACTCTTCCGATGTATACCCGAGTATCGGTTCGGCCTGGTCGCTCACAAAACTGAACTCGAAATTATCCGCCCGCGCTTCCCAGACAATACCTTCGATGGACTGTAGTAGCGAATTGTAGCGCTTCGACGAAGCCATAAAAGCATCGTTAATCTTTTTCTGCTCCGTGATATCCTGCGTGGTTCCGTACAGCCGCACGCATATCCCGTCCACCAGTTCTGCTTTGCCCGTGCTGCGCACCCATAGCTGGCGGCCCTTGGCGGTGTCGATTTGGAACTCCACGTCAAACATGCTGCCCTGCGTCATGGCTTCCTCTACCACCGACAACAGTTTTTTGCGGTGCTGTTCATTTTTATAAAAAGCCAATGTAGTTTCGAAATTCAGCTCAGTATCCGGCGCAATTTCATAAATCTCCCGCATCATATCCGACCATACAACGGTTTGGGTGCGCATATCTATTTCCCAGGTGCCGTTGCGCGCCGTCCGCTCTGTTTCATACAGGAATTTTTCTTTTTTTTCCAGCAGGGCCAGCAGCCGCGCCTCCTGGCGCTTTGCCAGCACGGCTTCAGTAATATCAGTGATAATTGCAACGATTTGCGAAACGGCGCCGCAGGTGCCGGCCACAGGGGCCAAAGCGATATCCAGGTAGCTGGTGCGGGGTGAGGCATGCTGTCGGCAGCGATACGAGAGGGCGCTGATCTTTTGGTGCGAGGCGCCCTCCATCAACTGCTGTAAACAGCGGTGCCATTCAGGGAGGCTGCTGGCGTCACTGTTCATCAGCGCTATTACAGATTTTCCGGTAAGCAGCTTTAGGGGCATGCGCAACAAGATGGCCGCCGCCCCGTTGGCAAAGGTTATGGTTCCCTGGGTATCGATCATCAGCACAGGCAGGGGCAACAGCTGATAAAGCGCAGTGTCAACCTCCTGGTTCCACTCTGGCTTCATATTGCGCTTATTTTAGGGGCGGTGGACAACGGGCAATGCCCGGGATGGGGTTTGTAAAATAACGGTTTCATCCATAAATTCGGTAAGGGTTCAAATGACGGGCATATCATTTTTTTCATAATGAGGGCTTTTATGTTTTTTGTGGCGATGTCCACCTGCGTAAAATGGTACGCCGCCTGGGCTGTCCTATAAAGTTACGTGGAAATTGGTTGATTTCGAGCAATGAAAACAGCATCGGAGGGAGAATATTTCAACAGCGTGGCGTGGCCATGGCGTACTGATAAAAAAAGGGGTAAAAGGGTTCGCCGCTTCAACAGGGAAGGCAATAAGTGAGGCGTCTTCCTGTTCCGGCCGGATGGGGGAAGCCAACTATTCAGTAAATTGGGCGTTCTTAAAAAAAACGATATGTTAGCCCGCTATTTTCTCACTGTTTTATTGATGATTTCTTGGGGCGCCTACGGCCAGCCCGGCTTTGGCAATGCCCGGAAGATCAATGAGGACTGGTCCTTTATCCTTAATCTTACAGACACAACGGGTGCATTACCCGCTGCAACAGCCCGCTGGCAGCCGGTTGACCTGCCGCACGATTGGAGCGTTAAACAACCACTCGATCCGGCGCATGCCAGCTGTATGGGCTACCTGCCGGGTGGCATTGGCTGGTATAAAAAGACAATGTATTTACCCCGGCAGCAAGGCAAATGCTACCTTTATTTTGAAGGGGTTTATAATCGAAGTGAAGTGTTTGTCAACGGAAAATCGGTCGACCGGAGGCCCAACGGTTATGTCTCCTTTATCTATGATATTTCCAACGAAGTGCGATGGGACAGTGCCAATACCATTCTCGTGAAAGTTGATCATCACCGCAGCGCAGACTCTCGCTGGTACACAGGATCAGGGATCTACCGCGATGTGTGGCTGGTCATGGCGAATACTATCCATATAGATACATGGGGTGTTTATGCTTATCCTGAACTTGGGGATGACGGCGGTAAGTTACATATCGAAACAAATATTAAGAATAGCAGTGATCGCAGCGAGAGGGTAGAAGTTGCTCATCAACTCACAGATCCTGCCGGTGTGGTGGTGGCTGCGGCGAGTCAATCCCTGCGGCTGCTGCCCGACTCTGTGCAAAAAGAGAAAACCGCCCTTTCTGTGAAATCCCCCCGCTTATGGTCGCTCGGGGATCCGGCGCTCTACCGGCTGAAGACAATCATCACCCGTGGTGGTAAAATCATTGACTCCAATACCACCACGACAGGCTTCCGGAAATTTACCTTCGACCCCGATAAAGGTTTTGCTTTGAATGATGTGTGGATGAAAGTGAAAGGTGTGTGCCTCCATCATGACGCCGGTGTGCTGGGAGCGGCAATGTATAAAGATGTCTGGAGCAGGAGATTATTACAGTTAAAACAATTGGGATGTAATGCCGTCCGCACCAGCCACAACCCGCAGGCCACGGCGCTCTACGAGCTTTGTGATGAACTGGGCCTGCTGGTGTTAAACGAGGCATTTGACGAATGGGAGTTTCCAAAAAGGAAATGGCTGGAGGGTTGGAATGTGGGTATGCCCGGGTACCAGGGCAGCTTCGATTTTTTTGAAGCCTGGGGCGCCCGTGACCTGGCCGACATGGTGAGCCGCGACCGGAATCATCTTTCAGTGTTTGCCTGGAGTATCGGCAATGAAGTCGATTATCCCAACGATCCTTATTCGCATCCCATCTTAGATGGTAATGCGGCGAATGGGTTCACTCAGAAAATTTTTGGCGGTTATAAAAAACAAGCGCCGGATGCTAACCGGCTGGGCGATATCGCGAAGCGCCTGGTAGCGGTGGTAAAGCAATACGACCGCTCACGGCCGGTAACGGCGGGGCTGGCGGGCGTGGCCATGTCCAATGAAACCGCTTACCCCGGAGCGCTTGATATTGCCGGGTATAATTATACCGAAAGCCGTTATACAAGCGACCATCAAAAGTATCCGAAGCGCGTGTTGTATGGCAGTGAAAACCGTCATGATTTAGCTGCCTGGAAAGCGGTCACAGACAACAAACATATATTTGGCCAGTTTCTCTGGACCGGCATCGATTACCTGGGTGAATCCGGTAAATGGCCTTCACGCGGTTTTTACTCCGGCCTTTTGGATTTTGCAGGTTTCATTAAACCAAGAGGGTATTACCGCCAGTCCTTATGGAGCGAAGCGCCCATGGCCTACCTGGGGACCTATCCCACGCCTGAAAAGCAGGAACGGCGGCCCTCGATGGATGCCTGGCCGCTGTGGAATTACAGCCCTCAAAAAATGATCAGGGTGGTTTGTTATACCAATCAGCCGCAGGCGCGCTTATCACTGAACGGGCAGGTGCGGGGGGCTATTGCTGCGAAAGATCCGGAGACGGGTATTATTTTCTGGGATCTTCCGTTTGAGGAAGGCGAGCTGAAGGTGGAAGCGCTGGGCAGCGATGGCAGCGTGGCGGCAACCGATCAAATCCGCACGGCGGGCCCCGCTCACGCGATTCGTGTCGTGTCGGTAACAAAGCCTCATCATGACGGCATTTTTCAGGTAGCGCTCCAGATAACAGATGCCACAGGCCGGCCGGTATTAGACGCCGAAAATGAAATCACCTGCACGGTTGAAGCGCCTGGCCGTCTACTGGGTCTCGAAAATGCCAATAACAAGGATATGGGCGATTATACCGATAATAAGCAGGCTGTTTTTAAAGGCCGTCTGCTGGCCTATGTAAAGATGAGTGGGTTGCAAACGGCCACTGTTCGTTTTATCAGCCCGGGCTTACAGCCGGCTGCTATCCCGTTGGAAGGGATTGTACTCCATAAATAAAATGAAGAGTTTTTATTGTTAATAACATCAATCCTTTCCGTCTTTTTTTAGAAATGATGATAGGCATGCGGAATTTAAAATAAGGTGATATCAGGGTCTAAAAACTTTTAGGTTTAATATTTTGTTATTCGGAAAACCGGAAATGAATTGAAGTGAAAGCAATGAAATATTATTAAATGGAAATAACAAATTGTACGGACGCGGACATCGGCGAAATTTTTAGACTTTATAAAATAGCCACTGATTTTCAAAAAACAAGGTTTACGGTGTACTGGCCCGAATTTGAAAGAAGTTTGATTGAAACCGAAATTTTAGAAAGCCGACAATGGAAGATGGTAAGCAATGATAAAATTGCCTGTATATGGGCGACCACGTTTTCAGACCCGCAAATTTGGGAAGACCTGAATGAAGATCCATCTGTTTATATTCATCGAATTGCAACGGACCCTGATTTCAGGGGAAATAATTTTGTCAAAAAGATCGTAGCCTGGGCAAAACAATATGCCTTAAAACACGATAAAAGGTTCATCAGAATGGATACTGTAGGCAATAACCCCGGCCTTATTTCCTATTATACAAAATGCGGTTTTGATTTTTTGGGATTATCAAAACTGAAGCATCCTGAAGGCCTTCCTGCTCACTATCAAAATGGTACTGTAAGCTTATTTCAGATCCCTTTATAAACTATGGGGCCGGTCTTCGATTAATGGCTTTTAAACAACAACCCCCGATGGTTGACCGGGGGATTGCTGTTTATCATTTATATATTTACTTCCACCCTGGGTTCTGTTGAATTTTTGGATTTAAAACAATTTGGTTGGATGGGACGGGATAGAGATAATAGTAATCAGGAAAAGCCGGAGGTTTCCCAAAGTTAACGATATAGCCTTCGGCTGCATTATCCTGCGTTTTCAATTTGTTGCCATAATCGGATTTTTTGATCCAGCGGCCGAGTTTTTCTTCCGAAGCATAGCTCATTTTTTTCCATCTTCTCAAATCGTCAAACCGAAAGCCTTCCAGCATCAGCTCCACGCCGCGTTCGCGTCTGATTTCCCATAACACCGGATCTACCTCCGGATCGCGCGTTGGGTCGAAGCCGGCCGTGATCTCAGCTACCTTCATGGCCGCCACAGCTCCTCTGGCCCTGAGTTTATTGATCGTCAGGTCGGCAACTGCCTGGTTGAATTGCCCCAGTTCGAACATGGCTTCGGCATAGTTGACCAGCACTTCCCCCATTCTGAAAATGGGCGCATCCGAAAAATCCTGATTTTGAATATCGTGAAAACGGTTATAGTATTTAAAAGTGAAATACCCCGTTCTCGAAACATTGAAGGGAACCCCTTCATTAAAATCCCGAAAATGTGGAGAAACGTTCAAAACCTGCCCCGCCCAGTTCCTGGACGGCAGCGACTTGTGTCTTTCGTCTGAAATACTGGCAAACAGATCGATATACTCTCTGTCGGCTGGGTTAGATGTGTAAGTAAAGGCAAGTTGGTTGCCGCTCACTTTGTTGACGCGGAAAGGAGGCACAATTGTGTAAAGCATCCTCCGGTCCCGGTTTCTGAATTCATCGTAAGGGTTTTTGTCTGTCGTAAACAATGGGCTGTTCCATCGGGTTTTACCATCTTGCAGTAAATAGGAGTCGGCTCCTTTTTTGGTGACATCCCAGTTTCCGGCAGAATTTTTATGCCTGGAAGTCAGCACGTGGGTTAAAACGCCCTGATCATATTGCTTGTATAAAATAATGCCTTTAACGCCGGCCAGGCTCTCGCTGTTGAACACTTCATCATAATTAGGATGCAGCTCGGGGTTCGCGTCGATCAACTTTTTTGAGGCGTCGGCGCTGGCCTGCAAAAATTTATTGGCGTCGCCGAGCCCGTGATATTTTCTCCAGGTGCCTTCAAAAAGGCCGAAGCGTGAAATCAACGCCCGCACGGCGCCTACTCCAACTGAGTTGGGTACAATGCCTTTGGTGCCTGGTTCCATGATATGTGTTTCTGCAAAAAGAAGATCAGTCAGCATATTGTTAGCGACAACATCTCTCGGCGTGCGTTCTCCGAACAGTAAATTTTCATCCTGTTCTGTTACCACCTGGTCGATCCAGGGGACATCGCCGAAAGCGGCTATTTTAGCATAATAATCAAACGCCCGGAAGAAATATCCAATACTTTTCCAGTGGTTCACTTCTTCTTCCGTCATCAAAGAGTTGTCGATATTTTTCAGCATGATATTGACACGTCGGATCGTTGCAAAGTTCCATAGCGGATCGGAAGTAGGGATGGTCATCCGGTTCCATATCCAGTTAGACCCCTGGGCGGCGCTGTTGTTCATCACCAGGTCCGCATTCCACTCATTGTTGATATGAGCGAGGTCGTAGCCATCAAAAGCTGTATAGAATCCAAAGGAGTAGGTTTGTGCCAGATCGAAGGTTTGAAAAGCATTGTCTTCAAAAAAAGACAGCGTAGGCTTTTTGTCGAGTGTACTTTTAACGCAGGCGCTAAAGCACATAGTTACTGCGAAAGCGATTATATAGAGAATAGTAGAATTTTTTTTCATCGTATATTTTTTTGGTCGGACAAAGAGTAAAAATTAAAACATTAGAAAGTCAGGTTCAGGCCCGCACTAAGATTTTTCAGGAAGGGATAGTTACCTCCATTGTTAATGTTTGTCAATTCTGCATCCAGCCCGTCCGGCAAATGATCCCAATTGAACAGATTTTCACCTGTGACAAAAATGCGCAGGTTTTGAATTTTCATTTTATTTAAAAGTTGCGGCGGAAGGGTGTATCCCGCAGTTATATTTTTCAGCCTTGCGTAGGCGCCATTTTGAAGGTACTTGGTTTGCACGCGTATGTTGCCGCCGTAGTTACCACTGCCATTCGGATAGTTGCGCGGATAAAAAGCGTCGGTATTAGACGGTGTCCAATAATCCAGCTGATGGGCGTATACCGTGGTAAATTCAAAAGTGTAGGGGAATACGACAGGATGGCTGATCCATAGATCTCTCTTTAAAACACCTTGTAAAAACAGGCTTAGGTCGAAGCCTTTGTAAGAAAAATAGGTGTTGAAGCCGAACTGAAAACGCCTGTTCGAATTACCGATGATTGATCTGTCTCCGGGATCAGTAAGGGTATTGTTTCCTGAAAATATTTCACCGTCGCCATTCAGGTCTGCAAACTTGATATCACCGGGATTAGGAGAAAAGCCCTTGAACACCGGAACGCCTGGCTTCAGCGTTCCTCCAGTTAGGTTTTCGTTGAGTGTACCTTCTACAAAATCATCAACAGTGTAATAACCGGCGGTTGTATAACCCCAGATTTCATCGTTCACCTGTCCTACATAATACTGGCCGAGGAGCCCGCCTTCGTTATTGAACCTGGTGATTTTCGTTTTATTGTCATATAAATTGAATCCTAGACTGTAGTTGAATTCGTTGATCTGATCTTTCCATGTTAAGTTGGCTTCCCAGCCTTTCGTGGAAAGGTCGGCCACATTCGCCCTTGGCGCCGGGCCGCCCAATGTGGCGGGCAACTCAGCACCGGGTGCCAGCATATCTAATGTCTGGCGATTGTACCAATCGAGTTCAGCGCTTAATTTATTTTTAAACAAAGAAAAATCAAGCCCCAAATTCGTGGTACGCACGCGCTCCCAGGTGAAGCTGCTGCTAACGATCTCGGGAGGGGTTAAACTTACCGCTAATGCCCCTGTGCTGGCGTTGATCCATGCGGCGTTATAAGCGTTCATATCCGGCAGGTAGGGGTAATTGATAAAGTTACCGGCGCCGTCTTTTAAAATCTGGTTACCTATTTCACCGTAAGAAGCTCTTAATTTTAAATCACTCAGCACCGGCTTTAAGCCTTTCATAAAGTTTTCGTTACCTATTTTCCAACCTCCGGAGATGGAGGGGAAAAATCCAAACCGATCGCCTTTAGGAAAACGGGAAGATCCGTCATAGCGCCCATTTACTTCGAGCAGGTATTTATTGTCGAAGGTATAATTCAGTCTTCCAAAAAAGCCGATAACACCAAAATCGCTATAAGAGTCGCCGACCGTAATGTTTCCGGTTGCTGTTGATAATCCGGGAACGGTAGGGCTGATAAGCACCTGGCGGTTGGCTGAAAAACCTTTTGATTGAGAAGTCTCCTGGTTCATCCCTAATAAGACGCCCATTTTATGCTTACCGATCGTTTCATTGTAATTACCATACAGGTTTAAGGCCAGGTAGTTCTTTTCGCTACTTCCCTGGGAATAGGCTGATTGCAGCGCGTTGTAGGCGGTATATACCTGCGTTGTCGGTGATATAAATGCGGGGGTGTAACTGGGATCCTCGAATTTGGTGTTGGTTTTTTCAAAAGTATACTCGGCATTTAAGTCCACTTTATCAATAGGTTTATAGGTGGCCTTTCCGAAAAGCCTGATCACTTCGTCGTAATTCTTTCGTGGCGGCGATAACAATACGATGTTGGCAGGTGTGCTATAGGGTACCTGCTCGCCATTATATTCGGTATAGCCGGTGGGCAGGGCCGAGTGAAAGTTGATGCCTGAATAATACAAAGTGTTGATGTCTCCGGAAACAGGCACTTTACGCAAGCCATTCTTGTAAAAAATATTGAAGTTTGTCGACAGCTTTTTAGAGAGTTCAGAAGTTAAGTTAAGGTTGGCGTTATATCTACGGTAGGTGTCATTTTTACCAGCCATGATACCGTCCTCGTCCGTCATACCTAACGACAACCTATAAAAAGTTTTTTCCGATCCGCCGCTTACGGATAAGTTGTGTAGCTGGTTAAATCCTTTATTGTTGATAAATTCCCCGTAAATGTCGTTTTCCCGTACGAAATATTTAAAATCATTCTGCCCCAGGATATAACCTTCGGGATAAGCAGCCGGATTGGCGTTATACTCATTAATGAAATCCATCCACTGCTGCGTGTTTTCGCCGGTGTAATAAGTAGCCTGTCCCCAGTCAAGCAGCGCCTGTACAAACTCTTTGGGTGACGCCTTTTCAGGCAAAGTGGTGGGTTTGTTGTAGCCCATGGTGGTAGCATAATTAAAACGAACCGGTGTGTTTTTCGCACCCGATTTAGTAGTAATGAGTATGACACCGAATGCCGCTCTCGCACCGTAGATGGAAGCGGAAGAGGCATCCTTCAATACTGTAACCGTTTCGATATCCTTAGGGTTGATATCGTTGATATCCATCGGAACGTTGTTTACAAGAATCAGAGGGTTATTGGTGCCGTTGATAGATTCGAATCCCCGGATATTGATAGACGTGGTTCCACCCGGCTGCCCCGAACCATAAGCGATCTGCAAACCCGGTATAGAACCCTGCAAAGCTTTGGCGCCATCTGAGACGGGCCTGTCTCCCAAAACCTTGTCCATATTAACGGATGTAACCGCACCGGTAAGATTGGCTTTTTCTTTTTTGCCATACCCTACCACCACCAGCTCCTCCAAACTGCCATCCTCGCGCCGTAGCGTAATACTTATATTATCAGCATTTGTAATTTCGTAAGTAAAGGATTGATAGCCGACCGAGCTGATTTCTAATAGATCGCCTACTTTGGCATTGATTGAAAAAGCGCCGTTTTGATCGGTTGTAGCGCCAACAGATGTCCCTTTTACAAATACAGAGGCGCCCTGAACAGGCTCGCCCGCCTCGTTAAGGACAGTCCCATTGACCTGCGTTTGTTGTAACACAGCGACCGAAACTTTTGGCCGGGCATTGACATCGGCTCCTGCCAGTAAACAAAGACATAAGATCGACAACAGAAATTTTGCGGTGCGTTTGGTGACGCAGTTTTGAAAAAGGAGCATGAACTGTTTGTTTGATTAAGTACAATAATGTTGAAAAAATTAACTCAAAAGTAACAAAGCCAAAAAGCCTTAGCGCGTGCAATCGGTTGCGCAAAGAATTGTTTTGACGCCCCGCCTGGTTTGATGGCCGTCAATCAAATTGAATCTTTCCCTTTTCGTCAAAGCAAACTCTCATGGATTTATTTGTTGGGTAAGCATATATCGTTGTTATAAAAAAACGCATCTTTGACCGGCTGATTCCCATTGGATCGCAACGATTATAGCTCCCAGTTAAAGCTGAAAAAATGAAAAAAAATCGAAAATGGATTTTGGCAGGAGTCTTAGCCCTCTTGTGTTATAGCTTATGTATAGGCCAGCGAGCTGTCAATTATGACGAAACGAAGGTTCCTTCATTTATCCTGCCCAACCCCCTAGTCACCTTTGAAGGCGCCACCATTGCTTCTATCCGTCAATGGGAAAATGTTAGAAAACCTGAATTGCTTCGTTTTTTTACGGAACAGGTCTATGGTAAAGTGCCGGGGCATTTGGAAATGCATACCTATAAAATACTAGAGCAGGGAGAAAGCAGGATATATAAAAATACTTTGCGGCAGCAAGTTAAAATTTCTATAAAAAATCAAAGCGGGGAACTTTCTTTTACGCTGCTTTTATTGTTACCAAAAAATAGCAGGCGGGCCCCGGTATTCCTGGGTTGTAATTTTTATGGAAATCATGCCGCGGTTTCCGACCCGGAAGTCATTATCTCCCGGGCATGGGCAAAAAATAATGAAGCTTATCATATTTCAGGAAATGTGTTGACAGCTGCCTCTCGCGGCGTCCGTTCGGAGCGATGGGCAGTGCAACAAATCATCGATGCGGGTTTCGGGTTGGCAACTTTTTATTACGGTGAGATCGATCCGGATAAAAATGATTTTTCAGATGGCATTCATTCCCTGTTTTACAAAAATGGGCAACACAGGCCGCTGGCTAATGAATGGGGAAGTATCGCCGCCTGGGCCTGGGGCCTGAGTCGGGCCATGGACTATCTGCAAAAAGCCAAAGCAGTGGATGCGTCTAAAGTAATCGTATTTGGGCATTCGCGTTTGGGCAAAACTGCGCTATGGGCCGCTGTAAATGATACACGCTTTGCAGCAGTTATCGCCAACAACTCGGGTTGCGGAGGGGCTGCATTGAGCAAGCGTTGTTTCGGTGAGACATGGGGCGTAATGAACAAGTCATTTCCACACTGGCTTTGCGAAAACGCCAAAAAATTTAATAATAACGAAGTAAAACTGCCGGTCGATCAGCACGAGCTTATATCACTGATGGCGCCAAGGCCCGTTTATGTGGCCAGTGCGAAGGACGATAGGTGGGCCGACCCGAAAGGCGAATATCTCGGCGCCTATTTTGCAGGCCCGGTCTATAAATTATTTGGCGCCGCTGTTTTACCGGATTCAACCATGCCTGCTGTCCATCGACCTGTGCATCATACCATCGCTTACCATGTACGCGAGGGTGGCCACAATGTGACCGGCTATGATTGGGAGCAATATATTCAGTGGGCAAAGGAGGTGGTTTGTTCAGACTAATGTATTCAAAGCTCATTGCTAAGTATATGTCTCAGGCATAAAGAACCCGCAAACAGGGATAACGTCTCGATGTGTTTGGAAATAGGCCCCAAAGATGGGTTGCTGCTATTTGCTTTACCTTTCGCCGCACGGCGGTAAAGAAGATGTTTTAGGCGCCAATCCGATCGACATCCCTGATGGAAGTAAAGCCTACTACCTGTTGAGCCTGACAAAATGATTTTCAAGGTGGCTGCGCATGCCGTTGCGAAATTCTTCCGGTGTTCCTTTTTCAAGTATAGCTACCAAGCGTTTATGAGACACAAATTTTTTGGTGCCTGTGATTGGTTTAAACAGTGAACTTTTTTCGACATAATCGAAAATAGGCAACAAAAGACTTTGAAATTTGATCAGGGTAGCATTCTGAGAAATTTCATAAAGCTTCCCATGAAAGGCAATTTCGTAGGAAGCTTCAAACATCTGGTTTTTCGTAGAAGCGGGTTCGTTCTTTATGATCTGTTTCAACTCTTTGATGTCTTCAGGAGTAACATGCAGGAATAAAAGGTCAGCCATTCCTATTTCCAATACCAACCTGATTTCAAATATTTCCTTCAGGGTGTCTTCACTAAGGATATGAGGATTTAAGCTCTTGGCAAGATTTCCAAAAATGTCAGGACTCGTAATGACGGCGCCTTTCTTCTTTTTGCTATCAATAAGGCCCACCATCCGAAGGCGCATCAGCGCCTCCCGGATGACCGTGCGGCTTACGCCTAGCGCTGCAGCCAGCTCCACTTCTTTGGGGATGCTGTCGCCCACCTTCAGCTTGCGCTGGTGCAACAAGTCGATCAGGCTGGCTTCCACTCTGTCCACCAGCGATTGGTTGTCTATGGTTCCAAATACTTCGTTCACTTTTTTATAAAATTAAAAGATACTAAATATGTCCAAATATAGAGATTGGAAAAATATTTTTTGAAAATAAATAAAAAACTCTAATTTTATTATGTCATACTTAATACTGAATTTAAAAAATTACAACTATGCGGTCTTTCGCACTTCAAAGCATGCTGCTTTTGCTTTCGCTTCTGATGGCTCACATTTCCCGCGCACAGGGTAAGCAGGTTTCCGGATCTGTATATGAGCAAATAAGCGGTTCGGGCCTTGCGGGGGCTACCATTCACAACAATCGTACGGCAGTCGCAACCCTAACAGACGAAAACGGTTTGTTCCAAATTACTGCCCAAACCGGGGATACGCTTGTTATTTCTTACGCCGGTTATGAAACCCAACGGGTTAGGGTAGGTCAAAGCGAGAATCTGACAATTGTAATGGAATCCAATACCGGCAAACTGGGGGAGGTCGTAGTTGTGGGATATGGTACGCAGTCTCGAAGGAATATTACAAGCTCCATCGCCAAACTAGATAATAAGGTTTTGGAAAATGCGCCGCGATCGAATTTGGGTTCAGCGCTGCAGGGCTCGATCCCTGGCCTCCAGGTGGTGAATGCGACCGGACAGCCGGGCGCCGCTCCTGTATTGGTCCTGCGCGGTGGCGCATCTATTAACAGTCCGGGCGGCCCTTTGGTGGTGATCGACGGTGTGATACGATCCTACAATGACGTGGCAGCCGAAGATATTGCATCTATGGAAGTATTGAAAGATGCGGCAGCAACAGCCATTTACGGCGCCAGGGCGAATAATGGCGTTATTCTTATCACAACGAAAAAGGGGGCAGCCGGCAAAGCACAAATCTCTTACAAATTCACACAAGGCTTTAATCAGCGCCGGGAAGGCTATCAGTATCTAAATGCTAAAGATTATATCTATCTGACCAGGCTCGGTAATTTAAATTCAGGACGTACGCTGGCGCAGGTGAATAGTGCGAGAGGATATGGTTTATTAACGGATGCTGCCTCGTTGGGTACTTTTGATATCCGCACTTTCAATAGCTCGAACGAGCAGCTCTTGAAACAGGGGTGGGACACGGTGGGGGATCCTTACGGCGGCACCATTATTTTCAAAGACCATAGCGGCGAAGTTGAAGACCTGGTTTTCAGAAATACGCAAACACAGGAGCACTATGTGAATGTGATGGGCGGCAACGACAAGGGAAAATATTTCAGCAGTTTTAATTATTATAAGGAGGACGGTGTCATTGTCGGTTCGGATTACAAACGTTTTTCGGGCAATGTTAATGGCGCTTATAAAGTAAGGCCCAACCTAGAAATGAGTTCCGGTGTCACGCTTTCGACTTCTTCTCAAATCGGCGTCAATGGCAGTACCATCAATAATATGTACCGCAACCTGAGTTTATGGCCGACCTTCAACCCTTGGGTTGATGCTGCAAAAACACAGCCCAATCCGGGCAACGGCATCAATGATGGCAACCCTTTATATTGGTTGGATAAGCAGCAGCGCAGCAATGAGGTGAACCGTATCACCGCCATGGCGGCTGCAAAATGGGATATCCTGCCATCGCTGTATGTCAAAGCTTCGGCCAACCTGTATTTGTATGAGCAGCTTGATCAGTCGTTTACAAAAGCCACACAATCCTACACCAATATATTTTCCGACCCGCCAACTTATAATAATACGACCCGGCCTGCCTCCTCAACCTTTGAAAGAGATGTGCAACAACAATACAACGGCATTATTAATTATACGGAAACATTTGCGGGCAAGCATGATGTAAACGCTATGATCGGTGCAGAATATTTTGGCATTAAATCTTTTGCACAACAAGTGCTGGGTACAAGAGCGCCTACCGATGATATTCCAACCGTCAATGCATCTACCACTTTTGCCGCCGGAGACAATTTCAGTAACACTTCTGAATACCGTATTATATCTGCGTTTGGACGATTGAACTATGCCTACGATAGCCGCTACCTGCTCACGCTCGTGTTCCGGGAGGACGGCGTCTCTAGCCTGGCGAAGGCCAACCGCTGGGGTTTCTTTCCGGGCATGTCGGCCGGATGGAATATGCATGAAGAGGCGTTCTTTAAAAATTCGGCGCTTGGCAACATTGTGTCAACATTTAAACCGCGCGTCAGCTATGGTGTCAACGGGAACGTGGCCGGGCTGGGCCGTTATGAAGTGCAGGGCGGATATAGCTTGCAGGGTTTGTATAACAACAATGCCGGTTTTTTGAACACCGATATTGTAAATGCTAATCTGCGCTGGGAGAAAAGTAAGACCATGGATATCGGCGCCGATATCGGATTCTTACGCAATCGGATCAGTTTAATATTTGATTATTATGACCGCCAGACCAGCGACCTGCTTACCAATTTATCACTTCCGGGTTATACAGGATTTAATTCGGTAAGAACCAACCTGGGCACTTTTCAAAATAAGGGTTATGAACTTGCCGTTAGTGCCGATGTCCTTAAAAATGCTGATGGTGTAAGCCTGAACCTCAGCGCTAATGCATCATATGTAAAAAACAAAATATTACAATTGCCCTATAACGGCAACGAAAATAACAGGCAGGGCGGCCTGCAGGTATATGATCCTGCAACAGGCCGCGTAATATGGGTGGGCGGTTTGCAGGAGGGGCAAGCTTTGGGAGATATCTATGCGTTTAAGCAGCTGGGTATTTTCAGCAGCGCGGAAGAAGTGGCAGCCGTGGCTGGCAACCGCGTAGATATTGTGGGAGGGATCAGCGGGCCCAATTCATCTTACGGTTCCGGTAAAATAACAGCGGGCGATGTAAACTGGCTTGATGTAGACAAAAACGATAGCATTGATTCGAGAGACCAGGTTTACGTAGGGAACATTTATCCCAAATGGACGGGCGGCTTTTCCGCCAATCTGAGTTACAAGGGTTTTAGCCTGTATTCCCGTTTTGATTTTGCACTCGGCCATACGATATATAATGATCTTGTAGCAAGAACGCTGGGCAACTACCAGGGAACTTTTAATGCATTTGACTGGCAAAAAGACGCCTGGTCGCCGACGAATACACAAACCGATATTCCGAAAGTCTATTATGCCGACCAGGTCGCCGCGCCTTTGGGAAAGAAAAATTACACCCGCAGTAACAACGCCAATGCCGTTCTCAATAGCAACAATTCCCGCTTTTATGAAAAAGGGGATTATCTCGCCGCGCGCGAAATGACACTGTCTTACGACTTTTCGCGTTCGCTGTTGGCGCACACAAAACTGCTTTCGCAATCGCGCTTATATGTTACCATGCTGAATATGTTTTATATAACTAAATTTTCAGGGCCTACGCCGGAACCGCCGGTTGCAGAAGGTTCGAGCACAACGACGGGCATTTACCGGGGCGCTTATCCAACGCCGAAATCCATTGTAGTAGGCTTACAAATCACATTTTAATTAATATAGATAAAAGATATTTTTATGAAAAGCAGATCAACCCTTTATTGGCTTCTTTGCGGTTTCATCATCGCAGCCAGCGCCTGCAGCCATAAATTGGATTTGTCGCCCGTGAGCAGCATCAGCGACAATAACTATTGGCAAACTCCCGAGCAGGTCGATGCCTTTGTTGCCGGCGTCCACATTGCTTTCAGGAACAACACCTCCGCTTTCCAATACCTTGGCGAAATGAGGGCCGATATTTTCGGAACAGACCCCGGCTCAAGCTCAGCGTTTACCGGAGAAGCCACACAAGGCGTAGAACGGCTGTGGACCAATACGCTGGATATGGACAACGCCGGCGTTAACAATTTTGGTAATTTTTATTTCAATATTAACCAGATTAATTTACTGATCGAAAAATTGAACAGCATCAATATGGTAAGTGATGCCACCCGTCAATACTATCTCGGTGTCGCTTACGGAATGCGGGCATACTATTATTTTCACCTCTACAGATCCTGGGGTGATGTCATCATCCAGACAACGCCCACTTCTTCTATAGATATCTCCGCTCTAGCCAAACCCGCTTCGTCTGCCGATTCTGTGATGCAATTGATCAAAAGCGACATAGAGCATTCGCTTAGCAGCTATGGCAACGATTATTCCTTTAAAAATCAAAAAAGCTACTGGTCAAAGCCGGCAACGCTGATGTTGAAAGCAGAAGTGTATTTATGGACCAGCTATCGTGGCGGCGGCTCCGCTGATGCTACGGCAGCGCTAAATGTATTGAACGAGATTCAGACGAACGTTCCTTCGCTCAGGCTGCTGCCGGATTTTTCAAACGTCTTTGCAAGTGGTAATAAAGGCAACGATGAAATGATCTTTGTCATCCGCAATCAATTAAACGAATCAACACTACCCTTTGCGAGTACATTTTTTGCGCAAACAAGTAATTTGTCTAATTTCTACGATTCAACCGAGAACCGGAAATTCAGTGTTACTACAGATAATTGGGGCGGGTTGCTCAGGGCGCCCGTGGAAATTGCCAGTTTCAGGAGATTTAAAGACAGCGACAGCAGAAAACGCGCATCCATTCAACCAGGCTACACCCGCGTGAACAATAATTACCAGATAGCCGGCGCTTTTGTCAGCAAGTTTAAGGGAGAACAAAATGCAGGGGTGAGAGCTTATACCAATGATTATCCGATTTATCGATATGCCGATCTGTTGCTTCTAAAAGCAGAAGCAAAAATAATGTTGGGACAAGACCCTGCCAATGAAATCAATTTGGTACGGCAGCGGGCTTATGGCGCCGGTTATGTACCCGTGGTGAACGGCTACCCCAACCAGCCGGTAGACAGTAATCCACTGGAAGCAATTTTAATGGAACGCTACCTGGAATTTATATTTGAAGGGAAGAGATGGTACGACCTGAGAAGAGCGGGCGACAACTACGTCTTTAAATACACGAATATTTTACCTTCCGAATCGTATAAATTGCTGTGGCCGATCGACAGGAACACGCTGACAAATAATACGGCACTTCGGCAAACCCCGGGTTATCCTGTATTTTAATGTTGTAACATGAATGGCTTCAAAAGAGTTTTTAAACAAATAGCGCAGCAAACGATCGCAATGGCTTTAATGCTGGCTCCGTTAATTTGCCTGGCTGCCACCCAAAAGGGCAGTACTGCGCGGCCCAACATCTTGTTGATTGTCTCTGAAGACAACGGACCGGACCTTGGTTGTTATGGAAACAAAAATGTCAACACACCCGTTCTGGACCGTCTGGCGGCCGAAGGTGTGCGATTCGAGAATGCCTTTGTTACGTACTCGGTTTGCAGTCCGTCACGTAGCAGTATTTTCACAGGCTTGTATCCCCATCAAAACGGACAAACCGGTTTAGCAACCCATAAATATCATATGTATCCCGGTATGGTGACGATGCCTGTTTACTTAAAGAAGGCCGGTTACCGAACCGGGTGTATCGGCAAAATTCATGTTAACCCTGAGTCGGCGATTCCGTTCGATTTTCGCCCGGCTGAACAGGATCCGCTTGCCGGCGATAATTTCTCAAGGAAAAATATGAAAGCCTACGCAACAGTTGCCGATCATTTTATCAACAACGGTTCCGATCCGTTTTTCCTGATGGTAAACTACCCTGACGCCCATTTTCCTTTTGTGACTCAAACAGAGGGTATGCCGGCGCGGCCTTTGACGGGCGATGAAGTTTCCGTTCCGCCGTTTGTAGGCGCTGATAGCAAACGCCTCCGCGGCTTTACCGCAAATTATTATAACTGTATGGAGCGGCTGGATGAGATGGTAGGCGATTTGTTGACAAAACTACAAGCCTCGGGTAAGGCAGAGAACACACTCATTATGTATCTGGGCGATCATGGCGCTCAATTTTCGAGAGGCAAATGCAGCAATTACGAAGCGGGCCTGAAAATTCCCCTGATCGTTAAATGGCCCGGTAAAACGGCGGTAGCCGCAGTAAGAAAAGAGTTGGTATCGGCGCTTGATTTATTACCCACCATTCTTAACGCGGCGCGTATCTCCATTCCGCCATCATTACCCGGCAAACCGCTGCAGCCGCTTCTGTTTAATAAAGAGCGTCACATCTTACACGAATATATTTTTGCCGAGGGAGATGGGTCGGCTGCTATGTTTTATTATCCTCGTCGCAGCGTAAGAAACAACCGGTTTAAACTTATTCATAACCTGTTGTTTCAAAGAGAAAATCCCAAATTTTATTATTATGCAAACAATATCGGCCATTTTGGGGCCGGTACCAGGCAGCAGGAAATTGAGGCCTCGCCGGCGGTTGTGCAAAACGCTTATGCGACCTGGAAACATCCGCCGGAGTTTGAGTTGTACGATTTGGAAAAAGATCCTTACGAGTTTCACAATTTATCAGCCAACCCGCACTACGCAAAAGTGTTGCATAATTTAAAAAAGGTGCTTTTTAAATGGCAGCAACAAACGGCCGATCCGCTTTCGGACAAAAACATATTAGATCGGTTTACACAGGAAGTGGATAGTGTAAACCAAGCTTATCCCGGACACGATTATCCAAAAGATCCCAATTTTCAATGGCGGTACCCGGTTTATTTTTTCGATTACATAAAAAGCCGGGCACGGGATTAGCCAAGAGACTATAAAAACTTAAAGACAAGAAATGATTGAAAAATTAAACGGCCTCATTGCCGCACCTTTTACACCGATGAACGAAGATGGTAGTTTGAACCTGTCGCGCATACCAGCGTATTATGCGATACTTAAATCCAATGGCAATACCGGCGCTTTTATTTGCGGTTCAACAGGAGAGGGGGTGGCTCTCACGCTGGCAGAGAAGCAGGAGGTGATTACCGCCTGGGCGGACTGCACCAGGAATGACGACAGTTTTAAAGTGATGGTATTGGTGGGCGGTACCTGCATCAGCGATTGTATTGCGCTTGCAAAATTTGCACAGCACTCTGGTCTATATGCGGTTTCGTTTACCGCGCCATTTTACTTTAAACCGTCTGCCGTGGCGGACCTGGCGGCCTGTTGTAAAGTAATAGCAAATGAAGTGCCCGACATGCCGTTTTATTATTATCATATCCCTGTGCTGAACGGCGTAGGTTTTGCCATGTTGGATCTCTTAAAGGCAGTTGGAGATATCCCCAATTTTGCCGGTGTAAAATATACCCATGAAGATTTTATGGATTTTCTTTCCTGTGTCCATTTCAAGAGTGGCCGCTACGACATGCTATGGGGTCGCGACGAAAATATGCTTGCTGCCTTATCCGTTGGTGCAAAAGGCGCTGTGGGCAGCACGTTCAACTATGCGGCTCCGTTGTATCACGCCATGATCGATGCGTTTCATAGAAACGATCTGACAACGGCGCAGGCCCTGCAACAGCAATCGATCGATATGATTACTTTACTGGGGAAGTATGGTGGTATAGCCACGGGTAAAGCTTATATGAAACTTATTGGTTTAGATTGTGGCAAGTTTAGGCTACCTGTTAGAAATATGAGCGATGCATCTTTTGAGTTGTTTAAAAAAGATGTGAAAGAACTCAATTTTGAAACTTTTTGCTCGCGCCCGCCGGCGCAGTTTAATGCCTCCTGAAACATGTATAATCGATTTAAAATTTATTTATCCGTAATCTGCATGATCCTATCTCTTTTGGCTTGTAAGCCCGCCGATACTTCTTCCTTAAAATGGACGGTAGCCGGTACGCTGCCGGCGGATACCAAAGGCCTTGCCGGGCCTGTGGTTGGCGTTCTTGATAATAAGCTAATTATTGCGGGTGGTTGCAATTTTCCCGATAGTATGCCCTGGCTGGGCGGCCGGAAAAAATATTATAAAAAAGGATATTTCTTCAGCAAAGAAAAGGCGCTGGCAATTGTGGATTCTTTCGATCTTCCTTTTGATATCGCCTATGCCTCGTCTTGCACTACCGATCGAGGTATTGTTGTAGCGGGCGGAGAGAACGAAAACGGCATCAGCAACAAAACTTTTTTAATCCGGGCAAAGCCGTCCGGTGGTGTTGAAATGGACAGTTTGCGCGATCTTCCTTTTGCACTGACCAATGCGGCTGTAACCGCGCTTGGCAATAAGATTTATCTGGCGGGAGGCGAACTTCCGGAGATGGTTTCCGATAAATTCTTAACGCTTGATTTAGATAATATTGCTAAAGGCTGGCAACCCCTGCCGCCGCTTAGGCGCCCGGTTTCTCACGCGGTGATGGTCGCGCAACACAATGGCGCCGAACCTTGTATTTATCTAATTGGCGGCCGTAAAAGAAATGCAGGTGGAATCAGCGATCTCTACGCCGACGTTGATCAGTTTGATATAGCCAAAAATGAATGGAAGCAAAAGCATTCTTTGCCTTATGCTCTTTCGGCCGGAACCGGGATAGCGGCCGGAACGCATGGTATATTACTATTTGGCGGTGACCAGGGCGCCACTTTTCACCAAACAGAATCGCTTATAGCGGCCATCGATAAGGAGCAGGATGCGGCCAGGAAGCAACAGCTCGTGCAGCAAAAAATAAACCTGCAATTCTCCCATCCGGGTTTTAGCGGGGAAATTTTGAATTACAATACCATTGATGATCGATGGTCAATAGTGGACAGTTTGCCATTTCCAACGCCTGTGACCACCACAGCTGTTCGTTGGAATGACGCGATATGGATACCTGGCGGTGAGATAAAAGCAGGAGTAAGAACCACGCAAATTCTTTCCGCAACTTTCACCGAATAGTTTTAATCAAACCCATACTTTGTTCATGAAGCATCAAGTTAAAAGCAGCAGTATTTATCCCTGGGTGGCGGTGGCATTACTATGGGTCGTGGCGTTGTTGAATTATATGGACCGGCAGATGCTGAGTACGATGAAAGACGCTATGAAAGTGGATATCGGCGAACTGCAATCTGCTGAAAACTTCGGATTTTTGATGGCTATTTTCCTGTATATCTACGGTTTCATGAGCCCGGTAGCCGGTACCATCGCCGATCGTTTCAGCCGCAAGTGGTTGATCGTGGGAAGCCTTTTTGTATGGTCGGGTGTGACGTACGGTATGGGCGTGGCCACCAGTTTCAATCAGCTGCTCTGGCTGCGCGGCATCATGGGGGTAAGCGAAGCCCTTTATATTCCGGCAGCATTGTCTTTGATTGCAGATTTTCATCCCGGCAAAACACGCTCGCTTGCGATCGGCATCCACATGACTGGTTTGTACGCAGGACAGGCGCTGGGCGGATTTGGAGCTACCGTTGCGGCTGCTTATACCTGGCATACGGCTTTCCACTGGTTCGGCATTTTAGGTATGGCGTATGCGTGTATTTTATCGCTTTTTTTAAAAGATCTTAAAACCGGTGGCGCAACATTGCAATCCAATCAAAACAAAATTCCCATAGCTAAAGGGCTGGCGTCGCTGTTTTCCAATATCGCTTTTTGGGTGATTCTTTTCTATTTTGCCGCGCCGAGTTTGCCCGGATGGGCTACCAAAAACTGGTTACCTACGTTGTTCGCCGAAAGCCTGAACATACCTATGGCGCAAGCGGGGCCTTTGTCCACCATGACCATTGCGGCTTCCTCATTTACGGGTGTTATTTTGGGAGGATTGCTTTCGGATCGCTGGGTGCAGAAAAACATAAAAGGGCGGGTATATACAAGCGCCATCGGCCTGGGCCTCACGGTACCTTCGTTGGTTTTGCTGGGGATGGGCCATAGTTTTGCGGCCGTGGTCGGCTCGGCCATTTGTTTTGGAATCGGCTTTGGCATGTTTGATGCGAATAATATGCCGATACTTTGCCAATTCGTTCCCTCTAAATTGCGTGCGACCGCCTATGGATTTATGAACATGGTTGGCGTTTTTGCCGGGGCTGCTATAACGCAGATACTGGGCGTCTTTACCGATGATGGCAATCTGGGCTTCGGCTTCGCTATATTAGGTGCGGTGGTAGTGCTGGCCCTGATCCTTCAATTAGCCGTTTTAAAACCTAAAGTCCAGGATTTTAATTAAACTTCAAAAGTTATGAACCGATCATTTTTTAAGAAAACAAGTGTGCTGAGTGCGCTGTTGGTGTTGCTGACAGGGGTGCCTTTTAGTGCTATGGAATTACACGCGCAAACTAACGTACCGGTCTTTGTGTCGGGTCAGGAAGGCCATAAAAGCTATCGTATTCCTGCCATTATTGCCCTTCCGGATGGCACACTACTGGCTTTTGCCGAGGGCAGGGTACAGGGAATCGATGACTTTGGCGATATTAATATTGTCATGAAAACAAGTATCGACGGAGGCCATACCTGGAGCAGTTTGCAAACCGTTGCCGACGCCGGGTCTCTTCAGGCCGGTAACCCGGCACCGGTGCTCGACAAAACGGACCCCGCCTATCCGCAGGGCCGGATCTTTTTATTTTACAATACCGGAAACAATCATGAAGGCGAAGTGCGTAAAGGAAAAGGCCTTCGGGAAGTATGGTATAAAACTTCCGTTGACGGCGGCCGTAGCTGGAGCGAGGCGGTGAACATTACATCCCAAACCCATCGGCCCAAACAACTGTCCGTCAACCCCGCTTATAATTTTTCGGAAGACTGGCGCAGCTATGCGAATACGCCCGGACATGCCATGCAGTTTGAAAAAGGAAAATACAAAGGACGCATTTATGTGGCCGCCAATCATTCGGCGGGCGACCCACAGCCTCGTTTTAAAGACTATCGGGCACACGGTTTTTTCACAGATGATCATGGAAAAACTTTTAAGATCAGCGAAAATGTGGACCTGCCGGGCGGTAATGAAAATATGGCCACAGAAATCAGCAAAGGCCGTTTGATGTTGAACCTCCGTAATCAACAGGGTCATGTACGAGCGCGCTACACGGCGCTCAGCAGCGACGGTGGCCAAACCTGGTACAATCAGAAATTTGATCGAAGCCTTCCAGATCCGGTTTGCCAGGGATCTATTTTGACAGTAGGCCGCAGTTGGGGGAGAAGCGTGGTGGCGTTTTGTAATGCGGCGGATAGTACAAAAAGAGATAACCTGACGCTTCGGATCAGCAAAAACAATGGACGCAGCTGGAATAAAAGCATAGTGATTTACGCCACCGGGAAAAAAGATGCAGCCGCCTATTCAGACATTTGCAAACTGGGCCGCAAAACGGTGGGCGTGTTATACGAGCAGGATGGCTATTCCAAAATAGTTTTTAGCGCTGTGAAATGGTAAACCACTCTCGATGAAAAGACGCTTCATTTTATGGCGATGGATTTTAACTGTTGCCTGCTGCTATGGTGGGACCTGCCCATTAACTGTTGCCTGCATTGGCAATTCGGTTACCTACGGCTGGGTGTTTAAAGATGAAGCTACTAACCAGGCGGCATGGATCGATTTGCAGGACGCGCTTCGCAACCGGACCGACTTTTTTACAGACGGGGCAACCATGTATTCCAACAAAGCTGCAGCTGTTACAATCACCGATAAGATTTACGGACATATTAGAGGAGGCTTCGGTGGATTACAGCTGCCGGATTTGCTCACCGATAATATGGTATTGCAAAGAGACCACCCCATCAGGATTTGGGGTAAAGCCATCCCCCGCACGAGGGTTTCGGTTCGCTTTATGAATTGGGAAAAAACAGCGAAAACGGGTGCGGATGGCCGCTGGATCTGTACTTTTCCAGCTTCGCCGGCGGTTGCCATTCCTCAGCAAATGACCATCGAAACCGGTAAGCAAAAGATACAATTGCATAACCTGCTGATCGGTGATGTTTGGCTATGCGCAGGTCAGTCGAATATGTATTTTCCGGTGGCGCAGGCCACCGGGGCCGACAGCCTTTTGAAGCAGGTGGGCGATGTTGACGGCTTAAGATTATTCAACTTCCAACCTTATGCAGCAACGGATAACCGCAGTTGGACTGATCAGGAGTTGAGAAAGGCAAACGAACTTGATTTTTTTTCGGGCCATTGGCAACTCAACAAAGAAAAGGCGGTAGCAGCTTTTTCCGCGGTTGGTTACCTATTTGGTTCCCGAATACAAAGTGAAACCGGGGTGCCGATCGGCTTGATCGAAGTAGCGGTGGGCGGTTCGCCGCTCATTTCTTGGGTGAGCCGCTCAGCGCTTGAGTCGGATGGGCGCTTTGCCCCGGCTTTTAAAAACTGGCGCCAGTCAGACTATATCATGAAGTGGTGCCGCGAACGAGCTGGTATGAATTTAAAACATGCCAGTTCCTCGCTTCAGCGCCACCCGTATGAACCGTCTTTTAATTTTGAGGCAGCTATCAAAAAAATCTTACCCTACGCGATCAAGGGTATTATTTGGTACCAGGGTGAAAGTGATGCTGAAAATGCGGAGCGCTATCAGCAACTTTTTCCATTATTTGTTACTGATTGGAGGAAGCAATGGTCGGCCGATTTACCCTTTTATTATGTGCAGCTTTCCAGTCTCAACCGGCCTACCTGGAACTGGTTTAGAGATACCCAGCGCAGGTTGTTGCAACAGCTTGACAATGTGGGGATGGTGGTTACGAGCGATTTGGGCGATCGCGATGATGTACATTATAAAGATAAATTTCCGGTCGGGGAACGGCTTGCCCGGCTGGCATTGCACGACACTTACGCAAAGCATATTTTGTATTCCGGCCCCTTGTTCCGATCCGTTAAAAAGGAAGGTAGTGAGCTTCTGATTTTCTTTCAACATGACACTGGTCTGGCCACTGCCGATGGCGAAGACCTGCGGGGCTTTGAGCTGATGACCGAAAGCGGCACTTTTTTAAAAGCGCCCGCCCGCATTGTAAATAACCAGATACGTATTACAATTCCTGAAGACGTACAAATAAAAGCGATCGCTTATGCCTGGGAACCTTTCACGCGTGCGAATTTAGTGAATGATGCGCAACTGCCTGCGAGTACTTTTATTGAATATTTAAACGAACAACATTGAATACTGAAAAACTTCAATCGCTTTCTGATTTTTACCGGTCGCAGTTATTAAAGGACACGCTGCCGTTTTGGTTTCCTGATAGTGTTGATGAACAATTCGGCGGGTACCTGTTAATGAAAAATCATGATGGAGCGCTTATTGATGATGATAAAGCGGTTTGGATACAGGGCCGCTTTGCCTGGCTTTTATCTACATTATACAATACGATTGAACCGAGAAAGGAATGGCTGGATGCCGCCAAATCGGGTATTGAATTTTTAAATAAATATTGTTTTGATACCGATGGTCAAATGTTTTTTCATGTAACCCGGGAAGGCAAACCCATCAGAAAAAGAAGGTATTTTTTTTCTGAAACCTTCGCGGCGATAGCTCATGCGGCTTACGCCAAAGCCAGCGGTGATGAAAACGCAGCCAAACGCGCCAGGCAATTGTTTGCCACTTGTATCGAATACAGCGAAGGAAAAAAACAATTGCCTGCAAAATTCTCGGGTACCCGGCCAGTCAAGGGAATTGGCGTACCGATGATTATGATCAACACCGCGCAGCAAATACGCGACACCATTGGAGACCCAAGATGTGACGAGTATATATTAAAATGGATCGGGGAAATCGAAACAAATTTTGTGAAAGATGATCTGCGCTGCGTGATGGAACAGGTGGCTTTAGACGGAACTGTTGTGGACCATATTGATGGGCGTACTTTAAACCCGGGGCACGCCATAGAAGGCGCCTGGTTTATTTTGCATGAGGCAGTTTACAGAGGCAATGATAAAAAGCTGATCGATTTAGGTTGCCGTATGTTGGATTATATGTGGGAGCGCGGTTGGGATAAGGAGTACGGCGGCATATTTTATTTCAGAGATGTTTACCACAGGCCGGTGCAGGAGTATTGGCAGGATATGAAATTTTGGTGGCCGCACAACGAAGCGATCATCGCAACGCTGTTGGCCTACCTGGTTACCGGCGATGAAAAATATGCTTCCTGGCACCAGCAGGTACACGATTACGCGTATCAACATTTTCATGATAAAGTGTCCGGAGAATGGTACGGCTACCTGCACCGCGACGGTACAGTGGCTCAAACTGCAAAGGGCAATTTATTTAAAGGGCCGTTTCATTTGCCCCGACAAGAGTGGTATTGCGCGCAAATATTATCCGCAAGCATCAAGCAAAAGGTTAGTAACGACTAATAACAAACCTATAAGCTTTAAATGAAAACCGATGTCACGGTAATTTATTAAGTAAGTGGGTTATCTTAGTGGCGATCAAAATATTTTGATATGCCATTACCTACTAAACTCGAAAGCGGCGCTTATATACGCGCTTCTTTCCGCTTTTTATTTTTAGTTGCCATTAGCTTTTCGGTCGCCATCCAGTGCAGGGCACAAACTGCGAATGCGCTTAAACTTTGGTATGAGCAGCCTGCTGAGGCGTTTGAGGAAGCGCTTCCCATCGGGAACGGCAGGCTTGGCGCGATGGTTTATGGAGGTGTTTCGACAGAAAAAATGTCTTTGAACGAGGCGACGCTATGGGCTGGGCAACCTGTCGATGCTGGCTCTATCAACCCACAGGCTAAAAATTATTTGCAGCCGGTTCGAAAGGCGCTGTTTGAAGAAGATTATAAAACAGCCGATGCGTTGGTAAGAAAAATGCAGGGCCCTTTTTCCGAATCTTATGCGCCATTGGGAAACATCTATTTTTCTTTTGATCATCAAGGTGTTCCTGTTGATTATCGCCGTGAACTTGATATCCAAAATGCGGTCACAAAAGTTTCTTACATGTTAGATGAGACGCTTTACACCAGGGAGAGTTTTGCTTCCTTTCCCGGCCAGGTTATCGTGGTGCGTTTTACCGCAAAAGGTAAAAACAAATTAAACTTCAGCATCCGTTTCGATTCCCGGTTAAAAGCTTCGGTATCGGGCCAGTCAAACATGTTGCAAATGAATGGATGGGCGCCGGTGCACGCGGAACCCAATTACCGCGGTAATATGGAAAATGCAGTAGTGGATGACACCGTTCATGCTATGCGCTATAGTGCGGTGGTGCGTTTGTTAAGCACTGATGGGAAGCAAGCCGCCAGCGACACATCCCTTGCGCTGAGCGATGCGACAGAGGCGGTGTTACTGCTTTCCATGGCAACCAGTTATAATGGATACCAAAATAATCCGGGCACTGACGGAAAGGATGAAAAAGCCCTGGCCTTAAGCTATCTTACAAAGCATGCAGGCACTGATTTTAAAACACTATATAAAAACCATACCGCCGATTTTAGAAAATATTTCGACCGCGTATCGCTTTTTTTGGGCGATGATGACAATGAAAAATTTTCGACCATCGATCGACTGAACCGCTTTGCGTCCGGTAAAACCGATAATAGTTTGCTAGCCCTGTTTTACCAGTTTAGCAGGTATTTACTCATTAGCGCCTCCCGTCCGGGCGGCCAGCCGGCCAATCTACAGGGTATCTGGAACGAACTCGTGCGGCCGCCGTGGAGTAGTAATTACACGACCAATATCAATGCCGAAATGAATTATTGGGGCGCGGAGACGGGTAATCTTTCCGAAATGCACCAGCCTTTTTTTGATTTCATGGAAGGGTTGGCCCACAATGGCGCTGCTACTGCGAAAAATTTTTATGGCGCAAATGGGTGGGTGCTGCATCATAATACTGACATATGGCGCATGACCAATCCTGTTGGCGACTATGGCCAGGGCGACCCCTGTTGGGCTAACTGGCCGATGGGTGGCGTCTGGATGAGTACACATATCTGGGATCATTACCAGTTTACAAAAGACAAAGCGTTTCTCACCCGGCAGGGCTACCCTTTGATGAAAGGAGCCGTACAATTTTGTCTTGATTTTCTAACGGCTGATAAAAAGGGCTATCTCGTCACAGCGCCTTCAACGTCTCCTGAAAATGTATATATCTCGGATCAGGGTTATCGCGGACAGACGTTGTATGGCAGCACGGCTGATATGAGTATGATCCGTCAGCTGTTCCTTCAATATGTGCAGGCTTCGGAAAGCCTAAATACTGATGCGGCGCTGCGGGCCCGTGTAAAAGCAGCGCTGGCCAGGTTATACCCGTATCAAATTGGTAAAAAAGGAAACCTGCAGGAATGGTATCATGATTGGGAGGATGCAGACCCGCGCCATCGGCATTTATCCCATTTGTTTGGCGCTTACCCGGGCAATACCATTGTCACATCAAAGACTGAAGATTTAGCGAAGGCCGTACAAAAATCTTTAGCGTTGCGCACCAATGATGGCACCGGCTGGGCCATCACCTGGCGTATTGCCCTTTGGGCGCGATTGCAAAATGGCGTGCAGGCCTACGACGCGGTTAAAAAGCTGATGCGTTATGTGGGCAAAGATGCCACTATTAAAATGGGGGGAGGAGGTGTTTATACCAATCTTTTTGGCGCACACCCGCCATTTCAAATTGACGGCAATTTTGGCGGCGGCGCTGCAATGGCCGAAATGTTGTTGCAAAGCCACCAGGGCTATATCGAATTGTTGCCGGCGCTGCCCCCGGAATGGGCGAACGGAAGGGTGAAAGGGTTGATGGCGCGCGGTGGTTTTGAATTGGAGATGGAATGGGATAACCATCGGTTGAAGACAGCAGCTGTTATTTCGAAAAAAGGAGGCGATTGCATCATCAAATATGGCGGACAACAAAAAACATTGCACACGGTTGCCGGCAAAAGATATCCGATTGCGTTTTAAGTAAGCGACTCATTTTCGACAATGAAAAAATGAATACCATGAGACGGAAAAAATTTTTGAAGCATATGGCCGGCGCCACGATCGCGCTACAGTTGCCGAGGGCGCTATTCGCATCTTTCGACGATAAAAAGAGACCGGTGAAAATCGGGCTGATCGCAGATTTGCACCAGGATTTGATTCATAACGGGCAGGAACGGCTAAACGCTTTTGTGCAACACATGAAGGCTGTGCAACCTGATGCGCTAATCCAGATGGGAGATTTTGCGTACCCTTCTGAAAAGAACCGGGCGGTGATCGACATGTTCAATCATGCGCATGATATCCCGATGCACGTTATCGGTAATCATGACACTGATGCCGGGCACACTAAACAGCAATGCCTGGAGATCTGGGGGATGCCCCAGCCATATTACAGCCGGGAAATTAAGGGTGTCCATTTTATCTTTCTGGATGGTAATGAGAAAGGCTCGCCTGCTCATAAAGGCGGCTATCCTGCGTTTATTGGAAATGAGCAGATGGCCTGGTTAAAAATGGAACTTGCGCATAGTCAAAAGCCGGTGGTCGTTGTCAGCCATCAACCGCTTGCGGGCTGGGCTGCCGTCGATAACGCCGAAGCTGTGCAGGATTTGCTTGCAGCTTACAAAAAGAAAATTGTACTCGCGATTAATGGACATACGCATATTGATGCCTTATACACCGTTAAAGACGTGCATTATGCTCATATCAATTCAGCTTCTTACTTCTGGATGGGCAGTCCGTATAAACATACTTCATATAGCAAAGCAGTGCACGACTCCTATCCCTGGCTGTCAAGCACCTGTCCTTATAAAGATGCTTTATTCACTGTGTTGACCATCGAACCTCAAACCGGCCTTGTTAAAATCGAAGGGCGAAATAGCGAATGGGTGGGCGCTTCGCCGGCCGCGCTTCATTATCAGAATGACGCTATTGGCGCTGGAAAAGAAATTGTGCCTTTTATAAGGGGTCGGAAAATAAACCTTTGATCGTTTGGCGATCACGCCTACTTATTGTTTCTTTAAAATATAATCAGGTTGAAAAATTAGTTTTACCGGGCCCAACAGCCCTGATACCCGAAGCCATTTTTCAGCATCTTTCGCCTCAAACTTTACAATATTGGTCTTGGTAAGCCGCTGTGCTGCCGGGAGCCGGCTGTCGCCGATCAGCCGGTTGGCCCAAAGATTAACTACTTCAACCATGAGGCTGTTTTCGCCGGATTTTACGGCGTCCGTAATATCGATCCGGTAGGGAAAGAACCATTTAATATCTCTTTGCGTTCCATTTACTTTGATCACCGCAATGTCCTGAACATTTCCTAAATCTAATAATATTCGCTGACCCGAAAGATCGCTATTCTTAAGAAAAAATTTTGTTGTGTAAACACCTTTGCCAGAGTAATATTTCAATACAGAATCTTCGGAAGCAGTCCACGAGATCAAATTTTTCATGGTGTAAGTTTTTCCCGCACCCCAATGTTGGTCCAGTTTTAATTGCCAGGGATGGTTCAGCGGCTTTTCACGAACGCCTGTCGCCACTTCAAGATTTGTTGTTTTCCCGTTTGACCACTTGAACTCATAGTTGCCTTTAGCTGCTATTGCTGCATGTACTGTCCCATTTTTTTCTTCGAATGTAATGGGTTCAATGCCGGGCCTTAGGTTTGCTACTGATGAGGTCAGCGGTGCGTCGTTTTTGATAATATTGGTGATATGCGGCTTCGCTACCCGGTCTTTTCGGAAAAGTATAAATTTCGATCCGCCAGGTTCAAAATGAAGTGGGATAACGGTTCGTCCCTGCTCTTCCCGGTAGTTTAAAATATCAGTAATCGTTCCCGACATTGCATCCCAAAGCTGGGGCTGCCGGCCCGTCACGCGAAAGCTCACTTCCATCGGTTCATTGCGGTCGGGGATTTCAGGAATGTATCGATATTCGAAATCATTATAAGCTTTGTATTCAAAAGGGTTGGATAAAAAATAGATATCGCCTTCCGTCGTGGTACGGTGCAAATAATCCAGCGCCGCCTGAGGGTGGTTTCCTTTAAAACTGATATCCGGCATTACCTGCATATCCTGCAACACTTTATTGATATCGGTTCCCCAGACAACTTTTCCTTTCCCATAATTATTTTCGGTGTTACGAACCCCTTCTACCTTTCCCCACAGCCGGTCAGCAATAGCTGTTAGCTGGCGGTCGCTTTCCGGATATTGTTTGAGGCCTGTTGCGCTTTCCGGCCGAGGCCCCCAAAGGGTCATTCCGGCTTTGACCAATTGTTCTATTTTTTGGAGTACGTCGAGGCTAATCGCTTTTCCCTGCGGAAGCGCCAGCAGCCGGTATTGCATGCCATCGGGCAAAATGATTTTTCCGTTTTGAATAGAAAGCCGGTTGAGCACCACATCGCGTGAGCATTTGTCCCAATCATATCCAAAATTCAACTGAGGAAACTCTTCTTTTAAGAAGACAAAATTCGGCACATTGTCGCCATAGTAAAACAAAACGTCTGCAACAAACAAGCCTTGCTGCAGGAGATAGCTGGCGCGGTTTAAATAAGAAACAAAACTGCCTGCTTCATTCCACCAGGTCACATTTGGGTTCATATGAGTGCCGGCAAAATATTCATTACCGGGCAGTCCAAATTCCCGGGGCGATGAGGTGAATGTATGCCATACGATGCGGTTGACGCCAGAGCAGAAAACGCGGTCGATATTGCTTTTTAAATCGCGGGGCGACCGTTCCCATTGCGGGCCAATACTGGTGGGGCCTTCGGCGCCAACAAATCGTTTGCCATTAGTGTGGGCTACACAAGCGCTTTGTTTAACCGCCAGCCGCGCGGCATCCGACACGCGGTGGGTGTTGGCCATCGCCCAAAATTCTCCCTGCGGAAAATCGTTAATGCCCATCACCTGCAAAGCATCAATGGGCGCGGAGTGAGGCCCGCCGGATTCAGGATGCATGCCGATGCCGCTTTCATGAGCTGTTTGATGAAACAACCGGTAATGGTTGTCGAGAATACAATCGCCGACTGTTTTTCTAAAATCATAAAGAAAGCGATTGGTTAGCTCCTGGTTTTCTACCAAATAGCCCGCCAGCACCGGCATGAATGCTTTGATGTCGTAGCCCCGGCGGCTTTTAAATTCCTCAGGGAATTTTTGTGTCCAATTAATAACGCCCATTTCCCAGCTGTCTGTTTGCAAAAAGCGGACGCTGTTGCCTGCGGCTTTTGCGGTTTGAATGAGCGGGTTAATCACCGACTGTTTATAAAGATCAAATGCCTGGGCGCTCATGTGGTCGAGCGATAAACCATTCCATCCGTCGCTCGTGGTAGAAGTAACCGCGCCGGTATTGGTCCAGCCATAGCGAATAATAATCCATTCTCCGGGAGGAGCTGTCCATTTTAATGTTTTACCATCGAAATGAGCCGTTACATCAATGATCTTATTTTGTTGTAACGGCGCGGTGGCGGTTACAGTATCAAATCCTGAGCGAAACTTATAAAGCGGATAAATGCCCTGCCCACCCATCGACCGGTTGAATGTTTTGATGGACCAATCAGCTATGGCCGCATCTTTCAATAACAAATTTCCCGATGGTTTTTGAATCGCCTGAACCAGCACATCCCGATACATTATTTTCATCGGAGGCTGTGGCAGTTGCAGCGACAATGGCTTGCCGCCTGTGACAATAGTGTCTGCAGTGACTATTTTTTTTAAGGCATATTCCGGCGTGACGAAAGGGCCGCCTGGGTTCCATCCGCTCTGAATATTAACGCTTAGTTCTATGCCGAGTCGGTCGGCTTCTTTTACGGCATGTTGGTATAATTCCATCCATGGCGGGCTCATGAAAACCGGCCCTGCAGCTGTTTTAAGCGCCTGGGTGTAGCTCGAGCTGCCAGCGTCCACCAACGAGGCGCCTCCATATCCTTTGGCCCTCATTTCCTCCAGGTCTCTGGTGATGGAGGCTTTGGTGGCCATGCTGTTGAGCCACCACCAGTAGCATCGTAGCCGCGCCTCGGGCGGCGGCGTTAAAAAATTTTCTTTTAGCTCGCTTAGCGAAATATTCTTCGATGTTTGTAAATCATACGAAGCTTTTTGGGCTTTTACTGATAAGGATCCTAAAAGAAAGAAAACACTGCATATACCTGTTCTTATCATAAGAAATTTTTTATCGGTTTACCCAGGCCGGATTTTGTTCAATGACCGCGTCTTTGTTGGTTTCGATCACTTTTTGCGGAATAGGCCACAGGTTATAATCAAAAGTAAGGGTGGCCTGCGCCTCGGGCCAATAGGCATATTTTCTGATCCGGTCAACTGCAATCGTTTTGCCCATGCGCAACAAGGTATTCCATCTGCATTCTTCATATAGCAGTTCGCGGGCTCTCTCATCGAGGATCAGATCAAAATTGTCATCCATATCAGCGGCGGTGACCAGATATCTGCATTGCGCCCTTGTTCTAAGGAGATTAACGTCAGCCGCTGCGCCGGCTTTATCGCCGTTTCTTTGTTTGGCTTCAGCCCTTAAAAGAATGGTTTCCGGAAGCCGTATTACGTAGTCGTCGCGAAAGAGGTTGCTTCGCTGTTCCCCGTCGGCAATACCCATATATTTGTCGGTGGCTATTTTGCAGGAAACGGGGTAGCAAAGGCTGCTGTTATTTTTGTTCGTTGTTTCGTCGGGGCCGCCGTTGTACATCACTTCCCAAGGGACTTCTTTCCGGTAATACGGAGATGCGGCCACGTTGCCTTTAAACCGGCGGCGCAAAGCTGCATCGCTATTTCTCATATCGGTTCCCCATTTTGCTTCAAAAATATTATCTCTGGCATAAAAAGTAGGAATGATGTCGGCAATACCTCTGCCGCCCACATCTTCGAGCGTGCCGGTAAGATGGCTTTTGGCGCCGTCACGGAACACGGGTGAAAAAGCCCGCGAGTAACAAAGTTTTGACTCGCCGTCTTCGGCCCTGTACGCCGCATAGTCGATTTGCACGGCCCAGATACATTCTTTATTTCCGTTCTGATAATTTACATTTCCATCCTGGAAAAGATCCCAGAAAACATTGGTGGTTTGCATCACGGTATCAACAATCGCCGCAGTAGAGAAAACGCCGCCGCGGTAAACAGGAAAACTAATGGTAGCCTCGCTGGCGCGGCTTCCATATCGGTTGGTCATGAGCCCGTAAGTGCCGCCATCGATTACTTCATTGGCGTATTGGATGGACTTGGTATAGGCTTCCTTTCCGCCCGATGTATTACCCTCTGCTTCCATCTGAATACCTTTTGCCAGATATAGTTCGGCGAGATTGTGCTGTGCTGCGCCTCTGACGATTCTGCCGCCGGCAGCAGTGGTTTGTGGCAGGTCGTTCAAAATGGCCTCCAATTCTGCAATCGCAAAATCGTAGGTCTCAATTCTCGAAGAACGTTCAAAATTAAATTTGGGCGTTTGTGTAATGGTTTTCACCAGTGGTACGCCGCCAAATAATTCACCCAGGTTGCGGTAGGCAAAAGCCCTGAAAAAGCGGGCCTGTGCCAGTGCATATTTCTTATCCTGCTCATTTGACCATTGCACCTGCGGCAGATCGGTTGCATAAATAGCGAGATTCGATTTGTTGATAATATCATACCAATAACTGTAGATACTGTAGAAGATGCCGTTATCAGGATTAATATTACCATAATTGTTGAACGTGGAGCCTCTTCTAATACTGGGCACATCAAACATATCCGAGCCATTACCTTTGAACACAAACATCCACGCTTGTTCTGCGGGGTTGGTCCAGGCTTCGCGGATATTGGAGTAGATGGAAATCAGCACCTGGTCGACCTGAGCCGAACTAGAAAAAGCGTTGTCGGTTGTATAAAAAGTTTCCGGCCTTTCTTTCAGAAATTCTGTATCAGACTTGCAGGAAAGAAATAAGAAAAGTGCAAATACAAACCAGAGATTATTGGAATACCATTTCATGGAATTAAATTTTAGGTTTTTAGAATGAGGCTGAAATACCGAAAGCATATGTTGCGGGCACGGGGATCGTGTTATCCCGTACTGCATTTCCCAGTTCGGGATCGCCGCCTTCCCATTTGGTAAGGATCGCCAGGTTTTTTCCTGAAACAAAAAGCCGCAGGTTTGAAAAATGCATGCGATCGACCCATGGCTGCCGGAAAGTATAAGAAAGAGCTACATCCTGCAGCCTGACAAACGCCCTCGATTGAAGGCCCAGGAACCGCGCATCGGCGGAATAGGTCGCCGATGGATAGGTATTGCTGGCGTTATCGGTTGTCCAGTAAGGTTTAGAAATAGCATTGTCATTAAACCTGTTCGACCGGGTAAGATAAGCCGCTGTGTTTTGGCGTAGGTAAAAATCATTGCCTCCGAAAATGCCGGCGATAAGGCCATAAAGTTCAAAATTTTTATAACTGAAAGTATTGCTGAAGCCCATCGTGAAATTCTCTTTTGTGTATCCCAAAATTTTCCGGTCGTTAACAGATATGCCAGGGACGCCGTCAATGTCGTTGTATTTGGGGTCGCCGGGTGCAGCTCCGTTAAGGCTGATATATTCCTCATCGCCGACTTGCACGATACCAATTTGCTCATATCCGTAAATGGCGCCAAGCGACCGGCCGATAAAAAGGCTGTTGGCGATATCATCGTCTTCGATGCCGTCGCCATCGTTGTCGGTTCCATAAAGTTCAACCAGCTTATTACGGTTGATATGATAGTTCAGGGTGCTCGACCACCTGAAATCTTTGTGCTGGATATTTACGGTGGCAACCGCGAGTTCCAGGCCTTTGTTGGCAACTTTTCCCATCGAAGCGTTGATGGATCCAAAACCGGTCATGATTGGAATTTCTCTAACGAACAGCTGATCGGTTGTTTGTGATTTGTAAACGTTCAGGTCCAGCTGCAGGCGGCCATCAAACCAGGCAGACTCAAAGCCCAGGTTCCAGGCGGTTGTTTTTTCCCAACCGAGGTCGGCGTTACCCAGTGTTTGTTGTGCGAGCCCATAAAAGATATTACTGCCGCTGTTTGAGAACTCATAGCGAAAGCCTCCGGACGGGCCGTTCACCACTCTCGCCAGCGTACCATAAGGGCTGATGCCCTGGTTGCCGTTTTGGCCCCATGATACTTTGAGTTTGAGATCATTTAAAGCTTGAAAACTTTTAAGGAATTCTTCTCCCGAAATACGCCATGCCAATCCCACGGCTCCGAAATTACCCCATTTGGTACTGTCTCCAAACACGGAAGCGCCGTCCCTTCGGATGGATGCGTTCAGCATATACTTATTTGCAAAACTGTAATTGAGCCTTGCCAGGTAACCTATATTCCCTCTTTGAGAAACCGCGAGGTCGTTGCGCTGCACTTTTGCTTTGTGCAACCCCCACATGCCCAGCAGGGAATTTCCATTGGCAGAGAAGTCTGATCCGATGGCGTTAACGCTTTCGCTTCTGTAAAAATCGCGTGTGGCCACAGCCGTGAAATCTATATTATGATCGCCGAATGTGTTTTTGTAATTCAGGATATTGTCTATAACATAATTAAAGATAGATGTGTTTTGCTGATTGCCATTGGCGTTCGCCAGAAAACCATTCACCACCGTAGGCTGATACCTCTCAACGCCGGCTCCTTCTGCTACAAAATAGGTTTCGTATTGGAAAGTGCCCGATTTGTTTTTGTCAAGATTGGCTGAATAGTTGAGCCGGTAGCTCAAGCCTTTAATCCAGGGAATGGAAACCGTGGCGTAAGCATTCAAACGGAAATTTTGGCGCAGGTCCATATTATCAACCGTTCCATCCTGGATGCCCCAAAGTGGGCTTGCCAGCGATTGCGTATAAGGGTATTTTTCAAGATTTCCTTCATCGTCGCGGTAGAGCACACCGTAGGGCGACATCAACTGTGCTGCCGATACATTGGCCGGGATGCCGGAATAATCTAATTTGTTATAGGCGCCGTTCATGCCCAGCTCCAGCCAGCTGGTGATCTTCGCATTGATTTTGCTTAATACCGAAATACGGCTGAAATTATCACCAATGATGATGCCTTTATTGTTATTATACGATGAAGACATATAGTAATTGACCTGTTCGGAAGCCCCTGAAACTGCCGCCTGAAAATTCTGCATTATGCCCTTGCGCGTAATCTCATCGAGCCAGTCGACTTCTTTTCCAGCATTGTAGTTTTCGATTTCGCCGGGTTTCATCCAGTCGGTAGATCCTTCCGAATATTTATTGCGGTCATTCACCGATTTAATCCATTCCGCACCCGACATCATCACGGGTCGCCTTAGCCAATGCTGTAGGCCGTGCGAGGCGTTGAGGCTGATAATAGGCTTGCCGCGCTTACCCGTTTTGGTCGTAATCGCGATGACGCCATTCGCTGATCTCGATCCGTAAACGGATGCTGAAACCGCATCTTTAAGTATGTCAACCGTAGCAATATCATTGGGATTGATATCATTCAAGCTTCCCTGAAAAATGACCCCATCCAACACGATGAGCGGGTTGTTATCGCCCCGGATCGAATTTTGCCCCCGAATCAACATAGCAGGCTGGTCTCCGGCGGAATTGGCAACGCCGATGGTGAGCCCGGGAACACTACCTTTCAAAACATCAAGCGGGTTGGAATTAGGCACCAGGGCGATGGGAGAATTTTCGAGTTTTACGGAACTGACAGCGCCGGAAAAGTCGCCGCGCCTGGCCGTGCCATAACCAATTACAATAACCTCGTCCATATTGCCTTCCTTGCGTTCCAGGGCAATAACAAGGGCTGTTCCGCCCGTAGCAGGCACGGTTTGTTCCAATTCGTTGTAGCCGGCAAAGGAAACGACAAGCGTCGTTGTTTCACTAATCGCGTTGAGCGAAAAGCGGCCCTGTGCATTTGTGGCGACTCCGTTTTCGGGACGGCCTTTTTCAAATACGGTGGCGCCTTGCAGCGGATTACCATCTTTGTCCGTCACGGTGCCGTTGATAACACGGCCCTGCCCGAACGTAATGTGGTGTGAGAGCAGCAGAAGGAGGAAGATCAGTAGTGGCTTTTTAAGCCTGATGAAGAAGATGCCGAAGTGGTTTGTCATGATGATCATTTTTATGATTTTGAATAGCGGCCGGCCGCAACCTGAACATACACATGGCGGTGCGCAGGCGAGTATTGGTTTGAGAGGGGATGGGTGTTAATACAACTCATTTTTTGTAGAAATAGATGCAGTCTGGGGTAAGCTTCCAACCGATATCAGTATTGCTCCGTTTTGACGAATGTTAATACATGATTGTTCTACAGCCGATAGGAGTTTAAATGCCCATCCCGTCGCAGTTTATCGTTTATAGATGAGTGGGTTTTGTTCATCATTGTTGAGCAAATCGCCGACCTTCAGTGATTGAAAATAAGCTTCGGGTAAAACATTTTGCTGACCATTAAACCGGCTTCCTCCGGGCATGTAGGCGCATGTCATCGCCCGACGATAGCCGTTGGTCATATTGGCGCCGGCGCCATGAATTGTCAATCCGTTGTGGAATGAACAACTGCCGGCTTTTATTTTTGAAGCGACCGGTTTTTGGTGGGCAAACTGTGGGTAGATCGAGAAAACACCATCCATGTTTTTCCCGATTCCCTTGTTTTCAAAAGTGGTTTCCTTGTGCGAACCGGGGATAAAATAAAGACATCCGTTTTCGGCCGTGGCGTCGTCGAGCGCTACCCAAATGGATAAGGCATTTCTTTCGGAAAAGGACCAAAAAGGGGTATCGAGATGCCAGGAAGTAGGATTGGCCCAGGGCTTTTTGAACAACGCCTGGTCGTGCCAGATGCGTATCTCATCTGCACCGGCCAGGGTAGCCGCCATTGCTCCAAGACGCTCATCGAGCATGATTTTTTTTACCTTTTCATTTGTCTGCCACAAATTAATCAGCTGGTCGAAAACTTTTGAGAAATATTCTGCATCTTCATTGATGCCGTCGTCCATCCCCACGAGAATATTTTGTCCGGGAATTTTAATGCCATTACGCGCTGCAATCGCTTCTGTAACAGCGACGCGCCAATCGGCGAGTTCGCTGTCTGATAGGAAATCTTCAATAATAAGAAATCCGTTTTGCTGGTAGCTGAGCACATCGCTTTCGGTGAGTTTATTTTTCATGCTTTGTTCATGTGGTTTTTGTGGTTTAAAGAGGTATGTCTGGCTTTGCTAGCCCTAAAAATCATTTTGATGTTTGGCTATGATGTGATGTAAAAAAAATGGCAGTCTATCGGCATCACGCTTGAATTTGGTTTGAGAAAATATTAGTTCAACGGAATGTGTATCTATTCTGGCGGCATCGTTTATTACTCCGAAAATAGTATCAGAACAAGGATTTGCCTTTGCACGAAATATTCTTTAATTTGTACTTTTTGATATTTCTTACCAAATACCAATGCAAAACTTTCATAAATATTTGAGCAGGACAGAAGTGGAAGAAAAATGGGGACTGTATATTACCACTGCGGGATACTCGAAGGTAGAAGGGTGCCAGTCTTACCCGGTTGCCAGCGATCATCCTGCTACGCATAGTTTTTCCTGGAACCGGGGGCGTATTCTTGATGACTATTATATCATCTTTATTTCAAAAGGCTGCGGCGTGTTTGAGACGGCCCATAATAAAAAATTTGATATTAACGAAGGCGCTTGTTTTTTGCTGTTTCCGGGAGCCTGGCATCGTTACAAACCGTCTTATAAAGTGGGATGGGAAGAATATTGGATTGGCTTCAATGGCTACTATCCACAACAATTGCTGGAGTCTGGCTTTTTTGATCACAACGAACCCGTCGTGGATATGGGTTTTAACGAAGAGCTGCTTCAGTCGTTCTTACAGTTGCTGACAAAAATAAGGCATGGAACGCCCGGCTATCATCTGGAGCTCAGCGGCATCGCTCTATCCATACTTTCCCAAATTTACAACAGCAAAACCCTTCGAAAAGATGTTGGTAGCAAAGACCCTGATTATATTGCCAAAGCGAAGTTTGTGCTGCTCGACAACCTGGAAAACAAGATCAGCATGCCTGCACTGGCTAAACAACTTTCCGTCAGCTATTCCAAATTTCGAAAGGATTTTAAACAAGCGATGGGCCAGCCGCCTCATCAATACCATCTGGAGATCCGGTTGAAACGCGCGGCTGAACTGCTATGCGCGACCAATCTTTCTATCAGCGATATTGCCTACCAAACCGGCTTTGAAACCGTATTCTATTTTTCGCGCTTGTTTAAAAAGCTTTACAAGCATTGCCCGAAAACCTATCGGGCGACTTTTGCCCGATAAGAAAGGTGCTATGATGATGACACAAAAAATGGAATATTTATTCTTGTCAAACCGTTGCTATTTTCAGATGCGCCAAACGCAATAAAGCCCAATATTTTTTTAAAAAGTTCTCATGTCCGGCGGCAATTACAAACCCAATTGTGCGAATTTTTGCCGGACGATGTTAGCATATTGTTCTTTGTAATTATCATTCATAAAACTTCGGTTGATCCAATCATTTATATTTTCAGATTGCTTTGAAAAAATTTTATAAATGTTTTCCCGAACAATCTTCCTGATGCCTAAGCTCGTCGCGAGCATATCAAAGTCGGTACGCTTTATTTTCTTTTTTCGCCCATTTAACGTCAACGCCATTTCTTCTTTGTCTGTTGGATAAATCAGGTTAACATTTAAGAGATCGTAAGCAGGCGAAAATAAAATCCCTTTGGGTGTATGTACTAAAGAGAAGTTTTTTAGGTGCATGTCGTTATTTCCTGTTAAAAAGCTGAATAGAACTAATCGGAAATATTTAATCACGTCTAAGCCAGAATTGGTGGCATAATTTTCAATCATTTTTCCTGCTCGCTCGTATGAACTTTTATATTTCTGCTCAGTTAATAGCCCCGACAGCTGACATAAATCCTCGACATGGATTTTAGTTCCGGCGTTGCGGTCAAACCGCCTCGTGATATAAGCCAATGTTCCTATTGAAGTTCGAATCAGCGAATGCGTAACCGTTTCAATGTTAAACAACCTGGCTAAATGCATCGTCAGATCTTCTACTTCTGGCATAAAAGGAAACTCAGGCGTTTGCGGTTTTAAAATATAATCGCCCCATAGCCCAACCAAGGTTAACCGATTGTTTCCGTTTTCCTTATTCAAACTGAGCGATATTTTTGGTTGTACGCCGGTCAACGCTAACCGTTTGTTAACTGTAATTTGGGCCAAACGGTCTAGTTTAACTTTGTCTAATTCCAAAAATGGGACTTGAGGTGTTCCAAAAATTTTTTTTGAACATGCGGAATGGAATTCGCCGTTTTCAACGGATTGATAGCAAAATAAACAATTAGCCATGATCCTCCGCCTCCACCGGATATACGGAAACAGCACCAATCGCATCCCTGCATAAATTAATAAGCAATTCGAAGCGATCGCGCGGATTTAATTTCCAGTGCTTTTCACCCATTTCTAAGAGCCATCCTTCCGGAATTAAGCCATCAAAAAAAGAAAAGAGTATGTTACTCTGATAAGTTTGTGCTGAAACAGGTAGTGTTAAACTGATTGGCTTAGGGTCGTCGCCTGCAAGATACGCGCGATCATAATTGAACAGGTAACCTTCGTCGCTCTCAAGTAAATATCCAGCAAGCTGATCCTGAAAATATATTTTGGCCTGCCTTCCCATCAGTCGCGAATTTTATCGATTACACCCACTTCTTTGCCGAATAATGACAGCACATCATTTACCTTATCTATACGAAGCGTTTTTTTTCCCTGCTCGAGGTCGCGTACGAAACGAAGTCCAACACCGGCATTTAAGGCTAAATCTTCTTGTGTTAATTTTAGTTCTTTTCGCTTTTGCTTGACAAAAATTCTAAGTGAGCTCATTTTATACCTTTTCTGATATAAATTTACTATTTTTTTCTTTTATAATACCATTTCGGGTATAAATTGTCTTTATATAATATTTTTATATCACTTCGGGTATAATTTTAATTTATCGAGTGTTGTCCACCTTAATCACCCAAACATATTGGCTTGCATTTTTTGCATCCGACGGAACTTGGATTTCTGTTATGGCTCCATTTTTACGCCATTTTAATTTTTTGGAACTTCCCAAAAGACGCAGCGTCGCTCCCTTTGGAATGTCCATCTTCCGAATTTTTACTATGGCAGGATTGTCAAACAGGTAAATAAATTTCGATGCCCCGTCTTTCGTTTGCGCAAACCGGATATGGTCGCCTTCTCCGAAACTGCTATACGGCCGCGTGCTGTAGATAGCTTCACCATTTATTTTAATCCAATGGCCGATCTCTTTTAATCTTGCATAGGCTGTGTCAGCGAGGGTGCCATCCGGGCCGGGCCCTACATTCAATAAATAATTACCGCCCTTACTTACGATGTCAACAAGTTTCTCAATAATTTCATTGGCTGGCTTATACACATCGTTTGGCGTATAACTCCAACTGCTGCTCATGGTCATACAGGTTTCCCAGGGGTAGGGCAGCCCTTCATCAGGAATATGTTGTTCGGGTGTCAGATAGTTTTGATAAGGCCCGGTAATATCGCGATCCACAACAATTAGTTGCGGCTGCTTGGTCCTGGCGTTTTTCACCAGCGTTGGCATATCGATATCCTGGTTTTGCGCGTTGATGCCGAAATGATATTGATCGTAGTACTTTATAAAGTCAGCTCTTGCTTCTTCCTCCGATTTCTTTTTAACCCAGCCGCCGTCGAGCCAGAGAATGTCGACCTTGCCATAATTGCTCATTAGTTCATCGATTTGCTCATGCGTGTCTTTGACAAAATGCTGCCATTTTTCAGGATGCTTTTGAATATCATAATTGGGATTGCGATCAATCGGTGGAAAACGGTCCCACCAGTAATTATTATTATGCCAATCGGGTTTTGAAAAATAAGCGCCTACCCAAAGATTTTGTTTGCGAAAAGCATCAAAAACTTCCTTCGTGATATTGCTTTTTGAATGCGCTGCAAAGGGCGTCTTCGCATCAGTGACTTTGTAATCGGTGGTTTTGGTATCGAACATGCAAAAGCCATCATGATGTTTTGTGGTGAAAACCAAATATTTCATACCTGCATCTTTGGCGGCCGCGGCCCACTTGTCAGGATTGAAATTTGTCGGATTAAAAGTGGTCTGCAATTTTTCATACGCATTGAGATAGGATAAATAGTCCATCTCCGGAAATTTCTTCTGCCGCGCGCCGGCAGTAAAATTGAGGTCTTCCGGACAGATGCTCCAGCTTTCAACAACGCCCCACTGGCTATAGGGCCCCCAGTGCATCAGCATCCCGAATTTAAGATCCTGCCATTCGCTGATCCGTTTTTGAATGGCCGGGTTGGGATCCGGCACATACGCTTTATGTTGCGCGCTTAAGAACATTGGTATCGTAAGCGCTACCATTGTTTTGTATATTTTTTTCATATCTTTTATTTTATAGCTAAGCCAAAGTCATCGAAATAGTTATCGATAGCGGGGATAAAAGCAAAGCCGGTTGATTATCATTGTTCGACTTCAAGCGATAAAAATAAAAAGCAAAATTTATAATATAAAAAAAATGGCAGATCAAAGTGTGAACGCCTGCAGAACAATTGAAGCGTCGCCATAGCGGTTCAAATCAGCACAACCGTTTGCACATCTTTAATAGAAAATAAGAACATACCTTGTGTGAAGTAAACGCTTGCTGTCTTAATTGAATAATCCGGCTGTTTCGGCCAAGTTGCTTTCACCACGGCGGGTTTTAATCATGTAAAAATTGAAGATGAAATTTTTGACTTATTGTTTGTTAGGTATTTGCCTGTCGGGCCAATTGCTTGCTCAAAAAGCCAATTATGTCGAAATTGCGTCCACAGACACAGAAGCTGATATTATTCGAAAAGCAGCCAACGTAGTCCCAACCGATCGTCAACTGCGCTGGCAACAGCTTGAACTTACCGCATTTTTTCATTTTGGAATCAACACCTTCACAGGGAAGGAGTGGGGCACCGGAAAAGAAGATCCCCAAATATTTAATCCAACCGCATTAAACGCCGAGCAATGGGTGCGATCGGTGAAAGATGCGGGTTTTAAACAGGTGATCATCACAGCGAAACACCACGACGGGTTTTGCCTGTGGCCCACTAAAACCACTGCTCATTCTGTGAAAAGCAGCCCCTGGCTGGCCGGAAACGGCGATGTGGTGAAAGAAGTTTCGAGAGCATGTAAAAAACTGAATGTGGGTTTTGGTGTTTACTTGTCGCCCTGGGATATGAACGCGCCGATGTATGGATCGGACGCCTACAACAATTTTTTTGTGGAACAGCTTACAGAACTGCTAACCTGGTATGGAAAGGTGGATGAAGTGTGGTTTGACGGCGCCAATGGCGAAGGCCCCAATGGCAAAAAGCAGGTCTATGATTTTGAAAAATGGTATGCGTTGATCAGGAAATTGCAGCCGCAGGCCGTCATAGCTATTATGGGCCCGGATGTAAGATGGGTGGGAACAGAAACCGGAAGAGGCCGCGCCATGGAATGGAGCGTGGTGCCATCGGCCAATCTCGATCAGGGCGCTATCGCGGATGGATCACAAAAAAACCTGGTGGTTAAACCACAGGGAGATATGCGCGGCAGCGACATTGGCAGCCGAGACAAAATTCGCAATGCAAAGGCGCTGGTGTGGTACCCGGCAGAAACAGATGTTTCGATCCGCCCAGGTTGGTTTTATCACGCAAGCCAGGACAAGCAGGTAAAAACGCCCCAAAAACTTAACGAAATTTATTTCACTTCAGTGGGAATGAATAGTGTGTTGTTGCTCAACATCCCGCCGGATAAGCGGGGCTTGATCAGCGACGCGGATATCAGCAGTTTGCAACAATGGACGGCCATGCGCAGGCTTACTTTCTCGAAAAATTTTCTAAGGAAAGCGCGCGTGACATGCAGTAACGGCCTGAAGCTAAAAAAGGCGCTCGACGGCAATTATAATTCTTACCTAACCACAAAAGATGCGGATACGGCCACGACGATTGTATTCGAATTGAAACATAAGGCTCGTTTTAATGTGTTATCATTGCAGGAAGCGATTACTGTCGGACAAAGAGTAGAAAAGTTTACCGCTTATTATGAAGATAAAGGCGCCTGGAAACAATTTACTTCCGGAACTACGATCGG